>NZQM01000076.1 GCA_002695905.1 Parvibaculum sp.
TCTGTCATTGCAAGCGCCCACGCTCCAGACGGGATCATCGAGGCGATTGAGGTTCCTTCCCAAAAGTTTGCCTTAGGCATTCAATGGCATCAGGAACTGCTCGAGACTACGCACCCTGGGGCACTCATTTTTGAAGGACTGATCCGCGCGTGTAGACCCCACACTTAAAGCACTTTCTCCTTACGCAAGCCGGGACAGAGGTACGTTCTCAAGACGCGTCACTGCCACTTGTTGAGGCCGTCAAGGTTCACTACCCTCCACAAGTGGCAGTGACGTGTCTCTCACCCACTCGCCCATTGAGCCGTCGTAGACCGCCACGTCTTCTTTGCCTGACATCAGGCAGGCGAACGCATCAATGGTTGCTGATATCCCGCCACCGCAATAAGCGATGACAGGTCGGTCATCCAACAGCCCCGCATCGCTCAGCGATTGTTTGATTTCCTCAGGTGATCGGAATTTCTCGTCTTCCAAGAGCGTGTCATAGTAGACATTGATGCTGTTTGGAATGTGTCCACGGCGACCATAGTGATGATCTCCTGTTCCTGCATAGACTTCCGGTGAGAGCGCATTCACGGTGCAGATACTGGCATTGTCGATGGCTGCAACAACATCCTCTTTATCTACAAAATGCTGACCGAGAGCTGCTGTGGTCCACTCTGTTGCGCTGTAGCTAGCTGGTTCCGTTGACAGTTCAAGACCCGCAGCTTTCCATGCTTTCAATCCACCATCGAGAATGGCCGCTTTCTTGTGCCCGCAATAATTCAACAGCCACCAAGCGCGGGTTGACCACATGGTCATGCTTGTTGAGTAAAAGACAACATCGCTGTCTTCACCGATCCCCGCATCAGCGAATGCCTGGATGAGCTCATCATCTGGAAGCCGGGTAAAGCCGACCGGACTGTTCTTGTCGGTCAGTTGGTCATATTGATTGAGGAACGCCGCGCCGGGAATATGTTCCTTGTCATAGACCGCCTGTCCTGATGTTGGGATCATCCCGCCTTTCGGGTTGGGTTTGAGATAAAAAGACACGTCAAACAGACGCAAATTGTCATTGCCCAGCTTGTCCGCCAGCGCCTGTGGCGAGATCAAATATTCCGGATGCGCAAAGCTCATGTGGTTTCTCCCAGTTTTTCAGACTGCCATCGCGATCAATTTTCCACATTGAAGCATATTTAACTGTTCAGTTTTGTAAAATATAGGTGATGCAGATGATCGGTCATCGCGAGGTGCTCCATCCGACGGGTCCTAGATATCCTTCTCCATATGCCAGGCACGCATTGGCCTAGGACCTTCGCGGGTTCCGATCTCATCGTCAAACACCCGTGCGACGTACCATCCATTTTTTTCATAAAAACGACGCGCGCGGTCGTTTCCGACCGCGCAATGCAACCAAATGCGCTCATGACCCTCTGCCTTTAAGACTGCCTCGACCGTGGCCAGCAAGCGCGGCGCAACATCTTTTCCGAAATGGCTTGGGGCTATGAACACTTGCCCAATACCGTCCCCCTCCCACCCTGAAAAGCCGACGATCTTCCCGTCTTCCTCCGCAACAATCATGCGCGCCAAGCCGGAGCCTATGCGGGCTTCAAAATAGGGCAGATCACGGAACTTGGCTGCTATGGGGTCTAAATGCCCATGTCCCGCATGCCAACTCTTGTTCCAGACTTCAGCGAGTTGCTGAATGTCTGTGTCTTTGGCTTTTCGGATAGTCACGTCATGAACGGACATGTTGTCTCCCGAACAAAAAAGGGAGCGGATCGAAATCCACTCCCTCATTCTATAGGCGCGTTTCCGGACGCAAAACCGGCTAAGTACGATTTTGGCACTTTTGCTGGAAACGCTTACAAACCCAACACCGCTTTCGCCATGATGTTGCGCTGTACTTCGTTCGAGCCCGCAAAAATCGAGGTCTTGCGAACAGAGAAATAATAGGGCGCGATTACCTTAGCGTAAGACGGGCCCACATCCGGTTCGTTGGACTGGATCAGCGTGTCCTCAACATAAGGCTGTGCGTAAGACCCCACTGCTTCCAGCGCCAGCTCTGTGCATGCCTGCTGCAGTTCCGTACCGCGGCATTTCAAAAGCGAGCTTTCAGGACCAACATTGCCGCCCGTTGAAAGTGCGGAGAAAATCCGCAACTCGGTGAATTCCATGGCGCGCACCTGGTTTTCAATGTCGGAAACCTTGGCTTTGAATTCCGGCTGATCAATCAGCTTGCCACCATCAATGTCTGTGTCAGCGGCAATCTTGCGGATGTTCTGAAGTGAGTGATAAAGGCCCGGCGAATAGGCATTGCCGCGCTCAAACTCGAGCAGATATTTCGCGTAAGTCCAGCCCTTGTTTTCTTCACCGATGCGATTCTCAATCGGAATTTTCACATCATCGAAGAAGACCTGGTTCACTTCCTGGTGCGGTGCCGGTGAGCCATCGAGACAGACAATGGGTTCGACTTTCACACCCGGAGAATCCATTGGGACCAGCACGAAGGAAATGCCTTCCTGGCGCTTGCCCTCATTGGATGTCCGCACAAGACAGAAAATCCAGTCTGCATGCTGTGCAACTGACGTCCATATCTTGGAGCCGTTCAGCACATAATGATCGCCTTTGTTTTCGGCTTTCATCTGCAGAGAGGCGAGGTCTGATCCCGAGCCTGGCTCAGAATACCCCTGACACCACCAGACATTTGTTTCCTGAATGTCGGGCAGGAACTTCTTCTTCTGTTCCTCGGTGCCAAACTTCATGATAACCGGCGCAACCATCGTAATGCCAAAAGGCACTGTGTGCGGTACGTGAGCCCCACTCATTTCAACGTCGAAGATGTATTTCTGTGTTGCGGTAAAGCCTGGGCCGCCGTGCTCAATTGGCCAGTTGGGCGTTGCCCAACCTTTTTTCGCCAGCGCCTTCTGCCATTTTACGTGCAGATGCTTGTCGATATAGCCGTTCTTCGACCGCGACACCTGGTCACGGATGTCATCCGTGTAGTGTTCTGCGATGAAGTCTTTCACTTCCTTGCGGAAGGCTTCGTCTTCTGGACTAAAAGAGAGGTCCATGAATGTCTCCTACTGAGCCCGACTGATCAGTCGAGGATATCGAGATACTGAATGTCAGGTGCGCCCGCGAGCACAGCGCCAAGTGCTGGGCCGGCCGCCTTGAAATATTCCGTCTGTCCGTGTGCTTCGAGCGCTTCCTGGGACGCGTATTTCTCCATGATCACATAAGTCTGAGCATCTGCTTTTGACCGGGTTAGGTCATACTGAAGATTGCCGTCTTCATTAGCCTGAACTTTGTCCCGCAGATCTTTGAAGGTTGCTTCGAAATCAGCTTCCTTGCCTGCCTGCACTTTCAATGTCGCTACAACGCCAATCGCGCCCATGGAATTTCTCCCTGCATATTGTGGATTTTGAATTTGACCGGACTTTAATGGCTGAAGGGCCAATCAGCAACGAAAAGCCTCGTCAAAAACGGGCAAAAAGGCGGTGCAGATATGTTCAGCACCGCCTCAAAACTCGCCAGATACCCTACGTATTCTCGCTCTACTGCCCCTTATAGGACGGCGCGCGCTTCTCAAAGAAGGCGTCTAGCGCCTCCCTATGGTCATCCGTGTGATGCGCGAGTGCCTGCATATTGGCCGACATCTCCATAACCGTGTCATAGGAGTTCATCATGCCTTCCCGCATCAATCGTTTGGTCATACGGAGCACGTTGGGCGACTGACCACAGATCCGTTCTGCAAGTTCGTTCGCCCGTGCCATCAGCTCGTCATGAGGAACAACCTCAGACACAAGGCCCCAGTTTTCCGCTTTCTCAGCGCTGATCACATCGCCGGTGAAGAACAGCTCCGACGCGCGGGCCATACCGATGATCTTCGGCAGCAGCCATGCGCCTCCATCACCCGGCACGAGACCAATTTTCAGAAATGTTACACCGAACTTGGCCTTGTCTGAGGCGATGCGGGTGTCGCACATGCAGGCCACGTCATTTCCCAGACCAATGGCTGGGCCGTTTACGGCAGCGATAACCGGAACCTGCGTGTTCCAGATTGATCGTACGATGCGATGAATGCCGTTGCGGTATCGATCTGCGATCTGCACACCTGGGCCGCCAAAGCCCCCGCCCTTCTCGCGCATGGCTTTTACATTACCGCCAGCAGAGAATGCAGATCCGGCGCCTGTCAGGATCACACAGCGGACATCCATGTCTTCATTGATACGCCTCGCCGCTTGCGTGAAGTTTTCAGCGTCCTCTGCCTCACCTAAAGGATTGCGACTTTCGGGCCGATTGATGGTGAGTGTAACGACGTGGCCATCTTTTTCGAAAATAAGTGGATCTGACATGGACTTTTGTTTCCCCGCGTTTTATCCGCGCCATGCGGAAATTATTGTTTTATTCTATAGGCTTATGTCGCAACTGTCCGTAGATCAGCACGAAACAGGCCCAGTTTTCCACCAGTTTTCTGGTCCTTCAAAAGTTTTTTAACCAATTCCTCGAAGTTGTTTTTAACACTTTTGGCCGAGGCTCCCCGCACTTGAAGTGAGGGACCGCAGATTTAGCGGCCCAGCCGTGCCGGGGGGCTCTGGGACCATGAGTAAAGTGCTGAACTGGTGGGCTGGCCTTTGGCCGGTCGACGAGCGGCGTGCTCCGGTCGTCCAACAGCTCATGCGGCAGCTCGCGACAACGCATGCCGAGGGTTACAAGCAAAACCTTCCAACCGTCTATGTCATTGCACCGACCTTTCTGTTTTGGAGCGAATGGCAGATCATTCTGGGTTGGGCCGTGGTCCTCACCCTTGCCCAGGTGGTTAACTCCGCAAATGCTCGCGCGTTCCTGAAAGTGTCGGAACACTCGATCCTTGCCGTTCAGCAGAAGCGTAGGTGGGCGGTGAGACTGGTTCTTTGCTCTGTCCTCTATAGTGGCATATGGGCTTCGTGCATCGTGCTTTTTTGGGCGGATGGGATCCTGCTCAACAATTTCTATCTGCTTGCCGTGATTGCAATATCTCTTGCGCCTATCACGCTTTTGAATTCCGCCTACCTGCCAACTTTTTTTGGCGCAGCCGGGATCAATTCCGTCTTCATGCTGACGAGCCTGCTTGGCCATCCAGACCCGGTTTATTGGGGCATGGCCGTCGCATACTGCATGTTCTTTTTGTCCATGGCGGCACACGCGGTTCGCATCAATCGCTCCGCGCGCGCCATGATTGAAATGTCAATTGAGAAGACAGAGCTGATTGAAGCTTTATCCCAAGCAAAAAAGAAGTCAGACGAAGCACGGGCGACCGCAGAGGATGCAAGCCGAGCCAAGTCTCAGTTTCTTGCAAATATGAGCCACGAGCTACGCACACCGCTCAATGCAATTATCGGGTTTTCCGAAGTGATCAGCCGGGAGGTTTTCGGGCCGCTCGAGAATGAAAAATATCTTCAATATACAGGCGACATTCATTCAAGCGGTCGGCATCTTCTTGCCCTCATCAACGATATTCTCGATCTCTCCAAGATTGAGGCCGGCCAGTATTCAATCTTTGAAGAGCGGGTCGACCTATCTGGTGTTGCGGAGGATTGCCGGAAGCTCCTGGAGCTGCGAGCCAGCGTCAACGACATCAGAATCGAAAGACAGTTCAGCGGTTCGCTTCCCGATCTGCATGCAGACAAACGTGCAGTGCGGCAGATATGGCTAAACCTCCTCACCAATGCGGTAAAGTTCGCCCCAAGCGGCAGCCGGGTCCACATCGTTGCCGACTATGAGGCTGACGGATCCTTCTGCATAGGTGTCCGCGATGAAGGACCGGGGATCGCTGAGGATGAGTTAGAAAAGGTTCTGGAGACCTTCGGCCAGGGCAAGGAAGGTGTTTCCCGGCCGGGGTCGGGCACTGGGCTTGGTCTGAGCATCGTCAAAGGCCTTGCAGAAGCTCATGGCGGCCTGTTCACCCTTGAGAGCAAGTTAGGCGTCGGCACGCATGCCAGTGTGATCTTCCCTCGCGACCGGGTGCTGTTGGCGAGCCCAGACTCCATCAACCGGCTCTCAAAAGCCTATCCATAAAACCCGAATAGAAAAAGCCGCGTGACCTAGATCCCGCGGCTTTCTCATTCCAATTGTCAGGTGCGTTATGCAGCTGACGAATAGCGTGTCAGGTGATGATCTACATTGCCGAACTGGGTGTCGATCATTGTCAGACGTTTGAAGTAGTGCCCAACATTGAGTTCATCGGTCATGCCCATGCCGCCATGGAGCTGAACTGCCTGCTGACCAACGAAACGACCTGCTTTGCCGATCTGAACTTTCGCACCTGATGCTGCCTTGAGACGCTCTTCTTCGCTCTCACCCAGTTTCAGGGTCACCATGTAAGTCATGGAGACAGATTGCTCATAGGCCATGAACATGTCGACCATGCGGTGCTGCAGAACTTGGAATTTGCCAATCGGCACACCGAACTGCTTACGGGTCTTACAATATTCGACTGTCGCGTCGTTTAGCTCTTTCATGCCCCCGGCAGCTTCAGCGCTGAGCGCGGCAATTGCCTGGTCCGTGACTTTTTCGATGAGCGGGAGTGCTTTGCCCACTTCACCGATAACAGCGTCTGCTCCGACTTTCACATTTTCCAGTGTGATTTCGGAGGCCCGACGACCGTCGACCGTCGGATAGTCGCGGGTGGAAACGCCAGCGGCTGACTTGTCCACGATGAAGAGCGAGACACCGTCTGCATCGCGCTGACCACCGCTCGTGCGGGCGGAGATGATGAGCTTGTCTGCCCATGGCGCGCCCAGAACAACGGCCTTGTACCCGTTGATGACATAGCCGTCGCCATCAGCTTTTGCTGTGGTAACAAGATCCGCCAGATTGTAGCGACCCTGGGGTTCGGCATAGCCGAATGCCCAGACATTCTCGCCACCAATGATGCCGGGAACATGCGCTTCCTGCTGTGCAGCTGTGCCTGCTTCACGGAGAAAACCGCCACAAATAACGACTGTTTCCATGAAAGGCTCAATCACAAGGTTGCGACCGAATTCTTCCATAAGGATCATGGTTTCGATCGGACCGCCGCCAAGGCCGCCCTGTTCTTCAGAGAAAGGAGCTGCCAGAAGGCCGAGTTCAGCGAACTGACCCCAGATTTCCTTGCTCCATCCGTCCGCGCTCGCAGCAATCTTGCGGCGTGTGTCGAAATCATATTTGTCCTGAAGGAAGCTCTGCACGGTGTTGCGCAGCAGTGTTTGTTCTTCAGTAAATGAAAAGTCCATGATGGTTCTTCCCTGCGGTCGTCGCTCTGCTGTGTTTTTTGAGGTGACCGCCCGCAGATGGTTCTACGAGCGACACCCTTTAATTGGCTATTGGCCTATGTGTTAGAGGCCCAACACCATTTTGGCAATAATGTTATGCTGAATTTCGTTCGATCCGCCATAGATCGAGGTTTTCCGCATGTTCTGATAGTTCTGTGCCACCCCGATGGAGTATTCCGGTCCGGGTGTGAAGGCATTGTCACCTTCTTCCCGACCATGTGGCGCATATACAAAGGCGTAGTTTCCGACAGCTTCCAGAGCAAGCTCTGTAATCCGCTGCTGGATTTCCGTCCCCTTGATCTTGAGAATGGAACTTTCAGGCCCAGGCCCCTGCCCCTTGCTTTCAGCCGCGAGCGTCCGCAATTCGGTCACTTCCAGTGCTGAGAGGTCGATCTCGACTTCTGCGATCTTCCGACCAAACTCACCGTCTTTGATCAGCGGCTCGCCGTCCATAAGCTCGCTGGCTGCGATATTGCGCAGACGCTCAATTGCCTTTTTAGAGCGGGCAACACCCGCGATCCCTGAGCGCTCGTTGCCCAGCAGGAATTTGGCATAGGTCCAGCCTTTGTTTTCCTCGCCGATCATGTTCTCAGCGGGCACTTTGACATTATCAAGGTAAACTTCATTAACCTCGTGGGCGCCGTCCATTGTGATGATGGGGCGGACTTCAATGCCCGGTGTCTTCATGTCGATGAGAAAGAAAGAGATGCTTTCCTGCATCTTCGCATCGGGATCGGTGCGCGCCAGGCAGAACATCCAATCAGCGAACTGCGCCAAGGTTGTCCAGGTTTTCTGACCGTTGATGATGTAGTGATCGCCTTCGCGAACAGCCTTTGTTTTGAGCGACGCAAGGTCAGACCCGGCACCAGGTTCTGAATAGCCCTGACACCACCAGTCATCGCCGTTGTAGATGCCCGGAAGGAAACGCTTTTTCTGCTCTTCATTCCCGTAGGTGTAGATCACCGGCGCAACCATTGTGAGGCCGAAGGGGAGAAGCGGAGTGGTCTCGGCCCGTGCGCATTCTTCATTCCAAATGTAGCGTTGGGTAATGGTCCAACCGCACCCACCGTGCTCTTCAGGCCATTTCGGCGCCACCCACCCCTTCTTGGCAAGAATTTTATGCCAAGCAAGCATATCGTCTCGGCTCATGTCGCCGCGGGAACGAGTGTTCGTGATGCGTGGATAGTTTTCTTCGATGAAAGTGCGCACCTCATCGCGAAACGCCAGGTCTTCTGACGAGAAACTCATGTCCATTGGAAGTACCTCCTGGGTGTTCTGGCTGGGTATTCTGCCCAACTGCCGAAGCGGGGTCTCCGGCGATTAGATTTGGCGGGATTTTACTGACAAACTGTCAATCTGCAAGGAAACTAAGCGCCCGGTTTCTGAACAGCGACGGCTGCAGATCTGCACAGATCAACGGCCAAGACTGATCCCAACCCGCTGCGGCCTTGCAGGCGAAGATCAAGAAGTGGCTCTAGACCCAGCTCCGTCAAGAGGCGGTGATGACCGCTGTCCGCGTCTGCGTGGGTCGCACGACAATGCGCAATCGTTGCCGGGTTCAAGGCCCTTAGAACAGCTGCTGCCGCAACGGAAACTGGTCCATCCAGAAGGACGGGTATCTTCTGATAGCGCGCTGCCAGGATAGCCCCAGCAATTGCGGCAAATTCACGCCCGCCTACACGACGCAGAACCTCCAGAGGATCACTGACATCGCCCTCAAGGCGCGCCACAGCGCTCTCCACGGCCCTTTTTTGGTTCTGCCCCTTTGTGTCCGTTGGTTCCCCGGCAAGCCAATCTTCTGCGGTCCCGCCAAAGAGCGCTAGAGCAACGGCTGCGGCAACGGTGCGATTCCCTGCCCCTAAGTCGGTCACGCACAACAAATCGGCGCCGCCCGCTATGGCTTCCATCCCAAAAGCCATGGTCGCAGCGCAGGCTGCCTCGTCCAGCGCGTCTTCCAGCGTGATATCAGGCGTCGGCAGATCGAGCGCCAAATCAAAGACTTTGAGGCCAACATTGCTCTGAAGGGCTGCACGGGAGACGGCAGCGCCACCAGCTGCAATCAATTCCACGCGCTCCTGCGTGGCTGACATGGGGTCTCCAGCAACATCCTGATCGAGAATGTTGTGGTTTGCAGCGAAGACGGCGATCAGCGGCTGAGTAATGGCCGGGTCGGGACGGCCCTGCCAGGCGGCCAGCCATTCACCTAAATCCTGAAGCTTCCCGAGACCAACTTCGCTCTGGGACTGCACACGGTCGGCGGCCTCATTGTCGGGAAGCGGCGGCCCCTCAATTAATCGGCGAATATCATCAAACGGCAGGCCGGTTGCAGCACGGTCCATCGGTGGCTCCTGACTTTTACTTTTGCTGGGCTATATAGAGCGTTCAGCGCCTAATGGCCAAATCAAGGTTTGGCTTGTAAGGTCGCGACATCAAAGAAGAGAGTGAACCCAATGTCGACCGATCCCATCAGAAGTCCCTGCAAGCGGCTCTGCGCCGTCGACGGCCGGTTGGGTTTTTGCCGTGGATGTGGGCGCACGCTGAAAGAAATTGGTGGCTGGAGCCAGTATAGCCATGAAGAGCGTGATGTGATCATGGATGAACTGGACGGTCGTTTCGCCGAGGTCGGCCTGGTCGCGCCGGAATAACCTTAGGCCGTATCTTCCACCGACCGTGTGCCAAGCGGATCGGTCTTCAGGGCTTTACCATCTAAAGCGCCGAGCCAATCAAGACTCTGGCGCATCCGAACAATCTCACCAATCGCGATGATGGCAGGGCCTTTAAACTCTGTGCGTTTGATTTCAGCAACAGCCGTACCGAGCGTTGCTTCCAGTACTTCCTGGTCGGGCAGGCTTGCGTTCCGCACAAAGGCGATGGGCTCGCTTGGCAAACGTCCGTTCTCAAGGAGGAGCTTCACAATCGCGTCCAGATGGGAGAGCGCCATATAGAGCACGATGGCTGGCGAGCCTTTCGCAATCGCCGCCCAATCGAGGTTTTCCGGCACGTCGCCGCCTGCCATGTGGCCCGTCACAAACGTCACCGCATGATTGGTGTCGCGGTGCGTCACCGGAATGCCAGCATAGGCAAGGCCGCCAATACCTGCCGTAACACCGGGGATCACTCGGAAAGGAATGCCCGCTTCAACGAGGCTCAGCGCTTCCTCACCGCCGCGTCCAAAGACAAATGGATCGCCGCCTTTGAGGCGCAGCACCCGTTTGCCCTGCCGCGCAAGCTCAATAAGTTTCGCAGAGATGTCCCGCTGTTTGGCGCTGGGCTTGCCGCCACGCTTACCGGCGTAGAATTTTTCGGTCTGAGGCGATGCGAGAGAGAGAATCTCATTACTCACCAGCGCGTCGTGCACAATCACATCTGCCTGTTGCAGGGCGTTGACCGTATGCAGGGTGAGCAGACCTGGATCGCCTGGTCCGGCGCCTGCGAGCCAGACCCAGCCCGCTTCGAAAATGGGCAGATCAAGACCAGCGACAGTCTGCGACGTCGCTTTTTCTCGGGTCCCCTTGAGAGGCACGATTTTGTCCGATCGGCTCATTTTACCTTTTTTTCAGTGAAATAAATATTTATCCGATTCAAATACGTAAATAAGACGCTTGCCTGGCTCTATCAAGTCCAATCTATGAATGTGCTGGCTTTTTGCGGAAAACAACCAAATTCCGTCCTTTGGTAGATGTGGAACCCGGTAGAATTTGTTGATTATTGTTCACTCTCCTGCAAAGACCGATCTCCATAATCCCTTTATGAGAAAGAACACCTGGACATGGGTCGGTCTGGCTGGGCTTGCGATGACCGCCGCCCTCTTTGCGTTGGTGCAGGCGCAGCCTCAGCTGGTTGCAACGCTGTTTGGCCAATCGGGCCTCCTGACCGCAGCTGGTCTGCTTGGGTGTGTCGCACTCAGCATCCTCGTCGGATGGCGGGCGAATGCAGGCCTCGCGCTGCGGCAAGCGATGAGTTGGATCGCCATCACGCTCACTCTGGTCATCGGTTACACCTATCGCCAAGATTTAACCCGCGCCCTCCCGCTTCCCGATACGCAGCACTTGGTGACACCAGCGGTTCAGGCCCGGCCCGGCGTCGTCAGCCTCGGGGGCACCGGCAACGGACATTTTTTCGCGGATGCCAAAGTCGATGGCACTCATGTGCGTTTTCTGGTCGATACAGGTGCGAGCCACGTTGCCCTCACACCGTTCGATGCTCAACGACTTGGTTTTGATTTGGATGCGCTCGACTACCGCCTGCAATACCAAACCGCGAACGGTGTGGCCTATGCGGCGCCAATCACGCTCGACAAAGTCTCGGTCGGCACAATCACGGTCCGGGGTGTGCGCGCATCTGTTTCTCAGTCTGGCCTTACCCAGTCTCTCCTGGGCATGAGTTTTCTAGGGAAACTAAGCGCGGTTGAGCTTTCGGGTGATAGGCTGATGCTGCGCGAGTAGCCTTGTTGTAGGCCGCGAGCGATGCACTGTCCTGCTGGCACCAATTTCGCAGACCCTTTACATAAATGCCTGTATAAGATCTGCGCCGCTCACGTTTTGAGCGGGAATTGCAGAATGCAAAGGACAAGTTCGCATGTTGCCTAAGCCCAGCCCCTCGATTGCGCAGAACTCGGAAGAGTTCGAAACCGCTCCCCTCATCGCCCCCCAGGGGTTTCGGGAGTATGACGCCCGTTGGCTCTTTCCCGACGAGATCAATCTGCGGGGCATCCAGGCACTGGGCATGGGGCTTGGGACTTTACTGCACGATCTGAAGGTCGATCCTCGCATCTCTGTTGGGCATGACTATCGGTCCTATTCCGGCTCGATCCAGCAGGCGCTAATGAATGGGTTGATGGCCGCTGGCGCGGAAGTCTTCGACATCGGATTGGCGCTCTCGCCCACCGCCTATTTCTCTCAGTTCGCGTTGGATGTGCCTGCAGTTGCCATGGTGACCGCGAGCCATAATGAAAACGGCTGGACCGGCGTCAAAATGGGGGCTGCGCGCCCTCTGACCTTTGGTCCAGACGAGATGAGTGCGCTCCGCGAAATCGTTCTGAACGGCACCTATCAGGCGCGCCCGGGGGGCAGCTATACGTATGTGAATAATATGCGAGAACGCTACATCGCGGACCTTGTGGATCGCCCCAAGATCAAGCGCAAACTGAAAGTGGTTGCTGCCTGCGGCAATGGCACCGCGGGCATATTTGCACCAGCAGTTCTTGACGGCATTGGCGTTGAGGTGATCCCCCTTGATTGCGAGCTGGACCACACCTTCCCCCGCTACAATCCGAACCCGGAAGATATGGAGATGCTCCATGCCATACGGGACAAGGTGTTGGAGACAGGTGCCGATGTAGGTCTCGCCTTTGACGGTGATGGCGACCGCTGCGGTGTCGTTGACAACGAAGGCGAAGAAATCTTCGCGGACAAGGTGGGTGTGATGCTGGCGCGCGATCTGTCGGCCACTCAACCAAACGCACAATTTGTGGTGGATGTGAAATCAACGGGCCTTTTCCTCACCGACCCGGTGTTGATCGAAAATGGCGCCAAGACCGACTATTGGAAAACGGGTCACTCCTATATCAAACGCCGGGCGCATGAATTGGACGCCCTAGTCGGCTTTGAAAAGAGTGGGCACTATTTCTTCAATCCGCCGATTGGACGTGGATATGACGATGGCCTGGTTTCAGCTATCGCCATTTGCGACATGCTGGACCGTGCGCCCGACCACAGCATGGCGGATCTCAAACGTGCCCTCCCAAAGACCTGGGGATCGCCCACCATGTCTCCTCATTGTCCGGACGATAAAAAATACGGCGTTGTGGATCGCATCATCGCGCGTATTCAGGCCATGGCAGACAATGGCGAACAGTTGATCGGTCAGCCCATTCGCAGCGTTGTGACGGTGAATGGCGTCCGCGTGACGGTGGAAGACGGCACCTGGGGTCTGATCCGCGCCTCTTCAAACAAACCGGGCCTAGTAGTCGTTGTGGAAAGCCCAACGTCGGATGCAAACAAGAAAGCCATGTTTGACGCGTTGGACGCGATGTTGGCCGACGAGCCCGAAGTCGGCGAGTATGATCAGAAAATCTGACCCTTCGAGACGCGCCAAGCAGCGCTCCTCATCACGAGGCTTCTATAATCATATGAATCTCACCCTGAGGAGGGCGCATTGCGCCCGTCTCGAACCAGGGCCACTAGCTATGCCTGAAGTCGTTGGAACCGCTCATCCATAGGCTAATCCGTAGAACATCCTGAGAGATGTCAGCAGGAGGAAGAATGCAAAGGCGCGGGCAAGTGTCTTGCGGCTGATGGCGTGCGCGAGGCTTGCGCCCCAGGGCGCGGCGAGCACCGTGGCCGGCACGATGAGTGCCAGGCCGATCAGGTTGACATAGCCCACACTCAAGGGCGGGCGTGCCTCTACACCAATACCGGAAATCATGAAGCCGATGGCGCCCGGCACTGAGATCAGCAGACCGAGACCGGCAGATGTCGCCACTGCCTGATGAATGGGTTTACCAAAGAGCGTCATGATGGTGACGCCAAAGGTCCCGCCACCAATGCCCATCATGGCCGACACACCACCTATGGAGCTCGCAATAACCCCCTGCCCAGCGATCCCAGGAAGCTCATTGCCGAGCCGCCACTCTTGCTTAGCGAAGGCCATGTTGAACGCCACCAGAAGCGCGATGGTCGCAAAGACCGCCGTCAGCGCGGCCCCGTTAACATAGGCGGCAACCACAGTTCCGATAGCGACGCCAATCAGCATGGGCAAAGCCCAGCGCCTTAAAAGACCGATATCAACGGCCCCCTTTTTGTGATGGGCGCGCACGGACCGTATGGAAGTGGGGATAATCGTGCCAAGGGACGTGCCCACTGCCAAATGCATGCGCACGCTTTCATCGATCCCGATCAGCGTAAACATATGAAAGAGCACAGGTACAATGACGATGCCGCCACCGACACCCAAAAGCCCTGCCAGAATGCCCGCGATAACTCCCGTCAGCAGCAGCGCACCGGCGAACAAGATAAGCTCGCCGAGCTCCAGCCCCATAAATTCCATGGCTTAAGCCCCCACGCGTTCGACATCACTAGATGGATCTGCTGTCGTTTCTGTTTGAATTTTCGACAATGCTTCGGTGACGACGGACATGTCCGCGCCCTTCTTATACGCATTCTCGCTGATATGTCTGCGCCAGGCACGGGCGCCCGGCATGCCCTGGAACAGGCCCAGAATATGACGCGTCATCGCGTGCAGCGTCACGCCTTCGTCCAGACGCCGCGCCATATACGGCATGAAAGCTTCAATCACCTCGTGGCGCGTTCGCGCAGGTGTGACGCACCCAAACAGACGCTGATCCACTTCAGCCAGAACATAAGGACGCTCATAGGCCATGCGGCCCATCATTACCCCATCAACCTGCGCCAAATGCGCTTCTGTTTCCTCAAGTGAGGTAATACCGCCATTGATGCAGATCTCGAGATCGGGATAGGTCCGCTTCATCTCGTAGACGAGGTCATAGTCCAGCCGCGGCACGGTCCGGTTTTCCTTCGGCGACAAGCCTTCAAGCCAGGCCTTGCGGGCATGGACAATCACCGTGCGGCATCCGGCATCTCGTACTGTTTCAATAAGGGTCGGAAGAGCCTCTCTCGGGTCCTGATCATCCACGCCAATCCGGCACTTCACCGTCACCGGGACCTGGACTGCAGACGCCATGGCGGCGACACAATCAGCGACCAGATCTGGTTCTTTCATGAGGCAGGCGCCGAAGCGACCCGACTGCACACGGTCCGACGGACACCCGACATTCAGGTTGATTTCGTCATAGCCGTAGCCTTCGGCGATCCGCGCGGCTTCGATCAGTTGTTTGGGATCACTACCACCCAGCTGCACCGCAACAGGATGTTCCGCCTCGTCGAACCCCAGAAGATAGTCCCGTTTTCCATGAATGATCGCAGGCGCGGTCACCATCTCAGTATAAAGCAAAGCGTTCTGCGAGATGAGCCGCAGGAAGAACCGATCGTGACGGTCGGTCCACTCCATCATCGGCGCCACAGAAAAGCGGCGGCTGGGCTCTGGCTTCGTGCTCATGAGCCTCTCTATGCCTCAAGTACAGGCCCCACCGCAAGAAGCCCGTCTTTAAAAGCTTCCGCCGCGCAGCCCACTCCTCTGGGAGGACGTCTGGATCGGACAGCATAACAGGCACAGGGCGAAAGCCAGCATCGGCTCCTAAGTGGGCTATCAGCGAAAGAAGGCAACGGTCTTAACACCCTGCTATAGACGCTCAGGGTAGCAGTGACTTCAGACATCGCCTAGTTAAGCTGACCCGCTGACGTGCTCCCCTGATTGTCCTCGTTTATAAGTTAGCTCTGTTCAGGTTTTGGTCCTCATGTGACCGGTTTGCATATTCCCACGGTGTCAGCCCACCCAGGCTGGTGTGAGGTCTGTGATAGTTGTAGTCACTGCGCCATGCCGCCATACTTCGAGCGCCATTTGTAAAAGGTGGCATCGCTGATCCCATGCTTGCGGCATAGATCCTTCGCCGAAAACCCAGCCTGATGCTCTTTCAAAATCCCGATAATCTGTTCTTCTGTGAACCGTGATCGCTTCATCGTCCGTCTCCTTATTCAAGGAACAGACTAACCTCTAAATGCGGACATTTCCGGGGAGCACGTCAGGCCAAGATCAAACCCACAGATTCTCCAATTACCCGGAGGAAACATGGGGCGCAGGTCACGATATTTCAAACTGCTTCTAAAACAATTGAAATATCACCTGAAACTTGACGCCCGAACCTAGGTCTTCTGATCTTAAAGAAAGATAAATTGAAACCTCCTGACAGACAGCTGGCAGCAGACCTTTAGTAATGAAATTTATCGATAGAACTATTTCTAATAAATCTGAAGTCTATGGAACCGTTTAAGAATAGAATCTCAGCTGACCTGGTCGGGCACATCAGCGCGCAACTGCAGGCTCACGTAAAAGGCTTTGAGCGCATAGGTTTTGAAAAGGCCATCCTAAAGGAGCTGGACGACCTGGAGCTGAAGGAACGAGCTCAGCTGATCGCCGACCACCTGCATGAAGCTTTGCCCACCGTGACAAAAAAACGCGCCGCGATCCTTCGCGCGATGCTCCATCCGCGCGGGACCGAAAAGGGTCAGCAGAGTGATGCGGAGGGGATCACGGGCTGGGGCATGTTTCCACTCGGCATGGTTGTCGGTCAGCATGGATTGAAAGACTTTGAAGGTTCGCTTGAACTGCTCAAAGATATGACTGGACATTTCTCATCAGAATTTGATGTGCGCTATTTCCTGATCGAAGATCAGGAACGCGCGCTCGCTGTCATGAGTGACTGGGTCGACCACCCGGATTTTCACGTCCGGCGTCTTCTGTCGGAGGGCACGCGGCCGCGCCTTCCCTGGGGCATGCAGCTCCCGCGCCTGATTGACGACCCCTCCCCGATGTTGCCGCTGCTGGAAGCTTTGCGGGATGACAAAGAAGAGTATGTCCGCCGGTCCGTGGCCAACCATCTAAATGACATTGCTAAAGACCATCCGGATCTTGTCGCAAAGCTCGCGAAGAAATGGCTGAAGGCTGCAAGCCCTGCGCGCGAAAAACTTGTACGTCATGCCTGCCGCTCCCTCATCAAACAGGGACACAGGCCAACACTCGAAGCGTTTGGATTGGGGGCTCCCCAGATCGCGGAACCGACGATCAAAATCGGTACAAAGACCATACAGTATGGGGACGCCCTTCAGTTTTCAGCCACCTTGACCTCAACATTCAAAAAGCCGCAATTTCTTGTGATCGATTATCTCGTCCATTTCAAAAAGGCGAATGGCGAACGCGTTGGCAAAGTCTTCAAATGGAAAAAGCTCACGCTTGCGCCTGGAGAACGGGTGGAGATTGAGAAGGCGCACGCTATCAAGCCCATCACGACGCGGCGCTATTATAGTGGCAAACAGGGGTTGTCGCTCCGCATCAACGGAGCGGATTTTGGTTTCGAGGAATTCTCCCTAAAAATGCCAAAGTAGAGACCGGCGCACTCCCACGCTCACATCGGGATTTATTCAGGTGCGATCAACCAGATCAGGCCGTCGTCTGACTGAGTGACCTGGACGTCCATGAATTCACGGTGCGACGCAATGGCTCCTTTCCAAATTTCAATCCAGCAGGAGAGAAGGCGTTCCCGCTCCGCGCCGTCCAAGCCCCGCGCGATGCGCAAGCCCGTTTGGTGAACAGCAAATCCAGCCTCACCTTGGAGCGCTTCAATCCGCGTCTCGTCGCCCATGCCTTGAAAGAGAGCACTCAGAAAATTGGCAGCACTCTCCGGTCCGCCCTCTTCGACACCAATGGCGGCAGCCATGGTTTTGTAATGGTGGAGACCGGTCAGCCGAGCCGATAGATGTCCTAGCTCTAACGCTCGGTCCGGACCCAATACACCCACGAGTTCCCGAACACCGTTTCGGATATACTCAATCGCATAGTTGCGGTTTGCTTTCGCAAGCCGTTCCTCTGACCATTCAGAGTCAGGTGGCGCTGGCTGCTCGGCTTCCTCAAAGGCTGGAGGTCGTTCATCCGGGGCAAAAGTGACGCGTTCATCTTCGCTCAGGTCGTGATCATATTCTTTGAAATAGCCGCAGAAACCGAACTGGCCCGTCATGTCTTCGGAGACACAGACAAAACCGAGGCGCGGGTTGCCAAGCGACACGCCGTTCTGCCCATACCAACCTTTCAGGAACCCTCGGCTTGCTTCGACGGGAATGCCGCAGACAACCGCGCCGTCATACATCCAGCGGGGGTAGCGAAACCGCACCCAGGCTTTTCTGTCCGACTCCGGCATAAATTCAACGGCCACGCCTCCCATTGAATTGGAGAGCACATGGTATTTGGCGCACGCCACCGCATCGGTCAGACCGTCGAGCCCCAGCTTTTTGAAGCTGGAGAGAAACTTCTCTTCATGTTGGCGGCGGAAGAGCCTGAACATCCACTCGCCCACCACGTCCGGCCCCTCCCGGGTTGAGACCATCAACTCAAGGCCAAGTAAATATTGGTGGTGCAGGTCCGCCTGGGCAGAGATGGCAGACAAAGAATGAGTCAATCAGTCATGTCCTGATAGGGGTTTGCAGTTGGCAGGGAAATATCGTTGGCAAATCCCTTAATCGATATGCGTGTCTCGCTGATTTCAATGTCAGCTTCGTCAATCATGTCCTCGCCGAACCGGTAGATGGGCGCATATTCGCCCCGGTCAGCCGCGCTCAGGTAGCGAGCAGATGCTTCCAGGTTCCCTTCACGCTTCTTGGCGTAGACAGCCATCGCCTTGTCCCCATGGCGTTTGCGGAGCATCGCTTCGGTACGATCCGGCGACAGCACGACCGCCGACGCGTTGTTGCCACCAAAGCCTTTCGAATTCAGAATTGCCACTTCAAGATTTTCCGGCGCGGTCTGATGGTGCTCGGGACCAAGCCTGAGGCGATCCTGATAAACATCATCTGCCACGGCATCAATCGTCGGGATTCCCGGCAGAATGCCGTATTTGAAACTTCCCAGCGCCGCTGCCAATTGATCCGCGCTCGCTGGCGCAATGGTATGGCCGAGATAGGCTTTGACTGCGACTACGGGCCACTCGCTGATGTTGAAGGCCTTGGCGACCTGGTCAAAAATCTGGGATTCGGACACGCGGTTTTGCGGTGTGCTGGATCCATGGGCGAGGACAAAGCTTTTCTCCCGCACAGCGTCTTTGCCCGCAACGGCTGATGCGGCAGCCACCGCTTTCGCCATGCTTATATGGTTTCCTGGGCCAGGCGCACTGATGGACTTTTTCGTGCCATCTGCATCGACGAACACATCGGTAATGGATCCAAGGCAGGGCGCTCCCAGTTCGATTGCAAGCGCATCATCCATCAGGATGAAATATTGGCTCGACTCACCGATCGTGAAGCCACAATTCTCGCCAAACGGGCGACTGGCGCGGCGATGATCAACCTCGTCGGTGCCATAGAGCTTCATCATGTTCGCGTCACTTGCGAGTGCGCCCATTGTCCCGAACCCGTCCATGAGTTCCGACCCAATTGGCGCTTCGCTATTACCCACCATGGCGACCCTGATCTTGCCCGATCTGAGATCTGAAACTGCGTGGCGCAAATTAGACAGGAAGGTCGCGCAGGCAGCGACAGAACTGCTGGCAATGCCCACATTTGCGAGCACGTAGGCATTGATGAAATCGGTTGGCATGGAGTTGACCCCCATGACCAGGGACTTGGTCGTCACCCGCTCGCCCTTCATGCGGGCCTGGTGCATGCCTCCATAGCCTTCTTTGTCCATTTGACCGAAGCCACTGCTGGAATAGACGCCAACTTCATCGGGCTCGATATGTTCAAGAACGGTGTCCCACTCAACGCCCATGGCGCGCAGGGCGTCTGTTGCCCCGAACAAAGCCATTTGAAGACCGCGCGGCTGAAAGCGCGAATTGTAGAGATCGGCAATCTCAAAACCGGTCGGCAGTTGCCCTGCTGCCTTGATCGGAAAATCCCGGAAATTTTCTAGTTTAACGTCAAGATCACCGGCAACCGTTACCTGCACATTGCCTTGATCACTTGGTTCGACGGTCCAGCCTTCTGGAATGCGACTAGGCAGCTGGTCAGCCGCCAAGACAAATTGGAGCGGCCCATTTTCTTGCTCTGATGCTGATCGCAAGGACGCAGACGACTGCCAGTACAGTGCGTCGACATCAAAAACCGATTTCTCAACCCGTCGGACCAGGGTTCCATTCAACACCTGCTCCCGATAGCGTTCTGCGACGTCGGCCAAGGTTAGAGGATCACGCGGCGCGTCCTCCGCTGTTGGCACGAAATGTGTTTCGCCCTCCGCTGAAACAAGACCCATCATCACAGCCAACGCGGCAAGGGTCTGCTGCTGTTCGGCTTCCGGCAAAAGATCAATCACCATACGACGAAAGCTTTGAAACCCGGATGTCCGGCCTGCGGCATTCACCCCGCCCATGCTTACAATGACTGGTAACCGCATCAATTATTCTCCAATTGGATCTGTCGCTTCATACATGTCGAGTTTATCGTTGTTCTTTCAAGACGTGCCAATAGGTCCGAACCTGCTCTACATGACGGCGGGCTTCATAACCTCGCGCGTATCCATAACGCAGCGTCGGATAGACCTTCTCGTCGGAAAGTAGGCTGAGCACCTTCTTTACCTCCACCCAGACATTTTTGTTGAGCCCTCGTCTTTCAGCAAGTGCGCGCGCATCAAACACGTGCCCCAAGCCCATATTGTACGCAGCGAGCGCGAACCAATAGCGGTCATCGCCTTCTACCTCGTCCGGCACACGATCGAGAAGGTCAGCAAAATAGCGCGCGCCCCCCCAGATGCTTTCGCGCGCATCCGTGCGGTCTGATACACCTACGCGTTCCGCAGTCGCCCGTGTCAGCATCATAATGCCGCGCACGCCGGTGGGGCTCACCGCATCCGGGTCCCATTTGGATTCCTGATAGGCCTTCGCAGCTAGAAGCATCCAGGGAAGTTCATTGCGCCGCGCACTGGTGCGAAAATCGCGCTCGTATTCCGGCAAGACCTCTTTGATATCGCGCCGAAACCGCACCATGTCCAAATAGTCAAACGTTGGGAAGAAGCCGAAATGGGACGCCGTCAGACGATCAATCTCTTTCGCCGTGCTCTCCCGTGCAAACCAGGCATCCACCGCATCGGCCAGTTCATCCGCGCCGGGTGCAATCACCCAGGCGAGCGGTTCCTCTTCCGTGAGAGAAAAGGCCTTTATCAGCTCCGGATAATGGCGCCGCGTTACGTTGAAAACCGGATCGTCTGCGACGGTGCAATCATATTCTTGCTCCCAGACCCGGCGCATGAGGGTCTCCGGACCGATATTCAGCGCTGTCCATTCCAGTCCCTCAACCTCGGACGCCAAAGCTTCGAGAGCAGCCACATGCGAACTACCAGCCGTAACCGCAATGGACCGACCGACAAGATCTGCAGCACTTTTGGGTAGGCTCGCGTCTTTCCGACACACGACGATCTGGCGCACGCGGTCATAGGAGGGTGCGAAGCGATAGGCGTCGTTGCGCTCCGGCGTTACGGTCAGCCCCGCAGCGGCGATATGTGCGCGCCCGTCGGAGACCGCCTCGAAAATTTCGGGAACAGCATCAACCACCAGAAATTCAACACCAACTCCTTGCCCTAATGTTGCGGCGAAGGACTGGACTAGGTCAACTTCAAAGCCTTCTTCTGTGCCATCGCGCCCGAGATAATAGGTGGTTGGTGAGTTGCGGGTGACAACGACAAGACGCCCCTCTTCCTCAATCGCCGCAAGAGAGGTATCCAATCCCCAATCGCTCAAAGAGAGATAGAGGCCGACAACCACCAACAGGCCGATAATGAGATACGGGAGAAGTACCTTGTCGAACAGTTTCGCGTTCGAACGCTGCCTTTTTTTACTATCACTCAGCGCACTTCTCCTGCCTTCAGAATGCGGATTGAGCTTAGCAAACCCTCCACAAAAAAGCCCGCGAGGATTTCCCCGCGGGCTTTCAGACTGATCGACGAACTGCGACCTACTTGGGCAGTTCGTTGTAGGGCTTATCCTTGTCGACCCGGATATCCTGCGGCAGCCCGAGAACCCGTTCAGCGACAATGTTTCTGAGGATTTCATCCGTGCCACCAGCGATACGGTAGCCAGCGCCACCCATCCACTGGTTCTGGAAAATCGCCCCTTGCGGCGAGACCTCGCGGTCGCGGATGATGCCTGCCTGTCCCTGCAAATCCATCGCGAAGGACCCGAGGTCCTGCATCTTTGCGGCAGAGACCACTTTGGAAATGCTGCTTTCCGGCCCTGGCGTCTGCCCTTTGGAAAGCGCAGTCAGCGTGCGGAAGCGGGTATATTTCAGCCCTTGGGTCTGTACATACCAATCAGCGACGCGTTCGCGCACAGCGCCGTTCGACATCGCAGCCATCTGTTCCAGCTCGCTTTCGCGACCCAGAGACATGAGCTCTTCCCAATCCGCGCCGCCGCCGCCGCCGACAGCGAGGCGTTCGTTCATCAGCGTGGTGAGCGCCACTTTCCAGCCATCACCCGGATTGCCGAGACGATTTGAGTCCGGCACCCGCACATTGGTGAAAAAGACTTCGTTGAATTCGCTCTCACCGGACATTTGTTTAATCGGGCGGACCTCAACGCCTTCTGACTTCATGTCGATGATGAACATGGTGAGGCCCTTGTGCTTTGGCACATTGGGGTCTGTCCGAACCACGACGATGCCGTAGTCGCAATAGTGCGCGCCCGACGTCCAGACTTTCTGACCATTGATCACCCAT
Source organism: Parvibaculum sp. (assembly GCA_002695905.1). Taxonomy (GTDB): domain Bacteria; phylum Pseudomonadota; class Alphaproteobacteria; order Parvibaculales; family Parvibaculaceae; genus Mf105b01. The sequence goes on from NZQM01000076.1 coordinate 22,596, forward strand.
TCATCGCCATCTTTTTCGGCCTTCGTGCGAAGACCGGCAACATCCGACCCACCTGCGGGTTCTGAGAAGAGCTGGCACCAGATTTCGTCGCCATGGATGGCGGGCGCCACATAGCGCTCTTTGTGCTCCTCCGTGCCCCATGCGAGAACCGTTGGCACACACATGCCCAGTCCAATCGCGTAGAAACCACTAGGCACCAGATATTTCGACTCTTCCTGGCTGTAGATCACGTTGTGAATGGAAGACCCGCCCTGGCCGCCATATTCCTTTGGCCAGGTGATGCAAGCGAAGCCACCTTCGGCTTTGGTCGCCTGCCATTTGCGGGCACGCTCCAGCGCTTCTTCAAGGCCAAGCGAGGGGAGCGCGTCTTTGCTGCTCTTCTTGCGTTCAGCGTTTTGGTCAAGCCAGGCACGAACTTTCGCGCGGTATTCGGCTTCTTCTTTTGTGTCGTTAAAATCCATGGATGGTCCCATCTTTCGCTTGAAAAGTGGCAGAGGAAATTCAATAAATCGGGAAAGGTTCAGGCGGCGTTGCGGGTTTCAAGACGCGCGACCAGCTTGTCTTTCCACTCAAGGGCACTACCCAGCGCTAATGCCAAGAGCTTCGAGCGACGGAAATAGAACTGGGTGTCTGCCTCCCATGTGTAGCCAATGCCACCATGCACCTGGATGTTCTCCTGAGCAGCATAACGATAGGCTTCCGTCGCTGAGATGCGCGCTGCGGCAGCTGCTTCAGGCAGTTCCGCGCCCTTATCGTTCAGCATCATGGCGCCGAAATAGCAATTGGAGCGTGCAAGCTCGAGCTTCACATACATGTCGGCAATCTTGTGCTTGATGGCCTGATACGATCCGATCAGACGGCCGAAGGCATAGCGCTCCAGTGCATAGTCACGGGCCATCCACATGGCTGCTTCCGCACCGCCTATCTGCTCAAAGGCCATCAGTACCGCAGCACTGTCAAAGACCGTACCTGTATTTGCCCAACCTTCTCCTTCCGTGCCCATCAGTTCTGCAGGTGCGTCTTTGAAGGTGATGTTGGCATGAGACCGGGTTGGGTCGATGGTCTTCACGGGTTCAATGGTTACGCCGCTTGCTTTCAGATCGACGACAACAAGCGACAGCGCTTTGTCGCCGGACCCGCCCGTATTCGCCAGCACCACTGCGATGTCGGCAATGTCGCCGTCGGGCACCGCAACCTTGGTTCCGTTCAGCTTGCCACCGTTAAAGGCGACTTCAACCGTGCGGGGGCTTGCGGCAGTGAAGCCTTCGGCCATCGCGAAAGTGCCAATTACTTCGCCAGATGCGAGCTTTGGTAACCAGGCCTGCTTTTGCTCTTCAGTGCCTGCGACAAGAAGCGCTTCTGTTGCAAGATAAACTGAGCTTGAGAAGGGAACCGGCGCTGCCGAACGACCAAGTTCTTCTGCGACGACGCAGAGCTCCAGAGCGCCGAGGCCGAGCCCGCCATATTCTTCCGGGATCGCTGTGCCGGTGACACCCATTTCCACCAGGGCGTCCCACACGTCTTTCGCGAAGGGTTGATCGCCGTCGAGAACTTTGCGCACACGGCCCAAATCACATTTGTCGCTAAGCATTTTCTTGACCGACTCTTTTAAGAGTTTTTGGTCGTCAGAAAAATCGAAATTCATATCGTCTCCCAAGTGTCCCGATCAGATGCATTGCCTGATCGTTTTATGAGCGGCCAAGGCCTCTCGTTTCTGAAACAGAAACTAGGGCCGGCCCCGCGATTAGCAATAGTCAAGTCGGCGCGTATTCTTGCTCTAAACGCCCAGAAATCAAAGGTTTTTTGGGCATGACCCATTCGCGTAGGGGATCCGGGATGTGCAGATCAGCTTTGACGCAGGGTCAAGCAGGATGCCTTATTCAGCAGCTTTCGAGCGTTGTTTCCGATCAACGTCCGTCTCGTCCAAATCAAGAGAACTCAGATTTGTTTTGATCGACGCCAGAACGTCCAACATGGTGTCGATTTTTTTGTCCGGCACATCTTTCAGGGCGACCGCGAACACGGTCCTTGCGGCGTCTCGCATGTCTGGCAAAGCACCCATGCCCAGATCACTGATGACGACACGACGTGCGCGGCGATCTTCCGGATCTTGTTGCCGGGTGACGTATCCGCTTTCCTCCATGCGATCGAGCAAACGTCCGAGCGGCGCCTTTTCCATCTCCAACTCGTTGGCCAATTGAGTCTGTGTAAGGCCTCCGTCCTGGCGTTCCAAATTGGCCAAAATGCGCGCCTGCGGCTCGGAAAGGTCTGACCCAGAAGCCTTGAATGTACGGGCCCAGTTTCGGCGGATCAGGCGCTGCACATCGTGCATCAACCAAGCAAATCTGCGCTCAAACTCGAAATCATCACCGTTTTCTGCCTTGGGCATTCGGAACTTATCCCCGTCTCGTTTGGGTCGCCTATCCTGAAGTTCGCTCCCTGAGACCACGGAAAAAGGAACGCTGGATATAATATCCATAGTTACTATAATTAGAGCAACAAAAATTCAACAGCCGGTTTTACTCACCGACATTCAAGGTGCCGCAAATGTCCCTTATCCCCCATAAGCGTTCGCTTTCCTTTCGTGCATGGATGAAATCAAGTGTACGGGTGGCGCTTATCGCAGGTGTGGCCCTTTCCCTTGCGGCTTGCGGCGAAGAGGAAGCGGCGCAGTCTGACGTCGAGGCGGCTCCGATCGCTGCCGTCAGCGTTTTCTCAACGCAGGTTCAGCTTAAAGAGCTTGTCAAACCGATCACCGGAACGGGAACCATCGCTGCTCAAAAAACGACCGACGTCGGACCTCTGGTTGATGGAATTATCGAAGAAGTGTTTGTGCGTGTTGGCGACCGGGTCGCGGAAGGTGATCCACTCTTTAAAACAAGGGATGTGGAATTTCGACTCCGGGTCCAAGAGCTAGAAGCCCAATACCGCCTGGCAGAAGCTGAATCTCGCAATTCGCGCCGCGAACTTGATCGGACCAAAGAACTCCACGGCAAAGGTGTTGCTTCGGTTGGCCAGCTCGACAATGTGCAAACCAAAGCAGACATCGCCGTAGCGCGCTTGAGCATTGCGCGAGCGCGACTCGATGCAGCGAAGCAGGCGTTGACGGATACAGTTGTGGCGTCACCCTTTGACGGCGTTGTCACTTCCCAGGACATTTATGAAGGGAAGTTTATGTCAACCCGTGGAGGCGGCGGAGGCATGGGTGGACCATCGGGTGTTGTGCAGGTTCTCAAGATCGACATTGTTGGCGCCATCATCAACGTACCCGAAGTACATGTGGGGCAGATCGGTGTCGGCACGAAAGCTCGGGTCTATGTCGATGGGATCGACAAAGTCTATGACAGTGAAATTCATATCTTCAACGACCGGGTCGATCATACGACACGATCGGCCGAGGTTCGGGTAGGTCTCAGAAACCCTGACTACCTCATCAAACCGGGCATGTTTACGCGGGCTGAATTCTTCCCACCCCCGCGCGAAGCCTTAACCCTAAACCGCAAAGCCGTTCTCGGCATTGAAGGCAATCACTATGTCTTTATTGAAGATGCTGCGGGACGCGCCAAACAAATGCCGGTTCGGGTCTCTCAGATTGATGCGGAACGGGTTGAAATTCTGGAAGGTCTCACCGAGGGCGCAGAAGTTCTGACGGGCCCCACCGTCAGCTCGCTGGTCGAAGGGATGCCGGTCCAAATTGAAGCCGCCTATGATGACGGCCAGCCATCGGCGGCGCTCACTCCTGCTCCGACTTCCGAGGTTCAATAGACCCATGTGGATTTCTGACGTTTCCATCAAACGCCCCGTCTTTGCCGTGATGCTAATCGGCGCGCTTGTCGCGCTTGGATGGATTTCTCTTGGCCGACTGGGTGTCGATCTTTTCCCCAAGGTGGAGTTTCCTGTTGTCTCCGTTGAGACCCGTCTGGAGGGTGCCTCCCCCCAAACCGTTGAAAGCGAACTCAGCGACGCCATTGAAGAACAGGTCAATACGATCTCGGGCATTGAGACTTTGTCATCCACAAGTTCCGAAGGCCGCAGCTCCGTCGTGATCCAGTTTGAATTGGACGAAGACGCCGACGCGAAAGCGCAAGATGCGCGCGACAAGGTTGCGCTTGCTCAAGGCGAAATGCCGAACGATGCGGAACAATCCATCGTTCAGAAGATTGATCCGGACTCCCAACCCATCATGTCAATCATGATTGCTGGTGATATGCCGATACGCGATCTCACCCGCTTTGCCGATAAAACCGTGAAAGAGCATCTCCAGCGCATCTCTGGCGTGGGGTCCATCCGGGTTGTGGGCGGCCGCGACAGAGAAGTTCGTGTCTGGTTGGATGCAGTAAAGCTTCGTTCCTATGCGGTGACGGCGGATGATGTGATCAGTGCGTTGCGCCGTGAACATGCGGAGATCCCTGGCGGGAGACTGGAAACCGCCGGGCTGCAATCTGAGTTCTCGGTGAAAACCATGGGCGAAGTAACGTCTGTCGCCGAGTTTGGCGACATTGTCATCAATTTCAGAGATGACGGCCTGCCCACGCGTATTCGCGATGTGGCGCGTGTTGAAGATGGGATGGAGGACCGACGATCCTATGCGGAGCTGGACGGTAAGCCCGGCATCTCGCTCGAAGTCCGTCGTCAGTCGGGTCGGAATACGGTTGAAGTCGCTCAGGCGATCCGAACGGAGCTTGATGGCATTCGTGCCCTTGCCCCTCCAGGGGTGCGGATCGTTTCCGCCCGTGACACATCCAAGTTCATTGAAGCCGCCGCCAATGACGTTTTTGATGACATTATTCTGGGCGTCATTCTGGTCATCATTGTGACTCTCGTCTTCCTGCTCAGTTTCCGGGCCACGCTTATCGTGGCCGTTGCTATGCCCACGGCACTCATCTCCAGCTTCTTCGCCTTCTATGTGCTGGACTTCACCATCAACATGATGACGCTGATGGCACTTTCCATTTCTGTCGGCCTGTTGGTTGACGATGCCATCGTTGTGCTGGAAAGCATTTACCGGAAGCTCGATGAAGGCCATCCACCCATGGAAGCGGCCTCACTGGGTGTGAAGCAGGTAGGGCTTGCCGTCTTTGCGGGTACTGCGTCTGTCGTTGCCGTCTTTGTGCCCATCGCCTTCATGGAAGGCATGGTCGGACGCTTTTTCTTCCAATATGGCATGGCGATTACTTTCTCCGTGTTGGTCTCGCTTCTGACCTCTATCACGCTCACGCCGATGCTCTGTTCACGTCTGCTGAGTGAAGCCGCAGACAAGCGTGAAAACATGGGCCGTGTCGCGCGTTTCTTTGACGACGGTTATGTGAAGCTTGAACAGTTTTATAGGAGCCTGCTGGGACTGGCCCTCTCTTATCGCTGGATCGTGATGTTGGGCGCCACTGGGACGATTGTACTCGGTGTGATGGTCGCCCGCACGCTCCCCATCGCCTTTGACAGCAGTTCCGACCGCTCGGAGTTTCTGGCAAATGTTGACCTTCCCTTTGGGACCGGCATTGACCAGATGCGCACGATTGCGAGCCGTGTCGCGCTACGTCTGAGCAATCTCGATCATGTCACCACGGTTTTCTACACAATCGGCGCGGACGCGCAGGAGCGTGTCAACGAGGCCGAGTTTTATATCGGCGTCACTGCGAAGGCTGACCGGGACGTGGGCATCGTTACGTTGATGGATGCAGTGCGTGCGGAGATGAAACTTTCTGCACCCGAAGCGCAGAAAGTGTCCGTCACAGAAGTGCCCTGGATTTCCGGGGGCGGAAGCTCCAATTTTGGCGTCAATTATGCCATCAGCGGCGCCGACCTTGGCGTGTTGCAACGACGCACCGACGCGATCCTTGCGCGCATGCGGGCAAGTGGCATGTTCGCCGACGTTCAATCAAGTTTTGAAGCGGGCAAGCCAGAAGTTCAGGTTGCCATTGACCGCCGTCGTGCAGCAGACCTTGGCATCAGCATGCGTACCCTTGCGGAGTCAGTGCGCGCACTTGTAGGTGGGACCGACGTCACAACCTATGAAGAATTTGGTTCTCGCTACGATGTCCGCGTACGGCTTGAAGAAAACCAACGCAACGATGTCACCAAGCTGGAAATGATCCAGATCCGCGCGGCGGATGGGCGGTTGATTGATATTGCAAACCTTGCAAAGTTCGACATTGAGTCTGGCCCAGCCCAGATCACCCGACAAAACAGATCCCGCAGCATCATGATTATGGCCAACACGCCGGAAGGTGTGTCCCTTGGACCTGCAACGGACAAGCTTGAGGAAATCATCGCGGAGATCGGTCTTCCTGCCGGTTACATCTGGAGTGCGGAAGGTGAAGCCAAGCGCATGAAGGAGAACCAGCAGGCCATCGGGTTTGCCTTCATGGTCGCGCTGGTAGCGCTTTATATGATCCTTGCGAGCCAGTTCAACAGCTTCGTTCAGCCCGTGATCATCATGCTCACAGCTCCCCTCTCTTTTGTGGGGGCATTTATCGCACTCAAACTGTCGGGCCTTGAGCTCACCATGTTTGCCCAGATTGGTTTGCTTGCGCTCATGGGGCTTGTGATGAAAAACGGCATTCTGCTCGTGGACTATGCCAACCATTTGAAAGCCGAAACCGGCTCGTCGCGCGAGGCTATGCTGGGTGCTGGCCCGGTGCGGCTACGCCCTGTGCTGATGACCGCCTTTTCCACCATTTTTGGCATGATCCCGGTTGCCTTCTCTGTCAGCCAGGGCGCTGAGTTCCGCAATGCCATGGGCTTTCTGGTGATTGGGGGTCTCGCGTCTTCCACCTTCCTCACCCTCCTCGTCGTCCCAGCCGCCTATACGTTGGTGGACGACGCTGGGATCCTCATACGGCAAGGCATAGATCGGGTGAAAGGCACAACTCACGAGGGTGACGGGCGTGGCCTGGAGCGGTTTAGAAGAAAACTCTAAAATTGCCGCTGCACGGTTGGCGGCAGCAGTTTAAAGGCATACATTCAGGGGTTCCGCGAAGCGCTTTGCGCGCATCCCCCGCTTGCTTAGAAGATTGTGATCCCATGAAGACGGAAGAACCACACCCCGTTCTCCTTAAAGAATATCGTCCGCCAGCCTTCCTAGTGGACACTGTTTCCCTGGACGTCTCCCTTGATCCTGAGAAAACAGAGGTGCGCTCTGTTCTTCAGATGCGGCGGAACCCTGACGCGGACGGTACGGGTCCCCTGGTGCTTGACGGTGAACATCTAACGCTCAAAGAGGTACGAGTGAATGATGAGCGACTGGGTGAAAATCAATACACTGTCGACGACGCCTCTTTGACCATCGCTGAGCTGCCGGACACGTTCACCCTTTCAACGCTGACCACCTGTTCGCCGGCATCCAACACAGCGCTCACCGGCCTTTATCAGTCGAACGGCATTTTCTGCACCCAGTGTGAAGCCGAAGGCTTCCGTCGGATCACCTACTATCTCGACCGTCCTGATGTGATGGCTGAGTTTCGCACGCGGATTGTTTCTCCAAGAGAGCTTGCCCCGGTTTTGCTTTCCAATGGCAATTGCATCGATCAGGGAGACACAGAAGACGGGCGTCACTATGCCGAATGGCACGACCCATTCAAAAAGCCTGCCTATCTTTTTGCCCTGGTGGCGGGCGATCTTGCCATGGTGGAAGACACGTTCCGCACCCAATCCGGTCGAGACGTGACTCTTCGGATCTTTGTCGAACCCGGAAATGAGGATCGGTGCGATTATGCGATGGACGCGCTCAAGCGCTCCATGAAGTGGGACGAAGAAGTCTTTGGTCGGGAATATGATCTCGACATCTTCATGATTGTTGCGGTCAGTGCTTTCAATATGGGCGCAATGGAAAACAAGGGCCTCAATGTCTTCAACGACAAATATGTACTGGCGCGGCCAGATACGGCGACAGACGCGGACTATGCCGCGATTGAGTCCATCATCGCGCATGAATATTTCCACAATTGGACCGGCAATCGCATTACCTGCCGCGATTGGTTCCAGCTTTGCCTCAAAGAAGGGCTTACTGTCTTTCGGGACCAAGAATTCACCGGTGATCAGCGCTCCCGTCCGGTAAAACGGATCGCGGATGTACGCCTGCTCAGGACGCACCAGTTTCCAGAGGATGGCGGGCCATTGGCGCATCCTGTGCGTCCCGACAGCTATATTGAGATCAATAATTTCTACACCGCCACCGTCTACGAAAAAGGCGCGGAGCTTGTGCGCATGATCCATACGCTTTTGGGGGCAGAGCGATTCCGCAAGGGTATGGACCTCTATTTTGAGCGTCACGATGGAGAGGCGGCGACGGTTGAGGACTTCCTGTCGTCGCTCGCCGATGGTGGGGAGGAGGACCTCGCTTCGTTCAAGCGCTGGTACGCGCAAGCAGGCACGCCTGAAGTTCTGATTGCTGGCAAGTGGGATGCCTCAGCCAAGACCTATACGCTCAATATGAGCCAGGTTACGGCACCAACACCGGGACAGCCGACGAAAGAAGCGCTGCCCATTCCTATTGCGCTTGGACTGTTGGATGCACGAGGCCGCGAGATAGATCTTCAACTCGAAGGCGAAGACGCCCCCAACGGCACTTCGCGGGTCCTCATGCTCAGCAAACGGGAGCAGATTTTCCGTTTCCAGAACGTGCCCGAACAGCCCGTCCCCTCTCTCCTGCGCGGCTTCACAGCGCCGGTCAAACTCAACGCCAATCAAAGTGAGCGCGACTGGACGTTCCTGATGGCGCATGACACAGACCCGTTCAACAGATGGGAAGCTTGTCAGAAATATGCGTCCGCCATACTCATCGGCAATATTGATGCGATTCAGAACGGTCAGAACGAACGCCAAGGCAATGCTTTTGCAGACATTATCAAAAGTCTACTTGCCGACCCTCAACTAGAGCCTGAGTTTGTGGCGCAGATCATTACCCTCCCTGCAGAACAGACACTCGCGCAGACAATCGCCACCAATGTTGATGTGGATGCGATACATGAAGCACGCGATAACCTGAAGGCCTCGCTTGCAGACACGCTTTGGGATGAATTCAGATCTGCCTATGACCGGTTTGAGATGGGTGGCCCCTATTCGCCTGACGCAGAAAGCGCGGGGCGCCGCACCTTGCGCAATGTCTGCCTGTCTTATCTGGTAGCCGCAGACGCGCCGGAAGGGCGGGCTCTGGCTGTCCAGCAGTTCAAGACAGCCAATAATATGACCGACCAGATTGCCGCACTTGGCCTTCTGGTGGACCATGACGGGTCGGAACGCGATGAAGCGCTCAAAGCCTTTCATGATCGCTGGGCCGACGATCACATCGTCATCGACAAGTGGTTTGCCCTGCAGGCAACCTCTACCCGCCCAGAGGCGCTGAACGACATTAAGCGATTGACCAGTCACGCCACATTCTCGATGTCGAACCCAAACAAGGTGCGGGCTTTGATCGGTAGTTTTGCTTCAGCCAACCAGGTCCGCTTTCATGCGGCAGACGGCGCCGGCTATGCCTATATCAGCGACAAGGTTCTGGAGCTCGACAAGATTAATCCGCAGGTTGCTGCCCGGATGCTGGGTGCCTTCCGGTCCTGGCGCCAATTTGACGCGGGCCGACAGTCGCTTATCCGTGACGCATTGCAGAAGGTGGTTAACACACCCGGCATTTCGCAGGATGTCTATGAAATTGCGACCAAATCGCTTGGCTAAGAACGCGCCACAAAGTGAGTCATAAATGCACCGGTCCTGCCTGTTTTTCGGTCCCCGACAAGGCTGAACTGGACAAGTGGCCGCTGCGCTTGAATCATCAAAAAGCGAATCACATACGCAGAAACTCACCTTTTCTGCGGGATTGGCGGGCGCATCCTAGAGCATGCAGGTGTCCTACATGCTCTAGTTGTTTAGGTACCGCGTTTTCGAAACGCACAGGTGATTTCACCTGTGCTGAAAACGCTCTGAAGGTCTAGGATGGACCTCGCCAAGAGGGGGCAGAGAGCATGAACCTTGTGGCCACAGTAAGAGAAAAGATGCCAGGTGCCATGTCGCGTGAAACAGACGGCGCAGACCTACCCCCAAAGACCGCCGAACCCACGACGTGGGCGCAGAAGCTGACACTTGGTGTTTCGACCGTCGCGCTTGCAGCAGCGAACGGCGCACTTTGGTGGCAGGAGGGTCTTTCCCGGCCCTTGATGCTCTCGGCTTTAGCGAGTGCGGCCTGCCTTGGGCTTGGATATGCGCTTATCCGCTCCAACGAGAGAAAATCGGAAGCCCAAGCAAGAGCAGCCGACAATCAGCAGCGCTTTGACATGGCCTTTGCAGGCGCCAGGTGCGGCATTTGGGACTGGGACATTACGGAGAACCGCGTCTACTGGTCCAAAGCCATGTTTGACATGTTGGGGCGCAAGCAACCTGCCACGCGCATGACGCCCACTGAGATCAAGGCCCTGACCCATCCGGACGATGTCACTGCCATTGATGAGATCATCGCTGCGCCGGAAAAAGCATCGCGGTCTTACGACACGAGCTTTCGTCTGCTGCACGAAGATGGCAGCTGGATCTGGGTCCATGCCAAGGGTCAGGTTTGGAGCGGTCCGCGCAACACAGGCGACCGTGTTATTGGCCTGACCATCGACATATCCGAACAGCGCACCGCGGAAGCCTCCGCGCAGCTTGCAACAGACCGTTTGAGCGATGCCATTGACAGCATCGGCGAAGCATTTGTCCTCTTCGACAAGGATGACACGCTCCTGGCCTGCAATGACAAGTTCCAGGAGTTCCTAGAGATTGATGCAGAACGCGCCACCGCAGGCACGACGCGGGCGGCGCTCTTTGAAGATACGGGCGTCGCAGGCGCCTGGCCGTCCGACCCGGAAGCCGCTGCCACAGAAATCAGACTGCCCAGTGGGCGCTGGCTGCAAATCAGCACGCGGTCGACAGCAGATGGAGGCCATGTAAGCGTCGGCACAGACATTTCCGCGATCAAAGCGCAGGAAGAAGCGCTCACCACCCACCAGGATCAGTTGCAGTCGACGGTCACAGACCTCGAAATGTCCAAATCGAAACTTCAGGATCAAGCCGGCCAGCTCGTTGAGCTTGCGGAGAAATATGCTGCGGAGAAGTCCCGCGCAGAAGCTGCAAACAGATCCAAATCAGAATTCCTGGCCAATATGAGCCATGAGCTGCGGACGCCGCTCAACGCCATTATCGGCTTCTCCCAGATGATGGAAACGCAGCTCTTCGGCCCGCTTGGCGCCCCGAAATATGACGAATACGCGACCGATATCAAAGCAAGTGGCGAGCATCTTCTGGATGTGATCAACGACATTCTCGACATGTCTAAAATTGAGGCGGGGCGGCTCACCCTCGAGCTAGAGCATCTCGATGTCGCAGATGCCGTGCGCGATGCGTTGCGCCTCGTCGCTGGACGGGCAGACATCGCTCAGGTTCGCCTTAACAACGAGATTGGCGTTCAGCCGCCAGTCCTCGCAGACAAGCGCGCAATCAAACAGGTGCTGCTCAACCTGCTCTCAAATGCGGTCAAGTTCACGGAAACCGGCGGTGAGGTCAACATCACCGCGGAAGCGTCAGACGGATGGCTGAAGATAGCCGTGGCGGATACCGGCATTGGCATTCCAGCGGCACACCTCTCCAAACTAGGCAAACCGTTTGAGCAGGTGGAATCTCAGCACAGCAAGAAACACAAGGGCACGGGGCTCGGCCTTGCCTTGTCCCGCTCGCTGGTTGAGATGCACGAAGGTACGCTCACCATTGAGAGCGAAGAAGGTGTCGGTACTATTGTGACCTTCACCCTTCCCCTTGCTGCACCGCATTAGTATGGCTGCTCTGGTTCGAGACGCGCCTTCGGCGCTCCTCACCATGATTTTTTCTGGCTTCCCCCTCATCCTGAGAGAAGGCAAAGCCTTCGTCTCGAAGGATGAAAGATCAGATCGGCACCGCTGGTGACCCTACAAATACCATTCCAGTTCACGGTTTGAGATGATCTTGTTGAATTTCTCAAACTCCAGCCGCTTCGTCTCTGCATAAATGTCGACAAACAGATCCCCGAAATAATCGCGCAAGACGGGAGACCCGACAAAGGTGTCCAGGGCACGTGGCAGTGTGAGGGGCAGGTCTGGATCGACACGGTCGCAGGCATTCACCTGCATCGGCTCACCAGGGTCGATTTTGTTTTCAAGCCCGTAGTCAATACCCGCCAGGATCGAGGCTAATACAAGATAGGGATTGGCATCAGCGCCGGCGACACGGTGCTCAATGCGCCGTGCCTTTGGTGATCCTGTGGGCACGCGGAAGGCAACCGACCGGTTGTTATACCCCCAGGCGCCATTCACCGGCACAAAGACATTGGGCGCAAACCGACGATAGGCATTGAGATTGGGTGCCAAGAGTGCCATCGCCGCCGGGAGCGTGCGTTGCAGTCCACCAATGGCGTGGCGGATCTGATCTGTGCCTTTGTCTCCCCCATCGTCGAAAATGTTCTTTCCGTCGGCATCTAACAGGCTTGTGTGTATGTGACATCCATTGCCCACCTGATCGACATAGGGCTTCGCCATAAAGCTCGCCCGAAACCCATGAGCGCGCGCCGCTGCGCCAATCAGATAGCGCAGCAAAATCCCGTGATCGGCTGACCGCAAGGGATCAGGGCCATGCTTCAGATTGATCTCATATTGTCCAGGCGCAAACTCTGCGACAGCTGCAGAGGCAGGAACGGACAAGTCCGAGGCAAAGGTGCTGATGTCTCTCAACAAATCGCTAAACCCATCCAGCTCCGACAGGCCATATACCTGATTGCTCCGCTCGCGATCGCCGGTGCTGGGATTAATGGGTGTGAGCGGACGTCCAAGGGCATCGGTTTTTTGATCGAGAAGGTAGAACTCAAATTCAACCGCCGAGACCGGAGTGAGACCGCGAGCACTGAGGCGCTCAGCGACCCGTGCCAGCACATTGCGCGGTTCAAACTCGCATGCGCCGCCTTCGGGCATATCCATGGTCATCATCACCTGGGCCTGATCGGGCGCCCAGGGGACAACCGCTAGTGTGCCTGCAATGGGATGCGCCGTGCCATCGGGATCGCCATCAGAAAAGCCGCGCCCGTGAACGTCTTCATTCACGCCCGTTACATCCAGAAAGTAGACGGACATGGGAAGCTCAAGACCATCGGTGAAGACCTTGCCCGCTTCGGCAAACGGCATGCGTTTGCCCCGCACCGTGCCACATTGATCGGTAAAGACAGCATTCAGAAAAGCAACCTCAGGATGGGCCGCACAAAAGGCTTTCCAATCTGCCAGGGCCGCTCTTCCTGCCGAGGCAGGCTTTTCTCGATTGCTCATAGCCGTCTCTTCTTCGCTTCGATCTTTGCCAATCATAAGCGAGAGACCTTAACAGGTACCAGCCATGAGCTCACCAGCTGTTCTATATCTTCATCACTCAGGATTTGATGGCTCTGTGTTCTGATCCGTGCCACGGTCACCTGGGTGGCCACGATGCATTGCTTCGGCTATTTTTTCCCGCGATTCTGGCGTTAAGTCAGAAAATGCTTGCACCAAAATGTCCTGAGACTGTGTTGCCACAGCACCCATTCCGGCGCGGAGCTCGGCAAACGCCGCTCTGGCTGCTTCCGGGTCATAGGGGTCAGCAGCAATGGCCACACTGAGTGCCTGGCGCGCCTGGCGCACATCTCTAAAGAGGGGCCTGAGCTCCGCTCTGTTTTCCCTCATGGTCGCTTTGAGCTTATCGCGTTCCTCGCCTGATAATTGTCGCACCACAATATGATGCGGCAACCCGAGCGGCGATGCGTGACCGTGACTGCCGCGGTCCATATTACGGATGATGCCAGCCGTGATGGCAGCGACCAGAAACAGGTTGATCCCCAAGGATACCAGCAATGCAGGCCCCAACCATTTGCGGACGGGCCGCGTGGTGTTTGGCGTTTCGCTGCTCATTGCCATTCCTCCGTCAATGTCGTGTCACCAAGCGCAAGGGCAAGGACATCATAGGATTGTTCATCGCTCCAGCTGTCCGTCGCGATCGTCGTGACAGCACCCGACGTCATGCCCAAGACAATAGAGGCCGCCAGAGCACCGGCCGGGATTGCAGATGATCCATAGGGCCAAAGCAGGTCAAGTATCTGTTTCACAAACCCGACCCCGCCTACCCCCTCCTCCTTTTGGGCGGATAGAATGCGGCTCTGCAATGCGTAGCTCGGTGCCTCGACGGGGGCGAATGAGAGCAAGCTGTCCAGCTCTGCTTCTTCTGCCTGACGTTTTGCAAGCAGTGGGTCCATCGCGATGACCTTTCGGACCGTCTCGCGATCCACCTCAGGCCACCGGGCCTCGTCTGCCCCATAGGCGTCCAGCACTTCTTGTGCGCGTGCTTTCGCTTTTTCAAAATCTGATGCGTCTGTCATGGTTTCACGCTCATGGTTGGGTCGGGAGATGCAGAATCCCCCTCTCCTTTTAGTTCAGACCATTCCGGTCTCAGTGATTGTTTCAACGCCCGCCGTCCACGCGACAGGAGTGACTCTAACGCTTCGACGCTGACACCCAATATCTCCGATGCCTCTTGATTAGAGAGGTGCTGATAATGGGACAGCACAATCGCCGCGCGCTGCCTTTCCGGTAAGGCCTGGATCGCGCCATCTATGCGTCGACCCAACTGCTGTTGATACAGCTCGGCCTCAGGATCTAAGCGATCACTTGGTGCATCAAAATCAGACGCCAGAGGTTCCGGCTTTTTCTTTCGGAGCCGATCCAGACACTGGTTCATTGCGATGCGGTGCAACCATGTGGAGACTTTTGCCTGTCCGGGCTTCCATCGGTCAGCCGCTTTCCAGGCACGCATGAATGTGTCCTGGGCAACATCTTCCGCTTCCGCCTGATCGCCCAACATACGTCGAGCAACGGCGAGCACATGAGACAGGTGGGCATCTACCAGGGCGCGTCCCGCGTTCGGGTCGCCGCCAGCGAGCGCTGCCATCAATGCATCATCCTGAGATGAGCCGTCCGGCGTTTTCTTTTCCGTCGTCAGAGGAATGACGCCCTGCCCTTTCCTCAATCGTCTTTGGACTGTGCTACTTCTATAGCGAGGCGTCGCGCCAAAGTCATCTGGTCTGGAAGCAGATGATCTCGGCGCGATGCTCACGGATTTAGTGCCTGCCGTGACGCTCTTGCATCTTTTGGTGCATTGCTTCGGCTTCCTCGCGTGTGATTTTTCCGTCACCGTTTTCATCAGCACGATCAAACATGCCTTCGCGTCTCTCACCATGCGGTCCGGCTGCGATTTCCTCAGGGCTCAGGAAACCGTCCTCATTTGTGTCGAGTTTCACGAACCGTCTTTCCTGGCGTTCCGCAGATCTGGCCTCACGCGCTGCTGTCATTTCGTCGCGGGAGAGCAAGCCGTCGCCATTGGTGTCAGCGGCCTGAAAGCGCGCCTCGCGAGCAGACTCTGCTTCTTCTCGTGTGATTTCACCGTCTTTGTTCAGATCAAGCATCTCGAACATGTGGTCGGGGCTTGGCGGACCACCAGCTGGACCCTTTGCCGCAACGGCTACGCCTGCCGAGGCCACCAGAAGACCGGCGAGGGTTGATGACAGTATCAGTTTGTTTTTACGCATTGCTCATCTCCAATGAAGGTCCACGACATTCGTCCCGGCCTTAAGAAATAGGAGCGGCGGACACGCAAGGGGTGGGGGAGCGTACCTGCCGCTTGAACACATCTGGCAGAAATTCATGGTCCGAAAATCCCAAACCGGAAAAGCGTCGCCTTCTGCGTTCAGTCAATAGAACGCATGGGAGCCTCAGTTCCGTCGGATGATCTCAATTTAATTCAGGAAGAGCCCAAAAAGGGCCGTTTTGTGAGCTTTGCTGGTATGTTTTCCCCAGCATGTGTCTTAATGCTGAAGCCATCGGACGCGCCAAGCGCAGATGCCTCAACCAACCCTAGCGCAATGGTGCACTGAAGCATCGGCGACCAGGCATGAGACGTGATCCGCCCTGCCTGCTTATCCCCATTGCAAATCGGCCCAACACCTGCGGCGTCAGCCAGATCAAGCTCAAAGCCGACCAACGCATTTGTGCTTCCGCTGGCAGCAATTTTCCTCAAAGCCGATTGCCCATTGAAAACAGTGCGGTCTAAGTCAACACAGCCGCCCAGACACAGGTCATAGGGAGAAAGAGCCTCTGAGGGATCACGTGCGGTGAACGCTGACTGATAGTCAACGTCTTCCAGCGCGACACCGTTTTCAAGACGAGCTATGTCGCGAACCGCGGCTCCGATAGGTCGAAGGCCAACTGCCTGTCCGACATTCAGCAGGCGGCGCCAAACAATGGAGGCATCCGCCGGATCACACCAAAGCTCATATTCGCGGCCGCCCATCATGCCGGTACGGCTCAGATATACAGGCATGCCACCCAGCTCCACCCAGGCACCGTGATGTTTGGCAAGCGTTGCAGGCTTCTCCAGGCCAGCCAGTGCGAGGACATTGTCTGACATAGGTCCGGCAAGCGACAGACCTGCAATGGTCCCTGAGACATCTTCCAACTGAACATCAAAGCCCAGCGCTGACTGCATCAGCCAATCCATATGGGATGAGCGCAGAACCAGGCGAAACTCTTCGTCACCCAGGCGGAACAGCACACCTTCGGTAATGACATGCCCATGCCCATCGCACAAAACCGCCCGCACAGATTGATTGCTCTCCAGGTCTCCCACAGGCCGTGTGAGCAAACGATCCAGACAGGTAACCACTTCTCGCCCGGACAAGCGGATTTTCGTAAGGGGTGAGATATCCGACAGGCCTGCGCGCGTCCGCAGCGCATCATATTCCTGCTCAATACTGGTATAGACCTGTGCCACTGTGTAACCAGCCCACTCCGCCCAGCTGTTTGTCCGGCTTTCATCTGCAGCTTCGAGATGCAATGGCGTGGTGAGCACATGACGCGCATAAGGTGGCTCGTCCGCTGCCTGTTCGAACCAAGCTGGGTCTGGCGCAACACCAGGCCCATTGAGCGGGCTGTCCCGCGATACATCCAGGCCCTCTTCGGGCGCAGATTGATCTGTCACTTCTTCCGTCATGATACTTTCTCCGCAGCCAGCGCCGCTTCTGCGGACAATTTCCCCGGCAGACCGGTTAAGCCCCCACCTGGATGGGTTCCCACCCCACAGAGATAAAGACCCCTGACACCGGCCTCATAATTGGCCATGCCCGGCACCGGACGGAAGGCGAGCAGCTGGTCAAAACTCATATTACCCTGATGCCAGCCACGATTGCCCCATCCAAACCGCTCTTCCAGTTCCGGCGGCGTCAATACTTCGCCCGCAATGATCTTGTCACTCAGGTCGGGCGCGTAGTCAGAGATGGTGTCAATCACGCGCTTCACGAAGGGTTCTTTCTGCACGTCCCAGCCGCCTTCTACGTCGAAGGGGACATTGGGCACAATGATGGACATGACATGATGCCCCATCGGCGCAAGCCGTGGATCATGATAGGAGGGGATAACGGCTTCCATCACAGGTTCTAGCGTCAACTCTCCCCGCTTTGCGGCGGTAAAAGAGCGTTCGACGGTCCCCATATCCGGCGCGATCAAAAGCCGTCCGCCATACTCCCGATCAGAGAAGTTTTCAAAAGTGGGCAGCCCCTCCAGGGCAAGGTTGATCTTGGCCGTTGCGCCTCTCATCTTGATGCGGCTCACGTGGTTCACCATCGGCGTTTCGAAATGACGCGCCCCCACAAGATCAAGGCAGGTCGTTTTGGGATCGACGCTGCTGAGCACAATGGGCGCTTCAAAGACCGTTCCGTCTGCTAGACGCACGCCTGTTGTGCGGCCCTCTTCAACGAGAATTTCCCTTACTGGGCTTTCCAGGCGAATGCGCGCGCCCAGCGCTTCTGCAGCGCTTGCCAATGCTTCCGTCAGCGAGCCGGTACCGCCGACTGGGTAGCCCATGCCCTGCCCGATCGCCTCCTGTGTCTTTTTATAGACATAAGAAAAGGCAGTGCCCGGCGTATGGGGCCCGGCAGCGGCACCAAGCGTCGCCTCAAGCGACAACGCGCCCTTGATCAAGTCTCCCTCGAGACTTCGGTCTAGCAAGGCAGCAACACTGGACGGCACCAACTGCAAAAACGCCCTCAAATCCAAGGGCCCCATTTTCTCCAGACGCAATGCCAACATGGCGGCTGCCTTTGTCGCGCCGTCCTCCGAGACATCCGGCATGCGTTTTTCCAGAAATGGTTTCAGCAGCTTCACATATTTGGCGGTGCGCGCCTCAAATGCCTTCCAGGCGTCGCCATCTTGAGACGCATGTGCTTTGATCGTCGCAACTTCTGATTTCCGGTCAGATGACAGCACAATATGCTTGCCGTCACGGTCAAGCGCGACGGTCACCATATCGTTTGTGGCCCAGACAAGACCGTGCTTTGAGAGTTTGAGATCTTTTTCGACCTGGCGTGGAAAGCCTGAGATGAGATGCGCCGCTGTTGAGACTTGATAGTCCGGCGAAATTTCAGCGGTCTGCGCCGCACCGCCAACAGCCTTCGCGCCGTCCAACACCACAACGCTCTTCCCCGCTTTCGCGAGATAGCCTGCCGCGACCAGGCCATTGTGCCCCGCGCCAATGACGATGGCATCATATTGAAGGGCGTCGTCACTCATGCGCGCCTCCCCTTCAATGAGCCCAAGATACTCTGGGCGGCATTTGCACCAGCGGCACCAAGCGCCAGACCTGCTGGATGGCCACTCGCAGAACAGACATAGAAGTTTTTGATGGGGCTTTCATAACCGCTGAAGCCTGGCACTGGCCGGTTGAAAAACATCTGGTCCAGCGACATCTGCCCCAGGAACGGATCACCTCTTGTGTAGCCAGCCTGATCTTCAATATCTGAAGGCAAGCGCAATTCTTCAGCCACAATGTGACTTTCAAAACCGGGCGCATGGCGGGAGATCATGTCTTTCACTGTCCGCATAAGCGCATCCCGCCGCGCACCTGACCACACTCCATCGTGCAATTCAGTCGGAATATATTGCGCGGATACCGCGAAGATGTGCCCGCCCTCAGGTGCCAGGCTGGGGTCTTCCAGCGTTGGAATGGCAATCTCCAGAAGCGGCGCTGTGGGTGGCCGTTCATCCAGCCAATCCTCGTAGGCGCGCTCCATGGAGTGCAAGCCACCACCAATCATCAGCCCACCACTTAAGGAAGGATTATCCGTTGCAATCCCGTTTATCTCCGGCAAACCTTTCAGCGCAAAGTTGATCCGCGCGACGATGCCTTCCATCCGCACATTTGCGACGTCCCGAGCAAACCCATCGGGCAATCCGGACCATTGGAAGAGGCTGAGGAAGCTACGCTTGATGTCGAGGTCAGACAGGACAATGCCTGCATCGATTTCTTCCCCATCGGCAAGAACGACCCCGGCCGCTTTCTTGTCCACCATCTTGATGTCGGTGACTTCCGCATTGAAGCGTATATCACCGCCCCGAGCCCGCAGCACACTGGCCAGACAATCCGCCAGCGCTTGCGTTCCCCCCTTGGGGCTCATGCGCCAAGGCGCCCCACCGTTGGTTCCCGTCATCCACTGGGCGGGCAAGAAGGCTGCGCCTGTTGGGTCTGTTGGTCCAAGAGCGCGCCCAATCAAAGCAGGAGCGGCCAAGTGCGCACGTACTTCTGGGCTTTCAAAATAGCCTTCCAGAAAATCGTCCAGCGAAAGCGACCAGAACCGGGTGAGATCGTAAAGCGCTTCCGGCTCCATCTGCAGGACGGACCTCGTGCGCGACATCATCTGTTTGAGCGCTGTGAGAGACCATTCACTGGGATCTTCTTGTGCCTTCAGCAAAGACTGACGAATGAGTTCTGCCTGGCGTTTCATATCCCGAACAAATCGGGGCCAGGCGTCGGCATCCCGCCGTGAATGACGTGCCAACTCCCGGCGCATGACATTCTCGTTGGCGTAGTTAGCAATGTGGCTGCCGTCATCAAAGAGCGAGATGCCCCCCTCACGCCGGACCAGCTGTAAGCCCTCGCGCGCCAGGTCAAATTCGCGGATCAGTTCAGGCGGTACATAACCGTGGGAAAAGCCAATCGGTGGCGCTGAGTAGCCGGGTGCCAATTGCCCATGGGCTGCACCACCGCCGACATGGGCTGAGCGTTCGACAATCAAGACAGACAGGCCTGCTCCGGCGAGACGCGCGGCCGCAGTGAGGCCGTTCAGCCCCGCTCCGATTATCACTGCGTCTACACGATCCATGGATCGGTCCATTCCAACATCTTGCTCTGTCTCAAATAGAGACAAAAATCCTGCTTCGTCTAGCTTTCACCACCCTGCCTGCCCCTTAGCGGGACTCAGCGCGTCGATCCAGCGACCCCGTTAACCCTGTTTTTCGCAGAGTTCTGACGATGACTGATCACGCCATGAACCCGGCGCCAGACAAGGCGGATTGGGGCTTCCACTGAACTGCAAATCTTTAGCCAAACTATGACGACCGATGTCTATTGGGCGGGTGGGCCGATTATCTCTGCATAGGCATCCAGGACGTCTGCCTGAGCGTCAGCGAGCGACGCCTCAAGGACAGCGAAGTCCGGCGCGTTGCCCGCCTGAGCCAAACGCATTTTGAGGCTTTCTGTCGCTGTGTCTGGCGCGAGATTTCCCGTCACACAAATGCGCAATATATGGGTGAGATCGTGTTGCAGATCAAAGGCGGCCTGCAACCGGTCCGCCAGGCCCTGATTCAACAGGCCCAGGCGGGCGGCGTTTGTAAACACGGTGCGCGTATCAGGGGTCAGAATGCCCGGATGCGCTCGCGCATGTACGAGCTGCAAATATTGCGCGACGAATTCCAGATCAATGAGACCGCCGCGAACCTGTTTGAAGGACCAAGGGTCTTTCGTTCCGAACTCTTTCTCAATGCGCGCTCTCATTTCCTGCACATCTGTCGCGGTTTTTTCGGCGTCACGTTCCTGGGTGAGCGTCTCTTTGATGATTGCTTCAACCTTGGCGACAATGGTGGATGGTCCACTGACGACCCGGGCCCTGGTCAATGCCATATGTTCCCAGGTCCAGGCGCTCTCCGCTTGATAGGCGCTAAAAGATGCGAGTTGTGAGGCGACCGGCCCTGCATTGCCGGAGGGACGAAGTCTGAGATCGACCTCATAGAGCTTGCCCTCAGCGGTAGGCGCTGTCAGAGCGCTTACGAGCTGTTGGGTCAGCCTTGCATAATATTGAGAGGCCACAAGAGGCTTCTTGCCATCGGACGCACCGACGCCTTCGTCAAGATCGTAGATCGTGATAAGGTCGAGGTCTGATGCTGCACTCATCTCCCGGCTGCCCAGCTTGCCCATGGCAATCACTGCCATCTCACCACCTGGCATCGCTCCATGCTTCCCTTCGATCTGCCTGGCGACATGGGTTTGCATCTGCCGGATCAAAGCCGTCGCGACGGCGCTGTAGGCTGGCCCTGCTTCTCTCGCGTTCGCGCTGGCGGACAGGACCCGCACGCCCAATCGGAACCGCTGTTCGCGCGCCCAGATCCGAGCAAAATCCAGAACATCCTCGAAATACTCAGCGGAGTTCAAAGCTTCTGCCAACTCCGCCTCCAACGCAATTTCGCTTGGAAGCGCCGAGAAAAAGCTTGGTGAGAGGACCGCGTCCAACACGCCCGCATTTTGACTGAGATAGGTTGCAAGGCGGGGTGCCGTGCCGCAAATTTCGGCAATCAAACTCAACAGGCTGGGGTTGGCATAGAGCAGTGAGAAGAGTTGGACACCGGCGGGCAAGCCACTCAGGAACTGATCAAAGCGTAAAAAGGCAATGTCTGGCTCCGCTGTGCGCGACAGAGCGCGCAATAGCTCCGGCATCAGAGCCGTCAGTCTTTCTCTTGAGCGTGGGCTTCTGGTCGCGGAAAACCGACCCGTGTGCCACCCGCGAATGGTCGCAGACATGTCAGTTACATTTTCAAAACCAAGTTCGCTAAGCGTTATGAGTGTCTCGGGATCGTCGTCGGTCCCGGTAAACACGAGGCTCCCGCCCTCTTCGCCGAGCGGCGGCGCTGTCTCAAAGAGCGCCATATAGTGCGTCTGAACCGATGAGAGGTGGCGCAACAGTTCACGCTCAAAAGTGCCCCGATCGTCATACCCCATGAAACAGGCAACATGTTCGATGCCCTCGGCGGTCGATGGCAAAGAATGGGTCTGCTCGTCATCGATCATTTGCAGGCGATGTTCCAATGTGCGCAGGAACCGATAGGCCACTTTCATTTCGTCAGCGACCAGCGGTTCAATCCATTCCTTTTCGACAAGCTTATCCAGCATAGGAACGGTTTGCATGCCGCGCAGCTCTTCATCACGTCCCCCGGCGATCAATTGCTGGGTCTGCACAAAAAACTCAATTTCCCGGATTCCGCCCCGACCCAGTTTGATGTTGTGGCCCTCAACGGCAATGGTGCTGTGTCCCCCAACCGCATGAATCTGACGCTTCATGGAATGCACATCTTCGATCGCGGCATAGTCGAGATATTTGCGCCAAATGAAGGGAGACATCATGGATAGGAAACGTTTGCCAGCCTCGATGTCGCAAGCGGCGGGGCGCGCCTTTATGTAGGCGGCACGTTCCCAGTTCTGACCGCGGCTTTCGTAATAGTGTTCCGCCGCTGGAAGTGACACGGCAACACGGGTGCCGCCGGGATCTGGACGCAGGCGCAGATCCGTGCGGAAGACATAGCCGTCGGCTGTGCGTTCCTGCATGAGCTTCACAATGTCTTTTGTGAGACGTACGAAGAACGTGCTTTCATCCAGACCCCCCTTCAGCGACAAGGTGCCAGGCTCATAGAAGACGACAATATCTATATCACTGGAATAGTTGAGTTCTCCGGAGCCGTATTTTCCCATTGCCAGAACCACGAGCCCGCTCGTCGCTGTTGAGACGGCGTCACCGACAATGTCCCCCTTCTCACTGGCCCGTTGCAGTAACCAGGTA
This sequence comes from Parvibaculum sp., assembly GCA_002695905.1. Taxonomy (GTDB): domain Bacteria; phylum Pseudomonadota; class Alphaproteobacteria; order Parvibaculales; family Parvibaculaceae; genus Mf105b01. Next base: position 45,529 of record NZQM01000076.1, read on the forward strand.
AACCCTGCTTCCAAAATCGTATCCGCGAACCGGGTCAGGTTTTCGGTCACGTCCTCTAGGGACCAAAGACCGGAGACATCTGCGGCGGAGGTTCGCACCGCCATCTCCGATTTCGCCCGACGGACGATGCTCATTAGCTCGTCAAAGGTAGACGCGCCCGTTCCCGCAGCGGTGACCTCGTTCAACGAAGTCTCAAAACCCTTGCTAGGCGAAACGCTCGCAATGAATGGCAACAGTTCTGGGTAGCGCAGACAGGTCCGGGCGATGAAGGGAGAGTTTCCTGCCAGAGAGGCCGCAAGTGTGCCAAAGGCTTCTGTCTCGGCCATACCCTGCCAATCGCTCCCGACTAGAGCTGCTCGCAGGTCGGCAAGCGTCTCCTGCCCGCGTGCTTCATCGGCTCCCTTGGGCAGTGCTTTTGTAACCTCAAGCAAGGAACTCTCTGACTCTCCCGCCATTGCTCTTCTCACTCCCCTTTAGCCAAAGAAAAAGGCCCGCCGGAAACCGACAGGCCTATTCCTACAGCATTGCTGAAACAAGATCAGCAGCCAGCTGCGTCCTTCAGCTGTGAAGACGGGCGGAACCGCAATGTCTTCGATGCTTTGATCTTGATCGCTTCGCCTGTGCGTGGGTTGCGACCCATGCGGGCTTTCCGCTTAGAAACGGAAAATGTTCCAAACGTACCGATCGTGTATTTGCCTTCTTTCTTAGATGCTTTCAGACCGGCTTCGATTTGACCGAATACCAGTTCCACAGCACGTTTTGCTTCTGCTTTGCTCAGATCGCCAGCGTCTGCAACGCGCTCAATAAAGTCTGCTTTGCTCATAAGTCCACTCTCCTAAATTGGCCTCCGGGTGCCCCCGTCGTAACGAGCAGTAACAAATGACAAAAACCGCCGCCACGAAAATTCGCGCTGTTTTCGCTCAGGGAAGCGTTTTTCCGGGGATAAATGGCAAACAGAGGCGGAAATGATGCAAATTGGGGTCGCTTCAGCGCTCCAAGCTGTAAGAATCCGGCTTGGGAATGCGGGTCAGAGCGTGTTTTCGAATCAGTTTTGACAGACCGCGGACGCGAATCGCACGACAGGAGAAGACATGAGCACCATTGGAATTATCGGAATGGGTGGTATGGGGCATCGCGTCGCCGCAGAACTCAACGCCGGCGGACATCGCGTATTGACCTGTCTCGCTGGGCGGAGCGACCTCTCCAAAATGCGCGCCGCGCATGCCGGCGAGCATGACGTGGACACTCTTGAAGCATTGGTCGGTGAGGCTGAGATCATTCTCTCAATCATGCCGCCAGAGGATGCAGCATCTGTTGCAGCAAAGATCAGCGCAGCTTTCAAGACGACAGGTTCAGATGCGTACTATGTCGACTGTAATGCAATCTCTCCGCAGACCAGCCAGGACATTGACGCGGGAAATGAATGAAATTGCCGCGACCTTTCGAGCAGCGCACTTGCCAGCAGGGTTTCATGAAGCAGCAGCTCAGGTGTTCAAAGCAGCAGCAGCCACGCCTCTAGCCGCTGCAACGAGGGAAACAGCGGATTTCAGCACACCGCTCAGCGACGTTGTTGCGCTCTATACCGATGCTTGTCAGACAGCGCTACAGGGAAACAGCTAAGCAACTCTCAACGGCAACCGAAGAACCGCTTTCAATCCTGGTTCTGCATCCTCGAGCTTGAGTTTGCCGCCATGCAACTGAGCTGCCGCAGAGACTAGCGATAGCCCAAGACCGCTGCCAGGTGTATTGCGGCTTTCTTCCAGGCGGACGAAACGACCCAGAACACGTTCGCGATCTTCAACAGCGATCCCTGGTCCATTGTCTGAGACGCTGACCGTCACGGCACCGGATTCCCGTCGCGCGGCGACCTGAATGTGAGGCGCCCCACAAGTCGCCTTACTGCCATGCTTGATTGCATTGTCGAGCAGATTGGCGATGGCCTGTGCCAACAGTTCCCGATTGCCGATAATCCCAAGGTCTTCATCTGTTTCCACAGTGCACGCGATCCCAGCGTCCTCGGCGACTGGCTCGTAGAGCTCAACCGCATCGCGCACGAGTTCGCCTAAATCAAAACTCGTCATTGTATCGCGCATCGACCCCGTCTCAGCGCGAGCAATGGCGAGCAGGGAATTGAACGTCGAGAGCAGGTGGTCAGCATCAGCGATAGAGCGCTCAAGTTCGCTCCGCACTTCTTCCGTCGATCCCTCCCCCATCATCGCCATTTCAAGACGTGTTCTAAGGCGGTTTAACGGACTTCTGAGATCATGAGCCACATTGTCGGTCACCTCGCGCATGCCGGTCATCAGACTTTCGATCTGTTCCAGCATCTCATTCAGATTTTCCGCAAGCTGGTCGAACTCATCACCGGAGCCCGCGACGGAGACACGCTGGGAGAGGTCGCCGCGAATGATGTTGCGGCTGGTCTGATTGATTTCATCAACGCGGGCCAACATGTTCCGACTGATAATGACACCACCCACGAGCCCCAGCGCTATCGTGAGCGCAATTGCCCAGGCAAGGGACGTGGTGATGAGGTTTTCAATGCTGCGCAGTTCCTGCACGTCGCGCCCCACCAGGAGGAATGAGCCATCTGGCAGCGGGAACGCCCGCGCCCGCGCAGAATGGACTTCCGAGCCTTCCATGGTGAGCCGGTTGAACTGAAAATCCATCCATCCGTCGGGGCCGGGCTCTACGCCTGGCCGACGGCCTAGATTGCCCGCCAGAACGCTTCCTCTGGCATCGACGAGCAGATAGAGGCTCTGGCGCGGATCGCGGCTTCGCTGGATGACGATGTGAACAAGCTGAGCGAGACCGCCCTGGGCATATTGCTCCGCCAGGCCTGTGATTTCAGCTTGAACCGCTTCATCTGATTGGCGCGCAAGAAATCCGGCGGTGTTCCAGTACACATATCCCAGAAGCGCGATCGCAGAAGTGGCGAAAAGCGCGAGATAGATCAGCGCTAGTCTGAAAGTGGTTGTATTTAGAAGATTACCCTGCTGCACGTAGCGAGTATCCGGCACCTCGGATCGTATGCAAGAGGGGAACGTCGAAATTCTTGTCAATTTTCGACCTGAGCCGGGAAATATGCACGTCGATCACATTGGTTTGGGGATCAAAATGATATTCCCAGACATTCTCCAACAGCATGGTTCGGGTAACAACTCTATCTGCGTTTTTCATAAGATATTCAAGCAGACGGAACTCCCGGGGCTGGAGGTCGATTTCGGTGCCTGCGCGGGTCACTTTGCGGGCGAGCAGATCTATTTCGAGATCGCTCACCTGAAGCTTGGTTTTCACCTGATCCGGATTTGAGCGGCGCACCAGCACCTCGATGCGGGCGAGAAGTTCCGCAAAGGCGTAAGGTTTGGTGAGATAATCATCGCCGCCAGCCTTCAGGCCCTTTATTCGGTCATCCACTTCGCCAAGGGCACTTAGAAACAAGACCGGCGTTTCATTGCCTTGTTCGCGGATCGCAGACACGACGCTCAGACCATCTCGCTTGGGAAGCATGCGATCAACCACGAGCACGTTATAAGGCGCAGACAGGGCGAACGTCAGCCCGTCATCTCCATCAACAGCATGGTCCACCGTGTGGCCACTTTCCTTCAATCCTTTGACAAGATAGGCCGCTGCCTCGACATCGTCCTCTATCACCAATACCCGCATGTGCTCACTCCCTTCTGCCTCTATCTCCGCGTTGTCCACGTTTTTGGGCAGCTGACCCAAGTGTAACGCGGAAGGGGGTTGGCTGGCGAGCGCAGGGGCCGAATGGGGCATGTTTTGATCTCCATATATGTGGTCACGACGGCGTTTCGCGGGGGACCGGAGCGGGCAGGTACTTTCCCGCTCCAGAGTCTTGGAAACGATCAACTTTGTGATGTCGGATGCGGGCATCCTAAATCACGTTGATCTGTGGGTGCCGCCGTGACCAATCAGGTTCCCTCACCTGATGATCGGTCGGCCCACTGGAGCGGACCGAAACCGGGATGGGATCAGGTCTCCTGCAGACGCAGCGCAACAAAGCGCTGTCCCGCGTCTGACCGAACCAAGAGAAGGACAGATTTGCGATCCTGCTCTTTTGCATTTGCAATGTCGTTTCTGACATCCAATAGGTGCTCTACGGGCTCGCCTGCAACCTCAACAATGATGTCGCCCGGGCGCAGTCCTTTTTCAGCAGCCTGGCTTGCGGGCTTCACAGCGCGGATTACAACACCTTCCGGGGTTTCAGCCAGCGCCAATCCCAATCCATCAAGGACACCATCATCTACTGGCACGCTCAGCGCTGCAGACTGGCGTTCTTCTGGATAGGCACCGATTTCCACATCAATGGCCTGACGATCACCGTCGCGCCACAGGTTGAACTGCGCCGTTTGGCCAGCCTTGAGAGCAGCCACTGCTTTGCTTACATCCTTGGGTGTTTCCATCACGGCGCCGTCGATGGAATAGATGACGTCACCAGGCTCAAGGCCGCCAGCTTCAGCGGGGCTTCCTGGCACCACTTGCGCAATCAGCGCACCTTCATCTTCTGAGAGACCGAGCGTCTCAGCGATTTCCGGACCGACCGGCTGGATCGCGACACCTAACCAGCCGCGTTCGACACGCCCGTTTTCGCGGAGGTCTGCAATCACATCAGCGGCGACATTTGCCGGGATCGCAAAACCGATGCCAACATTGCCGCCCGTTGGGGAAAAGATCGCAGTATTCACACCGACCACATTGCCGCTCAAGTCAAAGGTCGGGCCGCCGGAATTCCCCTGGTTTATAGATGCATCAATCTGAATGAAATCATCATAAGGCCCGGCGCCAATGTCGCGCCCGCGGGCAGAGACAATGCCGGATGTAACTGTGCCCCCAAGGCCAAATGGATTGCCGACGGCAACCACCCAATCCCCGACACGAAGGTCATCGGTTTCTTTGAAAGAGACGAAAGGCAGGTCCTCATCGGTCTCGATTTTGAGCAGTGCCAGATCGGTTTTCTCGTCGGTGCCCACAATCTCAGCCTTGGCTTCAGTGCCATCTTTAAACACGACAGAGACCGCCACACCCTTGTCGACCACGTGGTGGTTGGTGACGATGTAGCCATCTTCAGAAATCACAAAACCAGACCCTTGAGCCTGCGGTCGGGGGCCGCGACGCGGGGCGCCCTCATTGCCGCCCTGCCCCTCTGGTCCTTCGCGGAAAAAGCGCTCAAAGGGATGTCCCGGCGGGAAACCCGGCCGCGAACCGGACGCTACAGCAGGGACCTGCTGCACAACCTGAATGCTCACAACGGCGGGGCTGACCTGTTCCACCATGTCCGCGAACCCGGCCATCGGCAGACCGGTCTGAAGCGCCCTGACGCTGGTCTCTGCAGAGACGGGGTGATTAAGCGACGCGGCCCCAAAGCCGATAATGGCGGCAGCGCCGACAGCGGCGATGAACGTGCCTTTATTGCAGAAGAAGCTCTTATTGTTGGTGTCGTCGGATCGAGGCATGTTGAGGGAACTCCGTAAAATAGGTTCCTCATAAACATGGGGACGCTCGCCTTACTGTCACCTGAACGGTCCATTACTTTTCGTTTAGCGCAGCGCCGTCTTCTCGCCACAATTGAAAGCGCATTGGCGGTTTCTCTAGGCTTTTAGGCTTGTGACAATTTCGATGTGGGATTCAAGGGTTCGGTGGACGGGACACTTATTCGCGATCTCTGTGAGTTTTGCCCGTTCTTCATCACTCATGTCGCCTTCGATCGAGAGCTCGCGGCGCATCACATCTATCTTCTGATTCCCTTCAGCTGCGCATTCTTTACAATCATCGGCATGGATTTTGTCGTGTGAGAGAGTCACGCCCAGCTTGGTGACGTTTATGCCCTTCCGTGCCGCGTACATGCGCATGGTCATGGAGGTACAAGCGCCGAGGCCCGCCAGCAGCAGATCATAGGGCGCAAGGCCGGTATCATCCCCGCCCACTTTCTTTGGTTCATCGGCGAATATCTCGTGATTGCCAATGCGCACGAGGTGCTGGAATTTTCCGGCTCCGGTTTCTTCAACGGTCACCTTGCCCTTCTCTAGCGGAAGCAGGTCGGAAGCTTCTGCTTCTGGAAGGTAACGCGACGCCCAAGCGGAGAGGACATCTGCGACATAGATCGCATCCTCTTTGCGCGTGAGCAGATGATCAGCATCGTCGAGCGACACAAAGCTCTTCGGGTGTTTGGCTGCCGTGAAGATGTCAGCTGCATTGTCGACGCTGACCTGCGCATCAAGAGGCGCGTGAAAAACGATCAGGGCCTTTTTTAGCGCAGCGATTTTATCTTTGAGGGTCGTTTCCGCGATGTCTTCAAGGAACTGCTTTTTGATCTTGAAGGGCCGTCCGGCAAGCGTGACCTCCGCTTCGCCGTCGCGCTCAATCGTCTCAATATCGTTGGCAAAGGAATCGGCCACATGGTGCGCGGTCGAAGGTGCCCCGATGGTTGCTACAGCAACTGCTTCTGGAACATCACCTGCAGCTGCCAGGACTGCGGCTCCACCCAGCGAATGCCCGACAAGAATGCGCGGCGCTTCATGCTCTGCGCGGAGATAGTCCGCAGCGGCAACCAGGTCCGCAACGTTCGATGAGAAGTTCGTATTGGCGAAATCCCCTTCGCTCATCCCAAGCCCGGTGAAATCAAACCGCAGGACCGTGATGCCTCGCTCTGCCAACGCGCCAGCTATCCGTGACGCAGCAAAAATATCTTTGGAACAGGTAAAACAATGGGCAAAGAGCGCGTAGGCGCGGATCGGACCGATGGGACGGTCGAGGCGTGCTGCAAGCGTATCGCCCAGGCTGCCTGTAAACGTGATTTTTTCAGAGCGTACAGAAACGGTCGCCATGGAGCCCTCCCAGGGTGCTAATCAACAAATTCAGGCGGCGGCGTCCTTTGGACGGCCACCTTAAAGGAACGTAGCACCGATATGGCGAAGAGAGAGGGTCGCCTCAATCATCCCGTGGTTCACGGGCGATCACAATTTCCTCAAGCCGGGCTTTTTCTGCCTCTGACAGAGGTTCGGGCGCCTCCGCTACTTCCGGGTGGCGGCTGCGCACATAAACCAGAACCGAGGCAATGCCGATCAGAAGGACAATGAAGGGCGCGAGCCATAGAAGGATGGTTCCAGCCCGGAGCGGCGGGCGCAGTAAAACAAATTCGCCGTAGCGCTCGACAATGTAAGAGAGGACTTCCGCATCCGTGTCGCCCGCCTTCAGACGGTCGCGCACGAGGACCCGCAAATCCTTGGCAAGCGGTGCGTCGCTATCGTCAATCGACTGGTTCTGACACACCAGGCAACGCAATTCCTGCGACAAGCCTCTAGCCCGTTCTTCCAATGCGGGATCATCCAGGCGTTCGCCCGGGTCCACAGCTGCGGCGGGACTCGCAAACACGAGCAAAACCAACAGCGCGGCCCGCCGCATCATGCCGGAACACCAGGCTTTGCATTGCGGGCCCGAACGGGCGCACCAACACGGTAGCGCCGATCACTCAGAGAGATCATACCGCCAAGGACCATGATCACAGCCCCGATCCAAACCCAGGGCACGAGCGGGTTCACATAGGCGCGCACGGTCCATGCACCTGTGCCTGTTGGATCTCCCAGCACCACATAAAGGTCTGCCACCCAGATGGTATAAATGGCAGCTTCGGTCGTCGGCATTTCAGAGGCAGGATAGACGCGCTTCTCGGGTGTTAAGGTCGCAATCTCTTTGCCATTGCGCTCAACCAGGAAAGATCCTCTGTCGGCGCGGAAGTTCGGGCCCCGATAGGATTCCACGTTCTGGAAAGTGACCGAATAGCTTCCTACGTCAAAGGTGGCTCCGGGCGCGAGGGCTTCAATCACCTCCACCCGCCAGGACGTGATGCCAACAATGCCAATCACCATGACGCCGACGCCGGCATGCGCCATCGCTGTGCCCCAGGCGGAACGCGGTAAACGCCGAGCCTTGCCGATGGCTTCCGCTATTGTCGCCCCACGGAACAGACGCACGCGATAGCCGAGTTCTGAGAAGGCCCCGGCGATCAACCAGACACCGAGAGCGATACCAAAGGGCGCACCCCAGGGACCATCATTCTGCCACATCCATGCGGCGGCAAGACCGATGGTGCTGACTGCCGCGGCAACGCCAAGCCGTTGGGTCGCCCCCAGCACGTCTGCCCTCTTCCAGCCCAACATCGGTCCAAACGGCACCAGCAGGAGAAGCGGGATAACGATGGGTACAAAGGTGAGATTGTAGAACGGCGCGCCAACGGAGATTTTGCTTCCGTCAAATGCATCAAGTGCCAGCGGGTAGAGCGTGCCGACAAAAACCGCAACGGTCGCAGCAGTGAGTAGCAGATTGTTCACGATGAGGGCTGCTTCGCGACTTAGAGGTGCGAACAGACCTTCGACTTTAAGCGCGGGCGCGCGGAGCGCGTAGAGCAGCAGTGCCCCGCCAACAAAGAAAACCAGAATGCCGAGGATCACGACGCCCCGTGCCGGATCAACCGCAAAGGCGTGCACGGAGGTCAGCACGCCGGACCGCACGAGGAAGGTACCAACGAGGCTCAGCGCAAAGGTGAAGATCGCCAGCAGCAAGGTCCAGCGTTTCAACGCGCCGCGTTTCTCGACCACGATCGCGGAGTGAAGCAGCGCTGTGCCGAGCAGCCAGGGCATCAGCGATGCGTTTTCTACCGGGTCCCAGAACCACCAGCCACCCCATCCGAGTTCGTAATACGCCCACCAGGACCCCATGGCGATGCCAAGTGTCAGCGCACACCAGGCAGCCAGCGTCCAGGGCCGCACCCACCTGGCCCAGGCCGGGTCAACCTTACCTTCTAAAAGAGCGGCAACTGCAAACGAAAAGGCGATAGAGAAGCCCACATAACCCGCATAGAGGAAGGGTGGATGGAAGGCGAGCGCCGGGTCCTGCAGGATCGGGTTGAGGCCGTTGCCATCAAAAGGTGCCGGATCAAGGCGCAGGAACGGGTTTGACGTGAACAGAAGAAACATCAGGAAGGCGGCGCCAATCAGCCCCTGGACGCCCAGCACGCGCGCACGCAGGCCATCGGGCAGATTGCCGCCGAAAAAGGCGACCGCGGCACCGAACGTTGCGAGGATCAAGGTCCACATCAGCATGGAGCCTTCATGATTCCCCCAAGCGCCGGTGAGCTTATAGATGAGCGGTTTGGCGCTATGGGAGTTTGCGGTCACGAGCGACAAGGAAAAGTCCGACACCGCAAACGCATAGACCAGAGCGGCAAATGAGAGGGACAGCAAAACGAACTGGACCCGTGCCGCTGGCACCGCGAGCCGTCCGAAGGCCGCGTTAAACGGCATGCCGAGCAGCGGACCGAAGGCCTGCACCAGGGCGACGCCAAGTGCCAGAACCAAGACAAAATGGCCGAACTCGGCAATCATGGATAGGCCCCCTGCCCGTAGGTTTCACTGTGGGGCGCTTCAGCCCCTTCGCCCTGCCAGTTGCCATTCCGCTTCAGTGCATCGGCAACTTCCGGTGGCATGTAGTTTTCGTCATGCTTGGCGAGGACCGTGTCGGCGCTGAACTTCAGGTCCGCCCGCAAAACACCTTCGGCCACCACGCCTTGGCCCTCACGAAAGAGGTCCGGCAGGATGCCATCATAGGTCACAAAAAGGGTTTCGGAGAAGTCGGTAACGGCAAAGCGGACAAAGGTCCCCTCGCCGCGCACAATGCTGTCTTCAACGACCAAACCACCAATGCGCATGCGTGTGCCCTCTTCCACATTCTGCTCGACGATATCCGCAGGGCTGTAAAAGAAGACAATATTGTCACTCAGGGCATAGAGCACGAGGCCAACGGCCAGGCCCAATATGCCCAGGCTGGTGCCAATCATTGTGGCGCGGCGCTGCTTACGCGTCATAAATCCTCACAGACTCAGGTGTCCTCACACATTTCAGGCCAGCGACAGGACGCCTACCCTTCTTGGTCTCAGGTATACCTTCGCTCACCCAAGTCGCAAACCGACAAATCGCCGCGCATGAGCAGCTCTCTATTCTATCGCATTTCCGGACAGATACCGGGGGCCACTCAATTCCTGGAGTGCTCTAAAACCCCAGCGCCGCACGGGTTATTGGGCCGACCATTCCGTCGACGCCAAGACCCAGTTCCTTTTGACGCTCACGGACGATCCGCTCCAGGCTGGCATCGAAGATTCCATCCACATTGATAGCATAGCCTGCCTCGGTCAGGGCTTCTTCAAGCGCCCGAACATCTGCCCCGCTCATGGGCGGATCGGTGAGTTTTAGTATCCTGAGCCCGGCATCCTCCGCTGTCACCCGTACAGGGGCTGCGACCTCCAAAGCATCGCGGTCGATGCGCACGCCCCGGGCGGTAAAGGGCAGATCAAGGGCCCAATTGTCCCCATCCATCAGCGCCAAAAAAGTGTCCATGCGATAGACGGTCTTCTGCAGAAGGCGGTTTCGATGGGATGCCAGCCAGTCGCGGCGTTCTGAAACATAGTGCCTGCTCCATGAGCGGGCGCTCGTCTCACTGGGATGTCCATGTTTCTCCAATGTGCGGTTTTTAATGAACCGCCAGGACCCATGGATATGGCTGTCATAGACCACCGCAATGGCAAGTGGATCGGTCAGGCCCAGAGCCCCCGCCGCGCTGGCTGCCGGTGCCCAATAGGCGTCATCAAAGAAACGGTCCTGCTCGTCCTGCATGACCGGGTCATTGCCTGCGGCCTCCAGCAAGCCTTTCAGCGTCACATCAAAATCGAGGCTGACGTCCATGTCGCTAAGGCGTTCCAGATAGGGTTCGAGATGGCGTCCAAAGGCCGCCCCAGCTGCATTCACATAGCGCTTGATAAGCAGGAACAGGTTGCCTGACGCCAGCGTGGTCTGTGCGCGACCATAGGTCAGGTGTCCAGTGTCGCCCGGAAGAACGGTGACCTTTCCATAGTCCCCCAGGACCGTGCCAGTTTCGAAAATATTGACCACCGCCTGCGCGGCTTTCTTTCCCATGTCGTTCATCGACCTGTCCGCTCCTTAACCTTCATCTGGTTGACCAGACACTGCAATTTGTGACTTCATATTGCAGAATAGGGGACGGCGCGAGGATAGGGGATAGAATGGATTTGTCACGATTGCTGTTGGGATGGCCTTCCGCTGCACGAGTCGCCCTCTTCGGGCTTTTTGTGCTTTCTTTGGCGGCCTGTTTCCCCACATCCGAGCATCCCATCGCCTTGAACGGCGAAGCCCGCGTCCCTGATATCTTTTCAGGTATTTGGAATGGCGGCCTCGGTGATGGCAAGGCAACCCTCATTTTTATGGAGGGTACCGAAAATGCGGCTCCCTCGCCGCGGTTCGCGGCGCTCATCATTCGTCACAGAGAGGGGAAACCTTCGATCAATGAAGGATGGCTTGAATTTGAGGCGGAGGCTGCCGAAATCCGGGGAGAGATTTTTCTTTCTGCTCTTCTGAAGCGCCTTGATGGGAAGCCAGCGGAGGCGGATGAAGCGGGATATTATCTGTTTCGCGTTCAGATGACCGGTGACGAAATGACGGTCACGACACTTGATGATCGTGTCATGGTGGAGCTTCTTAATCGGGGGGCTCTCGACGGCACTGTGTCCCATTCTGTCGGGCTTCAGGTAATTCGGATCACGTCAGACAGCATTGGTCTGCGCGCCTTCCTTGTGAACGCCGATCTGGACGAGGTCTTTTCCGAACCGTTTGCGCGTTTTACTCGTCAGCGGTAGGTGCGTTTTGGGTCGCCAGGATGTTTTCTGCTGTGCGAAGCTGGGCCTCGACGGCGGCTGCCCAAGGGGCTCCCTCTGGGGCCTCTGCTAACAAGGCCTTCCAGTCCACAAGTGCGTCGGCTACGTCGCCGCGTTGGGCTTTCGCGAGCGCCAAATAGAAGCGGGCTCGGGGGTGTGTCGGTTCTTCCCCCAGCGCTGCCTCGAAGGCTTGGCGCGCAGCTGGCGGAACCATGCCATCGCTTAACAGGGTGAGAGCTTCGCCAAGACCGGCGAGCGCATCAGCGTCCCGACCTTCGAGCTGCATAATGGTCCCGAAGGCATTGATCGCATCGCTATACCGACCAAGTTGCATGTAGACCGGGGCAATAAGCCGCCAGCCGGTTGCATCATCCGGTTCTTGCTTGAGTTGTTCTTCCAGTCGGGCAACCAGACCCTCAACAGGCAGCTGATCGAGGGGTCGTTCCAGCCGTTCAGCATAGGGCTGTCCGGGAAGGCCAGGCGATCCCATTGCGAGATAGGTCGCCAGTACACACAAAGGCAGCACGCCAATGATTGCCGCTAAAAGCAGTTTGCCGCGCCCAGCACGCGCGAAGCCGGGCTCATCTCCCTCCCCGTCAGCGGCTGCAAGCAAGCGGCGTGATATTTCAATCCGCGCAGATGCGGCTTCAGTATCCGGCAGGATCCCTTTCTCAACATCTCGGTCGAGTTCGTCCAACTGATCCTGGTAAACGGCTATGCCCGCTTCGCGAGAGCCGTGCTGTCTATCCTCGCCGAGAACGGCCCGGAGAATATATGCGATGGTCGCGGCAGTCACCACGGCAAACAGCAGCCAAAGCAGCATCTCTTGAGAGCTTAGGGGCACCGGCAATCTCCAGCACAGGGTGGTTTTTCAGGTCTGTGATGTCGATTGTATAGAGGGTCCGCCCGCTCGCGTCACCCTATCGCCTCTATCTAAAGGGTCTGGCGCTTATCTCATTTTCTGGTGTGCGCTCAGGCACTTACTGTTTCAGGCTCATTTTGATCGGCCGGTGCGTCAATTCGCTCCAGGGGGAAATCAATCAGGACGCTTGTGCCTTCGCCCCTTGCGCTTTCGATTAGCAGCTTCCCGCCATGAAGTTCCGTCAGGCGTCGGGCCAGTGGAAGGCCCAGCCCCGTCCCTTCATAGGTCCGGGTCAGCGTGCCGTCAATCTGACGGAAAGGTTCCAGTGCTTCTGGAATATCTTCCGGCGCCATCCCAATACCCTGGTCGATCACTGCGATCCGCAATGCGGTTTTCGTCTCAGACACGTTAACGCGCACGGTGGTTTTCGCGCGGGAGAACTTGACCGCATTGGATAGAAGGTTGATCAGAATCTGTTTGAGCGCGCGCTCATCGCAGTGAACCCCAAGGCCATTTGGAACCGACCGTTCAAGTTTCACACCAGCCTGATCAGCGCGTGTCGCGACGATCCGCATCACCGTCTCAATCGTGTCTTCGATGCTCACAACTTCTTCCGCTAATTCAAACTTGTCGGCTTCAATCTTAGACAGGTCCAGAATGTCATTGATGATGTTCAGAAGATGGATGCCGGAGCTATGAATGTCCTGCGCATATTCCTTGTATCGATCATTGCCTAGTTCGCCATAAATCTCGCGGTCCAACGCTTCGGAGAAACCAATAATCGCGTTCAACGGAGTGCGCAACTCGTGACTCATATTGGCGAGGAACTCGGTTTTTGAGCGGTTCGCGGAGTCCGCTACATCGCGGGCTTCACGCAGACGTTCTTCTTCTTCGCGACGGTGGGTAATGTCATGAAGCGCAATCAGAATTGTCGCCGCACCGCGATAGCGCATTGCTGAACTCGTCACATTCACCCAAAGATGTCGACCATCTGCAGATTCGATAGCTATCTCTGCTGGTTCGCGGGCCTTCAGAAACATCTTCACGTCCTCAAAGCGGTTTTCCGTCATGCGTGCTTCGATGACCTTTTGAAGGTCCAACGACTTTATCTCTTCTGGACGAACGCCAAGCAGGTCGCAAGCGGCTCTGTTTCCCAGCTGGATTTTTGTTTCTCCTGGATGGACGAGAACCAAGGGCAAAGGCGCGGCGCGGAAAACGCCTTCAAAACTGCGCTCATTTGCCCGCGCTTCGGTTTCAGCAACCTGCCGCTCAGCAATCTCTTCTGCCAAACGCCCGGCCATGGTTTTGTGGTGTTCCATTGACAGGTATTCGGTCCGACGCAACCGTCCCCACAATCTCCCGAGCTGGACGCCGACGAAGTTGACCGTCACGTACATAACGAACAATACGACCAAACCATAGAGCGAGATGTCTGGCGTAAAGCCGACGGTTATAACAAGAGCCGCGCTACACACCACACCTACCAGCGCGTTCAAATGCAACCGGTTGGGCACCGCGATATAGTAGGTAAAAAGGATGACAATTGTTGCCACCACCATGTCACGGACGGGCGATGTGCCAACAACCGAGGACATTAGGAACACGGTGAAGAGATAGACTTGGGTAAAAGTAACGCTTGCATAAAACGCTTTGGGATCTCTTCCGTCTGAGAACAAGATGATCGGCACAAAAGCGACTATCAGAGTCAGCAGACGCAAGGCGACGAGCTGGAGAAAGGCTTGAGAATATCCCAGCGTGATATAGTCAACACCAGCAGCAACCATGAAGACGAGCCCGGCCAACATTACGGCACGGCTTCTGGCAACGACCTCGTCCCAGGTGTCTTTCACAAAGCGCGCTTCTAGCGTCCGGTCTGCAAATTCCCCATCCCAGCGGTAAACAGGCTGGTCCGAATTTGTGTCGACCGGTCGTGTAATTGTTGTTGTCGACATGGTGCTCACTCAACCAAATGTGGGCTCAAAGCCTTCACTAACGGCCCGCTATCCCAGCGTTTGTCGAGAGTACCTGCAGGATCGAAAAGATTTGGTTATGGCGAAAGAACAATTTTCATTAAAAAGCGTTGTATCTGCGCTGGAGCGACGCTGGGCGCTATAGTGAGCTTCTGTTAACGATACGGACCGCGATTCCCCGCGGTTTCCACAGGGAGTGATGACGTGTCTGGGGTATTGGACGGGATAAAGGTTCTGGATTTTGGGCGCTATATCGCAGGCCCCTATTGCGCGACCTTGCTCGCAGATATGGGTGCAGACGTGATCCGCATCGAAAAACGCGAGGGGAGCGAGGACCGGTTCGTTCAGCCCGTCGTGCCAGGTGCTGCACCTGGTGAAGGCGGTGAGGGAACCATGTTCCTTCAACTCAACCGGAACAAGCGCGGCATGACCCTTGACCCCATGCGTGACAAAGGGCGGAAGATTGTCGCCCAGCTTGTGGCCGAGGCCGATGTAGTGGTAGCAAACCTTCCGCCCCAGACGCTGAGCGCCATGGGGCTTGATTATGGAACTCTGTCAGCGACCAACCCTAGAGTCGTTCTGACAACGGTCTCTGCGTTTGGACATGGCGGGCCTT
Source organism: Parvibaculum sp. (assembly GCA_002695905.1). Lineage (GTDB taxonomy): Bacteria > Pseudomonadota > Alphaproteobacteria > Parvibaculales > Parvibaculaceae > Mf105b01. Next base: position 60,717 of record NZQM01000076.1, read on the forward strand.
ACTCAAACCGAGTTGGCTTTGACGGGGTTGCCCAGGCCATGAGCGGTGCTGCCTATCTCACAGGGCGGGCTGATGAACCAACCAAGAGCTATGCTCCCTGGGTTGATTTCGGCACCGCCGTTCTATCCGCCTACGGAACAATGGCTGCCCTAATGGCTCGACAACAGACCGGTAGAGGCCAAATGGTGGAAGGCGCCCTGCTCGCCACAGCGCTCAACTTTTTCAACTTCCATCTCATCGAACAGGATCTTCGCGGCACCAACCGAACGGCTATCGGCAACCGCAGTCCTTATGCGGGTCCGGCAGATTGTGTGCAAACAAAAGACGGATGGATTTTCGTTCAGGTGATCGGTGATCCCCTCTTCAAGCGTTGGGCGAAACTGATGGGCGAAGACACTTGGCTATCGGACCCGCGGTTTGCCGATGATTTGAAGCGGGGCGAACATGGCGAAATCCTGAGCCAACGCACGGCAGATTGGGCAGCCCAATTTACGATGGAAGAAGCCCTGAACATTCTGGGAGAAGCCCGCATCCCAGCTGGCCCGGTTTATTCGCCAGCACAAGCGCTTGAAGATCCCCACATTCAGGCGATGAAATATATGACCCCGGTTGATTTTCCGGGCCTTCCTCATCCTGCCCCAGTGATGGAGACCCCGATCAATCTCTCCGACACGCCCGGCGGTATCCGGCATCGAGCTCCGCTCCTTGGCGAGCATACGGATGCCATCCTTGCTGATCTTGGGTATAGCAAGAATGCGATTGCAGAGTTGCGGGCCCAGGGTGTGATCTGACTGTTCTTGTCCAAAGGAGTTCTTGATGCAGCTGCCTAGCGATCTGCCCCATGTCTCGTTGATGGATGGTGTGACGCCGTTACAGGAGATGCCACGTCTGCGAGAGGCCTTAATGTCCGACGGACGCTCCTGCCCTCGCCTCTACATCAAACGAGATGACCTGACGGGCCTGGCCGGTGGTGGCAACAAAACTCGGAAGCTTGAATACCTTATTGGCGATGCCCTTGAAAAAGGCGCGGACACAGTAATCACAGCGGGCGCCTTACAATCCAATCATGCACGGCAGACGGCGGCGGCGGCGGCCAAAACCGGCCTAGCGGCGCATCTCATCCTGTTTGAAACCGTTGGCTACGATGACCCTGCCTACAATACGTCTGGTAATCTGCTCCTGGACAACATCCTGGGGGCAGAAGTTCATCGACAGGCAAAGAACGCGGACGCGCGGGCGGTGTTTGAGGAGATCACGGCCAAAATCCGCGCCTGCGGCGGCACTCCCTATCTCATTCCTGTTGGCGGCTCGAACGCTATAGGCTCGACCGCTTATGCACAGGTCTTTCTGGAGATCCAAGAGCAAGCTAAAGCCACGGGGATAAAGGTAGACAGCATTTTCCACGCAAACGGAAGCCTGGGGACACAGGCAGGCCTTCTAGCAGGCCGTGCCCTGGCAAAGGGTGGTCCGAAAGTGGACGGCGTGAGTGTGTCCAAACCAACCCGGGAGGCTCTGCTCGGGGAACTCCTGGACATTGCGAGCCAGACGTCAGAGCGTATTGGGGGCGGCCCCGTCAACGAAGAAGACGTGCATGTGGATTTTCGCCATCTTGGCGACGGATACGGACTTCCAACGGAGGGGATGGTCTCAGCGGTAGAGCTTGTTGCCCGCACCGAAGGCATTTTGCTCGACCCTGTCTATACAGGCAAAGCGATGGCGGGGATGATTGCTGCGATACTTAACGAAGAAATCGCGGAGACAGAGACGGTTGTCTTCCTACATACCGGCGGCATGCCAGGTCTCTTTGCGTATCCCGCCGAATTCAGGCCGAAATAGCAGAACGATGCGACAGAGGTAGATTCAGGCTGATGCTTGGAGTGCAACGCGACCGCGCTTGAGCAAGGTTGCGGCGCCTGCCCGGCCCGTCAGCTGCTCGGAGATTTCTGCTGCAAATTCCAGATATGCCTCAGCGCGCTCAGCCATCTCTGCTTCGCAATGGCGCATCTCTTCAAGGATGGCATCTTCATAGGTGACCATATAGGCCTCAAGCTCAGGCAGCAGTTTATCGAAGGCTGCCTGGGCACCGATTGATTGCGCCAAGTCTTTTGTCTTCAGGACGAATTTGAGCTCACGCCGGATACGCGAGAGCTTCTCTTCGTCTGGCAAATGAGATATGTCGACGCGCCTAGGCCCGGACCGACCGAAGCCACCAATTCGCTGCAGCGGAAGCGCTGCGCCCAAGTCTTTTGGATAGTGCGCAAATTCGTCGCTGATCGCCGTGGAAATCACGTTGCGCGCTTTCAGCAAGCGCTGCCCCCAATTTCCGATCCTGAGCAACTCAATTTCCCGAGTGATCCCTTTAGAAAGCTCAGAGAACTCAATTATCTTTACGTGCAATTCTTCGAGGTCAGAGAGGCCAGGACGAAGGTTCTCGAAATAGGAGGCAATCATCTCCAGCCGACGAATAAGACGCTCTCCAAGGATAGAGAAGTCCGTTCGGGAGATCATCGTGTCGTCGTTCTTCTGCGCGATCTTGCGCGCCAGACGCAAAATCTGCCACGGGCAATCCAGGCGGCCCATCACTGCAAGTGCAAGATAAATCGCCCGGTCCGCGTCCCGTTCGTACAGATCATCGTAGAGATCGCGCACACCAGAGACCATTCGATCATCAAACGCCGTAATATGGCGCGGTACACTTTCCTGCATCTCCCGCATCTCATCAAGGATGACGAATACATCCGCCACCTCGCGGGCATCGGCAACGACGTTATAGCCACCCAACCGCGTGGCGGTCGTGTTTGCGTATTTCGTATCAGTTTCGCAGCGTTCAATTGCAGCCGTCATGGCAGAACCCGCCGCCTGCAACAGCACCGTTACAGCGGCACTCAACGCTTCCTTATCGCCGCTTGCGATATGCTTTTCTACTCGCGCCGCCATCGCGGGGAAAGTGTCTGGAATGAGTTCGTTTGTGATCCATTTCCAGATGGGTTCAACGGAACTGCGCGGAATGAGTCCGGCTTCTTTTTCCTTCCGCTCACCGTCGAACAGAAAGTCTTCAAACGGGGCTGTGAAGAGACGCAAGTCCGTTAACGTGCCATCGCGTTTACCTTTCATCTTGGCAAGCGCTGGGCCAAGAGCAGCTCGAATTTCTTCGATTGGCAGGCCGAGATGGGTTGCCGGAAGCGCACCGCTTTCGACAGCATCCATCAGCTTCACCGCCGCCGGTGACGGCAGGTCCGATAGAAACTGTCTCAATGCATCGGTCTTGGTCACAACCAACCTTCCAAATCGCTCCTTCGCGTGCGGCTCCTGCGTGCAGCCGCGCGGGCACCCGGACCGGGAGCATCCCATCCCTAGTTTTATGTTCTCATGTTTAACAATCTGTTCACAAACCGAAAACTCGCGCACAAAAAAGGCCGCAGAACCAAGGTTCTGCGGCCTGAATTCGCTCGAAAGCAAAATCCCTATTGCATGCGCTCGATGATGATCGCAGGGGCCATGCCACCAGCGGCACACATGGTCACCAGGCCGAACTGTTTGTCCTGGCGCTCAAGTTCATCAACCATCGTACCGACGAGGATTGAGCCTGTTGCCCCAATCGGATGCCCAAGAGCCATCGCGCCGCCATTTACGTTGACGATGTCGCGGTCTAGGTCCAGATCGCGGATGAACTTTTCAGTTACAACGGAGAACGCCTCATTGATTTCGAAAAGATCAATATCTTCCAGCTTCATGCCAGCTTTTGCGAGCACTTTTTTCGCGGCAGGGACTGGTGCGTTCAGCATCAGCGTTGGGCTGTCGCCCATATTGGCCATTGCAACTACACGTGCGCGCGGCTTCATGCCGTTTGCTTTGGCATATTCAGGTGAGGCCAGCAGGAGAGCTGCCGCACCATCCACAACACCAGAGGAGTTACCCGCATGGTGGACGTGGTTGATTTTCAGGTCAGGATATTTCGCCGCAACGAGCTTGCGGAAAGTTGTGCCGTCTTCGTCCAGCTCAAAATCCGCGATCGCTTCAAAAGAAGGAGCAAGACTTGAAAGCCCTTCCATTGTTGTCTGTGGCCGCGGAAATTCTTCCTTGTCCAAAGCCAGTGTCCCGTCTTCGTGATGCACAGCGACCAGAGATTTGTCGAAGTGGCCGCCCTTGATGGCTGCATCCGCACGCTGTTGGCTCACGAGCGCAAGCTCATCCAATGCCTGGCGCGGAATGTTTTCCAGCGTCGCAATGGCATCTGCACATACGCCCTGATGTGGCTGAGGGTGCTCATGACGCAGGCGCTTATTGCCATTGTCCATGAAAGGCGAGCCGCCTTTGTTCATGCTGCCGAAGAGCGACATCATTTCCGTGCCGCCTGCAATGGTCAGATCTTCCATACCGGACATGATGTTTGCGGCCGCAATGTTAACCGACGTGATACCAGAGCCACAGAAACGGTCGAGGGTCATCGCGCTTGACCGGACATCATAGCCAGCATCAAGAGCCGCCATGCGACCCAGGTCACCAGACTGAGGACCCTTCTGTGAGCTTGTGCCCCAGACAATGTCGTCCACTTCTTCCGTCTTGATGTCGTTGCGCTCTTTAAGCGCTTTCAAGACAGTGGCCCCGAGCTGCTGCGGGTGGATTTCCGCCAGCGCGCCCTTGCCTACTTTGCCGATGCCGCGCGGGGTGCGACAGGCGTCGATAATCCATGCTTCGCCCATGTTTCTCACCTTCATGTTTTTTGTTTCGAACGTTTGGGATAATGCGTTCCGGCCTCCCTCGCAACCGGTCTTGAGCCCCCAATTTCGTTGACGCAGGGGCCCCTTAAGACTGTTCTCCCAAAAATTTGGCCGAGCGGGGTAAGAATGGGCCGTTTTTCGCCAAAATCTGTCAAAACAGGTACATTGGATGTCATAGAGAACCCCCCTTAGGGCGTGGAGGCATATGTGTTCGGTAGCTTAGTTTCAGACCTGCAAACGCGGCTCACAAAAGAGATCTGGGCAAAACCGAAAGAAGATGACCCGTTTTTTCGTCGCCCGCTTGTGGTTGCGGCTCAGATTTTGTGGGTTGTCATTCGCGATCTTCTGACCGGCCAAGCCAATCTCAGAGCGATGAGCCTTGTCTACACAACGCTGCTCGCCATCGTGCCGGTGCTGGCGCTGATGTTTGCAATCCTCAAAGCCTTCGGCGTTGATGATCAGATCGAATTGTTGATGTTGGAGTTCCTGGCGCCGATGGGCGCGCAGGGTGTGGAGATCACGGAGAAGACCATCGCCTTCGTGCAACAGGTCAATATCTCTGTGCTCGGATCAGTCGGTCTCGTCTTCCTCATCTACACCCTCATCTCTCTTATTCAGAAGATTCAGGCCGCTTTCAATTCGGTCTGGCAGGTCACTGCGGACGGCTCGCTGGCAAAGCAAATGGCGGCCTATGTGAGTGTGGGATTGCTCGGGCCTCTGGTCCTTTTCCTGGCTATTGGCGTGATTGCCACAACAGCCAGTTCGTTCCTCATGGATATTGTTGGTGCGTTCGGCCCCATTAGAGCGGCGATTGAAGAAGCGAGTAGACTTATTCCCTTCATCATGACAATGAGCGCCTTTGCGTTTCTCTATCTCGTTGTCCCCAACACACGGGTGAAACTGTCAGCCGCACTTGTCGGCGGCGCCATAACGGGCCTTATGTGGGTCGCAACCGGCTGGGCCTTTGCCACCTTCGTTGTGACATCTGCCCGCTATGCCGCCATTTACTCCGCGTTCGCCAGCATCGTTCTCTTCATGATCTGGCTCTATGCGGCCTGGCTCATCGTGCTTGTGGGATGCTCGGTCACCTATTATTTCCAGAACCGCGCCCATCTGTCGCCGGAGTCGGGCCTCATGCGGTTGACGCTTGATCAGGTAAAGCGGATCTGCCTTGTTCTTCTCACGGTGATCCATCGCTCCTTCCATACGGGCGACACACCCTGGACAAGCGCGCGGCTGTCGCGCCGTCTGGGGATCCCTCCACAAACAGTGGAACTGATCGCGGACCCCTTACGTCGCGCCGGACTGGCTGCCTGGGCGGGCGCAGACAAGCGTCTGGTCCCGACAAAGCCTGCTGACATGACACTGGTGAAAGAAGTTCTGGACGTTATCGCGAACGACGATCATCGCGGTGCGGCAGACGATACCACACTTGGTTCGGATGTGTCTGTCGATGCTCTCCTGCAGTTGCTTACTGACGCAGAGAGCTCCGTTCTGAAAGAAGCGACGATTGCCGACCTGATCGCTAAAGAACCTACGGCGACCTAGCTTTTCCGAAGCGCCAAAAGTGTGATCACCAAAGCCAATGCTGCCGGAAGCGCCTGCACGATCAGAATGGTGCCGCTTGCTGTGGCCGCGCCGTAGACACCGGCGACAATGACACCGAGCAGGAAGAAGATGATCATGTCTGTCTTGCCAGCTAACACGCCCCAGAAAAGACCTGCGGCCAGAAAGCCATTGTAAAGCCCCTGATTGGCGGCGAGCACCGCCATGGTCGCTGACTCTTCTGGTGTGGTTCCAAACACGTCTCGTCCGATCGGATGATCGAAGTAGAACATTTCCAGGACGAGAATCCCGACATGGATAGCTGCGACGAGGAGTACGAGGAGGCGGGCGGTGATTTTCATGCTTGAAGCGTGCCACCGGGTGCGGCGTCTGTCCACATCTTCCCGTGCCCAACATTAAGCAACAACATAAACGCCGTCCTGACGGTTAAGTCAGAACGGCGCTCGATTGGCAGAAAATGTCTTGCGAGGAGGAGACTACATAACCTGCCATTGACCATCTGGCTGGCGGCAGGCGGTTCCGTATGCCTGTTGAGGTTCGCCACCGATGTAAACAGTTTGCTGATATTCGCGGCAATATCCCTGTGCGGAATTATATGATCGGCCTGGAGACACGGTTCCATAGTTCCCGCTCTGGTCATTATACCAGTCTTGCTCATAGCCTGTATCAAGCGCGCGCGTGGACGCGTAGGCCATATGTTGACGGTCCCGCTGATCGAGACTGCGGCCAACACCCTGACCGAGAGCGGCACCTGCTACTGCACCGACGCCCGTCGCAATAAGACGACCGCTGCCGGACCCGAATTGAGAGCCCACAAGTCCGCCAGCGATGGCGCCGATGATTGTCCCGGCACCCTCGCGCGGTCCGGCACCGTAGGCAGAACAACCTGCGAGAGAAACGGCGATGAGGCCCACCGTGGCCAGCTTGGCGATTTTCATAACGAACCCCGTTTGTTCGGTTGATCTAACGTAGGTTTGAGAATACGCGCGGGGAATTGATTGACCCGTGAACATGTCATTCATCTGACGTTCATGTGAAAGTGGCCGAATTCTGGGAAAAATCAGACGCGAGGGAGTGTAATCTCAGCGCGGAGACCTTTTTGTTCACTTTCAGAGAGGCGGAGTTCACCCCCATAAATCTCTGCGGTCTCACCGACGATATTGAGTCCCAGGCCCGAGCCCGGCACCGCTTCGTCCAAGCGTTCGCCGCGTTTGAGAACCTGGTCGCGCTTTTCAGGCGGCAAGCCCGGACCATCATCATCAACCGTGATCGTCAGCATCGGGATGGTGCCCGTGATTGCGACAGCGGTAACAGACACGTTCTTCTCGGCCCATTTGCAGGCATTGTCGAGAAGGTTGCCAACCATCTCTTCCAGGTCCTGGGCTTCGCCCTTAAAGCTCAGTCCCTCTTCCACCGACATTTCAACAGATACAGCTCGGTCCTGATAGATCCGCTCTAGTGTGCGGGTCAGGCCTGCCAATAAAGGTTCAACCGGCGCTGACGCGCCCAACACCCTTGCATTGGCGGCGGTTCGGGCGCGGGAAAGATGATGCTCAATCTGCTGACGCATGAGGCCCGTCTGGTGAGAGACAACCGGTGCCAAGGGCCCATCATCTTCACGGGCTTCGTTCGCAAGCACACTTAAGGGTGTTTTGAGCGCATGAGCCAGATTGCCCACATGGGTTCGGGCACGCTCCAGAACATCATTGGCATATTCCAGAAGAGAGTTCAGCTCGTTTGCGAGCGGTTCGATCTCAGAAGGGAAATCCCCTTTGAGCCGGGTTTCATCGCCGGTGCGGATGTCATGGAGACCCTGGCGCACTCGGTCCAGCGGGCGCAGGCCATAGCGGACCTGAATGAGGAGCGCGATCAAAATGCCCGCTCCGATGACGCCAAGCGCGGCCACTAAAAGTCCGCCGAATTCATCAATCTGTTCATCCAGCTTGGAAATATTGCCCGCTACCGCAAATGACACTTGCGCATCCAGGCCCGGCAATCGCACGACCCGTTCCACGACACGCAGAGGTTGGTTTTCAGGCCCAGAACTGCGACCAGTTAGGAGCTTATCTTGAGAGGCGTCACTATCTGCTAAGTCCCGGCTCGGTGTGCGCAGCGCCTGATCGAACAGAGACCGTGAGCGCAACGGTGTTTGTTTGCCATCCGCCGCTTCGGATTTGCCATCGCCGATGGCCCGGACCTGCCAATACCAGCCGGAATAGACCCGCTGAAAACGCGGGTCACTCAACTGTCTGGTGAGGGCCAGTTCGCCGTCCGCGTTTACCTCAATGGCGGCGATCAGACTATCGAGAATAGCGTCAAGGTTGGCATCGAACGTATCTTGCACCGATTGGCGGAAGACAGATGACAGGGCGAGGCCTCCGGCGATCAATACAATGGCGAGCCAGATTGCAGCCGCGGCGGTGAGCCGGAATGCAAGACTATCGAGCCGCATCTTCCGCAGTTGCAAGTCGGTACCCCAATCCCCGAACTGTTTCGATAATATCTTTGCCGAGCTTGCGACGCAGACGCCCTACGAAGACTTCAATCGTGTTTGAATCGCGATCAAAGTCCTGATCGTAGAGATGCTCAACCAATTCCGTCCGCGACACAACCTTATCCTGGTGGTGCATCAGATAGGCGAGCAAACGATATTCGAGCGAGGTGAGCTTAATGGGTTCGCCATTGAGCGTTACGCGCGCGCTTCGTGTGTCAATCCGCAAACTGCCAAGCTCCAGCTCACTTGTTGCATGGCCGGCTGAGCGTCGAAGCAGCGCACGAACCCGCGCCAGAACTTCTTCTGTGTAAAAAGGCTTGGTGACATAGTCATCTGCACCTGCATCAAAGCCTGCGACTTTGTCTGACCAGCGATCGCGGGCGGTAAGAATAAGAACCGGCATGTCCTTGCCCGCGCGGCGCCACTTTTCCAGCACCGTCACACCATCCATTTCCGGCAGGCCGAGATCCAGGATCACGGCGTCATAGGGCTCTGTATCGCCGAGAAAGTGCCCTTCTTCGCCGTCGGCGGCGGTATCGACCACATAGCCCGCGTCAGACAGCGCTTCGCGCATCTGGCGGCTCAAATCCGGATCATCTTCAACAACAAGCAACCGCATGGACATCTCCTTTGTGCGTTTCGCAGGCGTTACCGCCCACCCCTGCGCACATTCATGATGCTGCCAGAGCGGGCATCGACTGCAACCAGCAAAACTTCCCCTTCCGACAGCATTTTGATGTTGTAGACACCGGCCCGGCGATTGAACCCCGCATCCAGAAGACGCCCTGGATAGCGGGACCGCACCGTGGACAAAGCCTGCTCCATGGAGATGTATTGTCCGGAACGTACGGCGTCCCGAGCGTCATCCTGATCGGACCTTGCATAGGTGCTGCCAAGGGATCCCGCCAAAAGCCCTGGACGATCATCATTGGCAGACGCAATGCCGCCGCTTGTGATGAGCCATGTCAGGGCCAACAGAGTGGCAAATATGGTGGACTGGCGTTTCATGACCCTCGTTGTACGCGAGATCGCCTGAACCCGCCATGAACGTGAGCGTTCAGGTTCGTTAAGGAACCCGGCACACGGTCTATGGGGATCAGAACCCTTCAATATGAGCATATTCGCTAAAGTCAGCGCGGTCAGTTCTCAATGTGTTAATCGGTGCATTTTCGTCCATATAGCCGATCCCCATGCCACAGAAAAACATGAGATTGTCGGGAATGTCCAAAAATTCACCAATGGTTTTGTACCAGAGAGCCCATGCTTCCTGTGGGGCTGTATGCAGCCCTTCTTCGCGCGCCATCAGCATGATGCTTTGAATATACATGCCAAGATCCGACCACTGGCCGAGGCCCATCTGCCGATCAATGGCAAAGAACATGGCCGCCGGGGCTCCAAAGAGGTCAAAATTGCGGTTGAAGTGTTTCTGACGACCTGCCTTATCTTCGCGGGCTATGTTGATGCTCGCATACATGTCTTCGCCGCACTTCGCCCGGCGGGCCTTGTAGGGCTCGCCCAGTTCTTTTGGGTAAATGTCATATTCGGTCGCACCATCGCCAAACGGATTGTCGACGATCTTCGACTGAACAATAGAGCGGAACTCAGCAAGCTTCTCCCCGCCAATCGCCCAGACATGCCAGGGCTGCAGGTTCCCTCCTGAGGGAGACCGGGCTGCACTCTGCAAGATGCGATTGATCTTCTCCGCCTCCACCGGCTGATCTGTATAGGCGCGGCAGGTGATGCGGGTATCGAGTGCTTCTGAGACTTTCATGACGCTGTCTTTCTGCGAACGGGTTGTCGAAATTGGGAGAATTGAGTTTAGCGCGCGGTCACGTCTGCCCAAAGGGCATCTGCACCGCGTTCAATTGCCTGACGCCCAAGGCGTGCCGCCCAGGATCGCCCGCTGCCATATTCGGCCCGCCAGCTCCACAGGCGACGGGTCACGAGATGAAGACCGTGCTCATAGGTAAAGCCAATGGCGCCGTGAACCTGATGAGAAATCGAGGTAGAGAGATTGACTGCCTCATCAATGCGGGTTTTGGCAACCGCCACTTCAAATCCCGGGTCGTCGGTCTCGCCTGCCCGCTCGCAGGCATGGGCCGCAATGGCGCCTGCGGCGGCGGCCTGGGTCGCAAGCACCGCTAATTGCTGCTGCACTGCCTGGAACTTGCCAATGGGACGGCCAAACTGTTTGCGGTCATTGGCATATTCGACGGACTGGGTCAGCAGATAGTCAAGCCCCCCCGCCATCAGACCTGAGCGCATCAGAGCCCCCCAGGTTTCAAGGCCTTGGGTTAGGTCGCAGGGTGCTGACGTTACGGCGTGCCCCTTAAAAGTCATGGTGTCCCGCGGCTCCCGGGCGAGGTTTTCTTCTTCGTCGATCTTCGCACCGGCCAATGGCGCAGAAACAACGTGGAATTTTCCGTCAGCCTTTTCCACCATAGCAACGCCGACAACCGCCTTGCGGCCCCAGGGCACATGCGGGGCGGTGCCGCTTAGTGTGCCGTCAGACTTGAGCGTCACGCCAGTGAGAAGGGTCAGAGGCCCGTCGGGCACATCTAAGCCCGCTTCAGACAGAAGCCAGGCGGCCACCATGGTTTCCGCCAATGGCACCGGCGCCGCATAACGGCCTTGCGCGCGCAGCAAAACGAGAGCATCGCCCCATGTGCCGCCTGCCCCACCCTGGGCTTCACTTGCCATCAGACGGCTGAGGCCATTTTCTTCGAGAGCTGACCAGAGCGCTTCAGGCCAGGTGCCTTCTTCTGCGCCTTGCACGGTCTCTTTGGTGGCGTGATCGGCGAGCAGACGCTCAATGGTTTCGCCGAGGAGATTTCTGAATTCGTTCATGTCTGTCTCCTCACCGCAATCCAAGACCACGGGCGATAATGCCGCGCAGAATTTCGCGGGTGCCGCCGCGCAAAGAAAAGGACACGCTTGCTTGCGTCAAAAAGCCCAGCACCTGCGCATAGTCGGACCCAGTGCCGAGCATCGGCTCTACGCCTGCGAGCTCATGGGCCTTCACGGGAAGTTCCTGCTCATAAAGTGCGCCCAAGTCTTTCACGACAGAGGCTTCCTGGATCGGATTTTCCCCCGCCTCCAAGAGTCCGGCAATGGAAACCGACATTTGTCTCAACGTAACAAGGTGAGCGACGAGCCGTCCGATTTCAGCGTCCGCACTCGTATCGCCTGTTCGCGCAAGCTCGCGGATCAATTCGGTCAGCAGCAAAAAGCTGGAGAGATACCGTTCCGGACCACTTCGCTCATAGGCGAGCTCTGCAGTGACTTGCGCCCAACCATTGCCCTCTTCGCCGACCATCATATTGTCAGGCACAAAGACGTCTGCGAACACGACTTCGTTGAAGTGGGCATTGCCTGTCAGATCTTTGATCGGCCGGATGGTGATGCCCGGTGTCGTGAGGTCCACCAGGAACTGGGTAAGGCCCGCATGCTTATTGTCAGGGTCAAAATTCGTGCGGAAAAGCGCAATCATGTAATGCGCATTATGCGCGTTCGACGTCCAGAGTTTGGTCCCGTTCACGATCCAGCCACCGTCAGTCTTCTCTGCTTTGGTGCGGGTGGCGGCGAGGTCGGACCCGCTGTCCGGCTCGCTCATGCCAATACAAAAGAGGAGTTCCCCTTTTGCCGCCTTCGGCAGGATCATCTGGCGCTGTTCTTCGGTGCCAAAGCGCAACAGCAATTGCCCGCTTTGCCGGTCCCCGATCCAATGCGCGCCAACAGGCGCTCCAGCGGCAAGCATTTCTTCCAGCATTACGTAGCGCTCCAAAGCGCTGCGTTCATGCCCGCCATATTTTTTCGGCCAGGTCATGCCGATCCAACCTTTGGCACCGAGCTTTTTGGAGAATTCCGGGTCGTAGCCGCTCCAGGTCTGTGCGCGGACCACAGGGGGAATGTCTGTCAGAGCATCGCTTAGGAACGCGCGGACCTCGCCACGAAGCGCTTCGGCTTCCGGCGGCAACCGGCAGGGATCAAATCGGAACGTCTGCATAAGGTTTGGCGTCTCCCACCTACTATCGGGTTCGTTTTTCGAGGCCGCACCTTGGGGCATCGGCCCGAACGGAGCAAGCCGCAGATTTTTTGGCACTCTAAACCCGTGGTCGACGTTGCGTGAGGTTGGTCGTTGGCCTGACCCTTCACCCCTCATTGTCACCCCGGACCTGATCCGGGATCTATGGTGCCCATCGATTCAGTATGGATCCCGGGTCAAGCCCGGGATGACATCACTGTTCAATATCACGACACAATCGCTGTCGAGCCACCATCAATGCGGAAATTGGTGCTGGTGATCGAGTCGGCAAGGGGACTTGCAACGAAAGCAACGAGCGCCGCCACTTCCTCAGTACGGGCGATGCGGCCGGTGAGACCGCCGGTCACTTCTTCCATGGCCTTGGCTTCAATCTCGTCCCACTTGTCGCCCCAACCCTTCTTCTTGGCAAGGGTCATGAACCAGGCTTCCACCTCTTTGGTTTTGATGAGACCCGGTGATACGATGTTGGACGTGACCCCTGTCCCCGCCAGTTCCTTCGCGAGGCTGATGGTCAGCGTGTGAAGCGCACCTTTGGAGGCATAATAA
>NZQM01000077.1 GCA_002695905.1 Parvibaculum sp.
CTACTGGATCGACGAACCGGTCGCTCAGCTCCAGTTCCGTCGTGATCTCTGGATAGTGTTTCATGAAATCGATCAGTGCCGGACCAAAGTGGGTCACGCCGAAGGAGAGAGGGGCATTGATTTTGAGTGTGCCTGCCGGACGGTCGCTCGTATCCTTGAGGCTTCGCTCTGCTTCAGACAGATCGTCCAGGATGGCTCGGCATTTCTCATAAAAAGCCTGGCCACTCGGTGTGGGTGATACCCGGCGGGTTGTGCGCTGCAGGAGCTGCACCCCCAGATCATCTTCCAGGTTGATCACCGCCTTATTGACCTGAGACCGGGAGGTGCCGAGGGTGCGGGCTGCCGCTGCAAAGCCGCTCTCTTCCACAACCGCTGTAAAAGCTGAAATTGCCGCAAACTTGTCCATGGTGCTTTATTGTCGTCTATTTTGCGACATTATGTGGAAAAAAGAACCAATGGTAAAATTAATGACCACAACTATCTTTATCTACAAGCAAAACTTGAGGAGTGGAGAAGATGTTGAAGATCAGAAAAGCAGAGGATCGCGGGCAAGCCGATCTCGGATGGCTTGCGTCCCAGCACACGTTTTCCTTCGGTCACTTTTATGATCCAGACCATATGGGATTTGGTCCCTTGCGGGTGATCAATGAGGATCAGGTCCGGCCTGGAGCAGGGTTCGATACCCATGGCCATCAGAACATGGAAATCATCACCTACGTGCTGAAGGGCGCGCTGGAACACAAGGACTCACTCGGCACCGGCTCGGTGATTGAGCCCGGCGACGTTCAGGTAATGTCGGGTGGCAGTGGCATCCGACATAGTGAGTACAATGCTTCAACCAAAGACCCGGTGCATTTTCTGCAAATATGGGTGATGCCCGAGGAAGACGGCCAGACGCCTTCCTATGACCAGAAGCGTTTCTTCGATGTTGAGGAACAGGCAAGCGGGTTCAAACTTGTGGCTAGTGGAAGCGGGCGGGATGGATCGCTCAAGATCGGTCAGGATGCGGACCTTTATGCAGGCCGGTTCATCGCAGGCGAGCATTTTACCCACACGGCTGAGCTGGGACGTATGCTTTGGCTGCAGGTCGCGGAAGGCACTCTGACGGTCGCCGGGGAAACCTTGGCGAGCGGCGATGGGCTTGCTGTTGCAGATGAAGATGTTCTGTCGCTTGATATTGTCGAAGACGCTCACCTGCTCTTATTCGACATGGTCCCTTAACCGATCTGTCAGGCCTTGAAATCGGGGCCTGACACTTAGTTTGTTTAAAGACCCCGCCCTGAGGAGGATCCCAGATGACTTTTCAAAGAAGCGAAACCCCTACCTGTGCAGACGTTGAGGGATGTGATGCCGTCGAGATTGTGATTACGCCGAAGACGAAAGATCTGGGCGGATTTGATGTGCGCCGCGTGCTGCCTGCTCTTGAGAAGCGCAGTGTTGGACCCTTTGTCTTTTTCGACCAGATGGGCCCTGCGGTTTTTCCTCCGGGCGAAGGGATTAGTGTTCGGCCACATCCTCATATCGGACTTTCAACGCTCACCTGGCTTTTTGAGGGTGAGATCATGCATCGCGACAGTCTGGGCTATGTGCAGCCGATCCGGCCGGGTGAAGTGAATTGGATGACGGCGGGATCCGGCATAGTGCATTCAGAACGCACGCCGGAAGATTTGCTTGACAAGGAACGTCCGCTCTTTGGGCTTCAGGTTTGGATGGCTTTGCCGAAAGACCTTGAGGAGACTGAACCCAGTTTCCAGCACGTGGCAGCAGACGCAATTCCTTCGCTTGATGAGGGAGGTGTCAGGCTTTCTCTCGTCGCCGGCGAAGGGTGGGGACTGTCATCGCCTGTCACTGTTCATAGCGAGACCCTCTATGCGGATGTTCAGTCTGAAGCGGGTGCAGTTCTCACCATCCCGGCCGACCATGACGAGCGGGCTGTTTTTCCGGTGCGCGGCGCAGTGGAGATTGCGGGTGTGAGGTTTGAGACCGGCACCATGATGGTTTTGAAACCTGGTCAGCCCGTGGACGTGCTGGCGTTGGAAGGAGCGCACTATGTGGTGATTGGTGGTGCGCCGATTGACGGGCAACGTCATCTCTATTGGAATTTTGTGTCCAGCCGCCAGGCACGGATTGAGCAGGCGAAGGAAGACTGGCAGGAAGGCCGCTTTGCGTCTGTGCCGGGAGATGATGAATTTATTCCGTTGCCGGATTAGGTGTTTTTGGCGAATGCTGATGTCAGAAAATCTGAGATTATAAGCCTCATAGGAGTTGCGTTCTGCTTTAGCAAGCTGGCTATTTCCCTAGCGTTTGACATATCCATTGATCCGCCAGATTGGCGGCGACCCTCACGATCCAACCGTGTGTACGCCATTGCCCAATTTGAGAGACTCCTCGCAGGCTTTACGTCCTGCAGAAGCGGTTCTACCGAATAATGGCGTCTATCGCTTTCGATCAGCCGATAGACGGTTTCTACATGACTCCGTTGTCCCTCTAAAAGCTGGATAAAGTGGGCTCCATCAAAAATCAGAAACCCTGTCACATCAGTCTTTGCGTTATTGTGTTGTGCCGTTCTTAGGATCGCGTCCAAGTCACTTTTCGCCAGACCCTGCTGTGCTTTAGATGTGTATAGAAGCTGAAATATGGACATGGACGCAGATCCTCCAAAGCGACAAAACTGCCACCCGCCCGCTGGAACAAGCAGGTCTGTACGTGACGGGTGCGTCAGCTTATCTGATGCTAGGACCTTTGTATTAAACATTCCCTTTCAATCCGGGAATTGTCGAGCAGTGACACTCGAAGGTTTCAGTATGATGTGTGTCAGGTGGTTTGGGTGTTCAGCCGCCGCACGCCTGCTATCTGACCACTCGCGAATGTTGCAACGCCAAGGGCGATCAGGACCATTGTAGTAACTCCGGCGGATGTGAGTATGCCTGATACGAACGGCAGGAGTGCGATGGAGCCTGCTACCCATAAGATGTCGAGGGCGATGATGACCCAGGCAAGGCGGGTTGAGATATTCTGCCGGGTTGCGATCCAAACAATTGCGGCGGCGAAGATGAGCAGTTGAACGCCGAGGGTTGGAAGAAGCATTGGATCGGGAATGCCGAAGGCCTGGGTGAGCGGGGTTGCGTCCACAAGGCAAAGGGTGCCGGTGAGGGTTGAGAAGGCGGCATTCCCCAACAGGAACCGACGCAGCAATCTGCTTTCCGGGTCGAACGGCGTGTCGCTTTTCCATGCGTCTGTCAGAAACATTTGCCTCTCCTTGTTGTTCGGTTTTCTGCCGAAAGATCCCATGAATGCATATGCCCCATCTGGTTCATTTCCGGGCCGTCATAGTCGGACTCTGCGAAGGCTGACGGGTATCCCGCAGCGATAAGGAGCGCATTTTGTTCTCGGAGCGGCACGTCAAGGGTTTCGGCCAGGGTTAAAACCATGTCGCGGCTCGGTTGTGCGCGGCCGGTCTCCACAAAGCTTAGATGTCTGGGCGATATGTCCGCGTCGCAGGCCAGGGCGAGTTGACTTAATCCTCTGGCGACCCGCCATTCTCTTAGCATGACGCCGACCGCACTTTGTGTATGGGCTGATTGCATGACAGTCCGGCCTCTCTTTGTCTTACTCAGACTTAGGAAGAATTTGGCCGGAAAGAGGAGCCATTTGACTGGACGAAGGTGGGACCAATGGGCGGTGCGATTGCTTAGGCCATAGCGAATTGGCCCCTCTTTACCCAGCGTAATATTCCACCATCGGCTCTCGGGTGCCGCCGATATATTGGATGAGGTCATAGGTGTCGAAGACAAGCGAGATTGCGAGGGTCGCTGTTGCTGTATAGAGCCATGCGCGGAAATAGGGGCGACCGTGGGTCTCCGCCTGGCCGGTGGCAATTCGATGCACGAAATAGACAAAGGCGACAGCCCAGAAGACATGTCCGAGACCAAAGAGCTTGGTGATCATGTTTCCTTGGGCTGTGTAGACGTAGAAACCGAGTGCAAAATTGAGCACTTGAGCCGCCATTAATACCTGCGCTTCCCGTCTTTTGATAAAGACGAAGGGCAGCAGGATGAGGAGTGTCTGCATCCAGGTGAGCCACCATTGCAGCCATTGGGGAAACTGCGCGATCTGCGCGTTCATCCCGTTGAAAGCATCCATTGCAGTCCGTCCTTCTCATGTGTGACGTCCGGCAATGTAGGAATGATGGTTCGTGGTGCCAATTACGCCTAGCGTAGGCAGATAATTGGGTCGTCGGGGCGCAATCTTCGAGAGACCATGTTCCCTAACGTCGTCGGCCAACGGTTCATGCGACAAATTGGCGCGTTTAGCCTTTGGTGCGCGTGCCTGGTTGTCTCCAATTACTGGCGATTACTTGGTTTTGAATAAGCTCAATCCATATGGCGCACTCTCGCCAAACTATGTGGCGCGCTACACGATCCAAGTGGCGCGCTACTAGTGATACTTGTTGTGTGCGTGGTGACCCCGGGTGGATTCGAACCACCGACCCTCAGATTAGGAATCTGATGCTCTATCCTGCTGAGCTACGGGGCCAAAGATACCGCAATTTGCGTTGTATAGCAGAGAGCCGCTACGGGAGGTAGGTGGTTCCCCCTCTGTTTTTGCTCATCCACTCCAACTCTATTCAACCAAGCCATGGGACTACTCCGACAAATAATAGAAGCTGTGGCGGTTGCTGTCAGGGGTCTGTGAATGCCAGGTGTAGTAGTTTTGACTGTATTGTTCCCTCGATACCTGTCCGAACGATGAATGACCTTTCCGATTACATGGGAAATAAGTATTCCATCATGGGGCATCCGGAAACCCTGTTTCTAAAAGGGAAATAGGCGAATTTGAATGACGCCCCGTCATTGTCGCAGGCTAAAGTCTGTTCTATACTTGTCAAATTAGTAGCTTCACTATTGGACTTCTGTTTCTCTTTTCCCAACTGATTGGTGGGCTTGGCGGGTCGTTGGTCATTGGCTTCTGAGGTGCAGTGCGCAGGTCGGGGGACTAGGCGTTATGAATTTGGTTGTTGTGAGTGAACACCCATGCTGTCGCATTGGGTTGGCCACAATATTGAAGGGTGTGGATTCGGAGGCGACAATTGTTGAAGTCGCGAATGTTGATGCGCTCATCGATAAGGTGGGGCAGGACGGCTCTGTTGATCTGGTGTTGATGGAAGGCGCCTCGCAGGTTGGTCGTGAGATGGCGGCGATTTCACGTCTTCAGGAAACCGAAGGTGTCGGCTCTGTTGTTCTGCTTCATGGGCAGGACCAGCCGGAGATTGTGCGCCGATATCTCGATATGGGCGTGCAGGGCGTTGTGCCAAAAACCACCGAAGCGGCAGTTCTTGTCGGAGCCGTACGGCTTGTGCTTTCGGGTGGGCGCTATGTTCCAGAGTCTATTCTGTCGAAGGAAGGCAGTGGATTTGGAGAGCCCAATTATTCCTTCGATTCTGCGGGACTGGACCGTCTCACACGACGCCAAATGGATGTGCTGAAAGAACTGGGTCGCGGGGCTTCCAATCAGGAAATTGGTACTCAACTGGGCATTGCTTTGGCAACGGTGAAGCTTCACGTCAACGCGATCCTCAATACGCTTGGTGTGCGGAACCGAACAGAAGCGGCGATTATTGCTTACAAAGCAGGCCTTACTGATGTGAACGCGCGGGCTTAATATCGTCGGTCTCGCCACCTCATCGAAACAGATTGTGAGCCAGCTGCTCTGCGGGCTTATTCTATGCATCGTTGCCTCAAATTCGGCCGATGCTCTTCCCTCTTGTGATCTTGAGAGATCAGAGACAAGCAGGGTCGTGTCAATTGTCGATGGTGATACGGTCGTCTTGCAGGATGGGCGGGAAGTGCGGCTGGTCGGATTGCAGGCGCCTAAGCTTGCTTTGGGACGGCCTAACTTCACTGACTGGCCGTTGGCGATCGAGGCGCGTGAGGTTTTGGCCGCGCTGGTCAAGAATGAAGACGTGCAGCTGTCTTACGGGGGGCGCCGCGAAGACAGGTATGGTCGGCTACTCGCCCACTTGTTTCTAGCAGACGGTCGGTGGGTGCAGGGCGCGATGATCGCTAAGGGCATGGCCCGCGTGTATTCCTTCCCCGACAATAGGTCATGCGTTCGCGACTTGCTGCGCCTTGAGGAGCAAGCGCGAGGCATGCGGCGCGCGATTTGGGACCAATCCTATTATGCGGTTTTGCCCGCAGATGAGCCGCACAGACTTCTCACCCATCTTGACAGTTTTCAGCTGGTTGAAGGCACGGTGAAGCGTGCGGCGCTGGTCCGAGGTCGGCTCTATCTCAATTTTGGGGATGATTGGCGCAAAGACTTCACTGCGACCATAGCGCCCAAGCATCTCCGTCAGTTTTCTGATGATCTCGAAGTCTATCGTGATGCACGCATAAGAGTGCGCGGATGGATCAAGTCCTACAATGGTCCAGAAATAGTTGTGACCCACCCTGAGCAGATCGAGTTTCTCGATGGTCCTGGTCGCGCGTCTTGATCTAAGGCAGAGAAGTCGGGCAGGTTGTGGCATAGGTTAGAGGCGCACCTCAGACCTCAGAGACTAGATGATTGCGGAGAAGTTGGTTTTCATACGCTATGGGTTCAAGCTGGTGCAGGGCGAATAGGATTGGGTCGTTGGGACAGGGGGCTTTGTTTGCCGTTCTGTCGACGCTGGTGTTTTCGGCCTGCTCGCTTGATGCCGGGCGCTCTCCTGATATGGGATCAGCGTCCGCTCGCGGTATCGAGCGCACTGCGATCAGCGCTCATGAGCGTATTCTTCAGTCCTATGGTGGTGTCTATGAAGATGCAGCGCTTGCCGGGTATGTCGGCGGCGTGATCGAGCGGCTTGCTCGTCATGATGGTTTGTCGACAAGACCCTATGATCTGACGATCCTCAACAGTCCTTTGGCCAATGCAATGGCTCTCTCCGATGGGAGGGTCTACCTCACCCGCGGAATGCTGGCGCATTTGAATGACGAAGCTGCGCTGGCAGCTGTGCTCGCCCATGAAATGGCACATGTGAGTGCAGGTCATATTGCCAGTCGGCGAGACGTGGCATCGGATATCGCGCTTCTGGATAGTCTGGTGGGCGACCTTGTTGGTTTGGATGACCGTGCGGGATTGCTGTCGCGCACCGGTCTGCTTGCGGGCTATTCCCGCCTGCAGGAAAGTGACGCAGACCGGCTCGCTGTAACCTATTTGGACGAGGCGGGCTATGACCCGCTTGCTGTCAGCGATGTCCTGGCGGTGATGAATGCCTATACAAAATATCGCGCTGGCCAGATGGACACGGCTTTATGGGCGGCTCCTGCGGGATGGTCGGCAAACCACCCAGATACACAAGATCGTGCGCGCCGAACAGCGGAGCGGGCTCATGGTCTGCACTTGTCCGGTCAACCCAAGCAGCGGGCGCAGGCGCGATACATGGCGGCGATCAATGGCCTATTGTATGGCACGTCGAAGGAGCAGGGTTTCGTGCGTGGCAATCGGTTTGTGCATCTCGTTGAGGGTGTCCATTTTGAGGTGCCTGATACGTTTCAACTGTTTATCGCTGGTGATGTTGTATGGGCGTTTGGGCCAGACAAAGTTATCGCCAAGTTTGACCGCCATGACGTGGAACGGGAGTTGGGTGCTTTAAGCTATCTCACAAATGATTGGGCTGGATCTCTTGTGCTACAAGATGTGCGGCAGTTCGATGTCGACGGGCTTCCTGGCGCATCAGCCTGGATGCGCTTCCAAGGCCTCAATACACTGGCTGCTGTGGTCATCGCTCGCCCCGGGAAAGCCTATCGTTTTCTGATCGGCGTCCCACCCCAAATTGGCGACAAGTATCATGATGAAATCCAGAAGATCGTCACCAGTTTCGGGCTGGTTGATGAGAAAGACGCGAATACCGGTCCTCTCCAGATAGGAATTCTGGAAACGTCTGGTAGGGAGCGGATGAGCGATATTGCCAAACGCCTTCAGCTCAATGGCGAGAGCGAAGCATTGTTCTATTTGATCAATGGTCGCCAAGCGGAGGACCAGGTCCCCGCTGGAACCTTGCTCAAACGAATTGAAGAAGGGTCTCCGCGTTAAGCGGAAAGAAACGTGGCTGCAACCGGATCGTCGATTTTTTCGGTGATCGCCGCCTTCATTTTTTCCAAAGCGCGGTTTTCAATCTGGCGAACCCGTTCTTTCGAGATGCCGAATTTTGTGCCCAGCTGTTCTAACGTGACGGTCTGATCGCTCAGTCGGCGCTCTGAAATGATGGCGCGTTCGCGAGGGGTTAGATGTTCGAACGCACTTTCGATCCATTCGCGGACGCGTTCGTTTTTATTGGTCTCTTCAACCAATTCAGACGGGGTCGGTGCGTCGCAGACAAGCAGTTCCTGCCAGGTCGACCCGCCTTCATCCTCTTGGCCGCCCGGCACGACATTTAACGATCTATCGCTTGCCGACAGCCTGGTTTCCATTTTTTCCACGTCGATAACGTTGACGCCCAGATTTTCAGCGATGGACTGGCGATCATCCGGGGTCAATTTGTCTCGTGTCCCGTTTGCGATGCGGGCTTTCAACCGGCGCAGATTGAAAAACAGAGATTTGTGAGCGGCTGTTGTGCCGGTGCGGACAATAGACCAGTTCCGCAGGACAAAGTCCTGGATGGCAGCTCTGATCCACCAACCTGCGTAGGTTGAGAACCGGACATTGCGGTCGGGGTCAAAACGTGCTGCGGCCTGCATGAGGCCCACATTGCCTTCCTGCACAAGATCGCTGACGGGCAGACCGTAATTTCGAAACCGTGTCGCCATAGAAACAACGAGGCGGATATAGGCGCCAGTGAGTTCATGGAGAGCGTCCACGTCCTGGTGGTCGCGCCACCGTCGTGCGAGATCGCGCTCATGCTCTTCGGACAGGAGCGGTTTGGTCATAACCTTTTTGATGAAACGTCGATTGGCGCGTTGTGTCTCAGGCGTATCGATAAAAGCTGTTGATACCATGACCGTTCCTTGTCCCCTCCCTCAAGGCCGTGGAGGCGACCTCAAGGCGATTTTTGTGTCATGGGGTATACGGACCGGCTGACGGGCTGGATCATAAAAAAAAGCCCGCAAAAAGCGGGCTTTTTCTGAAATCGACATGCAAGCTGGAATTCAGGCTTCTCCAGCGGCCTCCGCGGCGGCTTCCGCCTCGGCCTTTTTCTCTGCCTTTCCGGCGGCGGTTACCAGAACAGTTTCCAGCCTGCCGATCGCGGCGGCGTCGTCCATATTATCCGCTGCAGCGACTTCGCGAGCCATTCTGTCAATGGCTGCCTCAAAAAGCTGGCGTTCTGAGTAGGATTGTTCTGGCTGTTTGTCAGAACGGAAGAGATCGCGGACCACCTCAGCAATTGAGATCAGATCACCGGAGTTGATTTTTGCTTCGTATTCCTGAGCACGCCTGCTCCACATGGTGCGCTTAACCTTCGCTTTCCCCTTCAGGGTATCGATTGCCTGAGTAATGACCTTTGGCTCAGATAGTTTCCGCATGCCGACGGCTTCGGATTTGTTTGTTGGTACCCGCAGGGTCATTTTGTCTTTTGCGAAGGTGATCACATAAAGCTCTAGTTCGTGACCAGCCACTTCCTGACGTTCAACGGAGGTGATCTGACCCACGCCGTGTGAGGGATAGACAACGAATTCCTTGTTCTTGAACTCCAGTTTGCTGGGCCTTGGGTCCGGCGTCGCTGTGACCTTGGGGTCTGCCTTGGGACTAGGGCGGATCGACGCCGGTTCTGGAATATCTACCTTGGCAGGGCGCGCGATGATCGGCTTTGTTCTTGGTGCCTTCTTCTCAACAACGGCCTCAAGTTTCGCCGCTTTCTTAGAGGTTGCTTTTTTGGCGGCGGTTTTTGGAGCGGCTTTCTTAGCTGCTGATTTTGGGGCTGCTTTCTTAGCTGCTGATTTTGGGGCCGCTTTCTTGGCTGTCGGTTTTTTTTGTGCTGCTTTCTTAGCTGTCGCCTTTTTTGCGGCGGTCTTGGGAGCGGCTTTCTTCGCAGCAGGTTTTTTTGGCGCTGCCTTCTTAGTTGCCGTCTTTTTTGCTGTGGCCTTCTTAGTTGCCGTCTTTTTTGCTATGGCCTTCTTTGCGGCAGCTTTAGGTTTTGCTTTCGCCTTAGTCGGCGCTGCCTTTCTAGTCGCCGTCTTCTTTGCGGCGGCTTTTACTTTGGTTTTGGCTTTTGGTTTCGTCTTGGCCTTCGCCTTCGCGGCGGTTTTTGCCGCCTTCTTTGCACTGGTCTTCGTTTTTTTTGTGGCCTTGGCTGCCATGATCGCTCCGTCTGCTCGCTGGTCTTGCCAGCATGTGGTTTTAGGCATTGGGGCGTTGGATGGATTAAACAGACCAGAAGAGCGGTTCAATTGGTCCGCCGCTTTTTGTCCAATTTATCCGTATGCGTGAAGAGACCGCTGGATGTTGCCCCATTATTAGCCGGAAGCTAGATCAGCTTTTCTTCGGATCCCCTATCTCATTACTGGGTTTGACCCAGAAAAGGACCCACGCTGGCGGTCAGCCTGTTTCCAAGCTTTGCCGCCCAAATTGGTGCCCAAATGTCCCGGTCATCCCTCAACCGGGGCCTAGTTGAATTACTTTGGAATAAGCATATCACAAAATTCGCCTGAAATAAAGATCCAGCGGCGAAAGCTCAGCAAAATCAGGTGCATAGAGCGTGACTGGGTTAATCGCCTTCGCCAGGCTCCGGGCTGAAATGCTCTTCGAATTTGTTCGGCTTGCCGTCCCACTCTTCCGCGTCAGCCGGTTGCTCACCTTTCATGGTGATGTTTGGCCATTTCAATGCGTATTCCGTGTTGACCTCAAGCCACTTTTCGAGACCTGGCTCCGTATCTGCCTTAATTGCCTCAGCCGGGCATTCCGGCTCACATACGCCACAGTCGATGCATTCATCTGGGTGGATGACGAGCATGTTCTCGCCTTCATAGAAACAGTCGACCGGGCAGACCTCGACGCAGTCCATATATTTGCACCTAATGCAATTGTCGGTCACCAGATAGGTCATATTCTACTCCGAATTCCGCAGGGTGAGTGCGGACAATGTGTGTGGTCTGGGCTTCCAGGCCCTAGTTCTCGATACCAAGTCGGGTGAGCACCCGTTTCCTCGCAAGGCCTGCTTCGCGGTCGGGAACGTATATCAAGCCTGCTACCCGCCGCAACAGGCTCGCCTCATAGTCGTGCAATTCGCCATCTGCATAGACCACTTCCCAGAGCTGCTCGATCAGCCGGGCGCGCTCTTCCACTTCATAGGCATCTTTGAGTGTTTGGGTCCAGCGATGCAGTCCGACAGCGCGCTGTTCTTCACTCTCAGCAAGACGCATGAGCTCTTCGGTTTCTTCGTCTGACAGCTCAAAAAAGGTTTTCAGGACTTTCCGGATCGTCGCCTGCTCTGTTTTTCCATAGACTTCGTCCATGGTCGCCGCGCAGACAAGCAAGGCCGCTGCAGCGACTTTCACGTTGTCGAAAGTGTTTTCCTGTGTTTCCTCAACTGGGCTGTGAAACAGGGCTTGAATCCGTTTGAGCATGGGTCCGCCATTTGGTTGTTAGATTTCACTTATAGGTTCTGGAGAACTAATTCAACCACATAAATAAAATGTTATTTTAGTCGAGGCCCTTTTTCAGGGCCGTTGTCTGCCGTCTTTCGCGTTTTGTGGGACGGCCGGCTCCAGTCTCTCTTTCGGCTACTTTTGGCGGCCCATCGGCTGCATTGCGCGGCTTGGGCGGAGCCTGGTCCTCGTAGAGAGCTTGTGCCTCCGGGGCTGGTCCCCGACGTGTTCCCAGATCAACAACTTTGATGACCCTCACCTGTTTTGCGGCAGGAAAGGTAAGGACATCGCCGGGTTTTACGGAATGGCTCGGTTTGCCGACGCGCTCAGCATTCACCCGGACTTTGCCAGCACTCACAATGCTGGCGGCAAGTGTGCGGCTTTTAAAAAACCGTGCAAACCAAAGCCACCGGTCGAGCCGCTGGGTTTTGGCATGGGGCGTTTCTGCTGGCATCAGTCCTTCGGTGGTGGGTTTTTGAGCGCCATAAGGGCGGCAAATGGCGAGTCCGGGTCGATCGGCTTATCTTTTGGCTTCGGCTTGTGGTGGGGCCGGTTTGCGCCCTGATCTCGCTTGGGACCCTTGCCTTTGTGGTTTCCCGAGCGATTTCCCGGCTTGCCCTTTTTCTGCTGGTCACGGGCCTGTTTCTCGCCCCCGGCATTTTGTTGATTTTTGCCCCGGCTGCGCTGTGGGCGACCTCCTTGATGACGCCGTTGTGGGCGCCAGATTTCCAGGTTCGTATCGACAGGGGCTTCTGCTTCCTGCTCAGACAGCGCCGTTTCTCCGTTTTCGGGTGCGTCGGCCGCCGTTTCGGAAACCGGAGCCTCTGATGGGCCTGCATCTTTGGCAGGTTCTGCAGGCGCCGCTTCCTCTTGAGCCGCTTCATCTGGCGCAGGTGCCGATGCAGTTTCAGGCGTTTCCGGGACTGCAGGTGTGGGTGCTTCAGCATCAGCTGCACCAGATGCTTCAGGGGCAGCTTCGGGCGATGTTTGCTCGGATGGGGTTTGTTCCTGTGGCGTCTCTTGGGGCGTTTCTACCTTGTGGGGGGCAGTCGCTGCGATTTTCTTTGGTGCTTTTGCTGCTGCCGTCAGCCGTTCTGCTTCGGCCAGTTCTTCGGGCGTGAACTTTTCAGTTCCCATCCGATACCCCAGGCCTTTCAGAATGCCCGCCATTTCTTCAGCGGAACAGCCCATGAGCGACATCATGTCCGGGTCAATAACGAAGCCACCTTTGTAGCGGCGCTCTGAAATGATCGGCCGGATCACGTCCGCGAGGCGTTCCAGCATGTCGCGCCGTACGGCACGAGGCCCACTTACCCGGAACCCGATGGCTTCATAAAAGTCAACAGGCGCGTTTTCTGGCACGGGCATGGAGGTGAGGCCAGGTGCGGGCGCAGCAGGCAGACCCTCAAACGGGTTAGCATCCTTGTCGTCCATGGGACGGCTCAGTGTCCAAAGAGTGAGGATCAGGTTAGCCGCGGCCGGTTTCAGCAGGATCGGCATGAAGATGGAGTAAGCGCCAAAGCGCACACCCTTCTTGCGCAGTTGCCCACGGGCCTCTTGGTCCAATGCCCTCACGTCGTCGGCAATGCGTTCGCGATTGATCGCGCCTAGATTTTCGACAAGTTGGAATGCCACGCCGCGGGCAAGACCTGTGAGGTCTTCGCCTGTTGAAAGGCCGATCAGAGGCTCAAGGGTTTTGGCAATATGAACCTTGACCCAGCTCTCCAGACGTTCTTGTGCTTTTTCCCTGTCCGGCCCGTTGAGCTGTTCGCTTGCAAGCAGCTCCACCCTTGGCGCCAATGGGCCGTCGCCAGCTATCAGGTGCCCGACTGCGTGCCCGTCCCAGATAAACCGTCCCTGGGGGGCTAGCTCAATCTCGCTTGCTGGCGCGCGTGAGAATTTCTCGGCGCGTGCGGCGATCTCACCTGCGAGCGCTTTGTCGGACGCTGCGCGCAGCGCTTTACCGTGCACGCCGGTCGCCCTTTCGTCAGGCACAAAGACAAAGCCTTGCAGCTTGCCAACGAATTCCCCTTCGACGAGTACATCGCCTTCTTGATTTACCGACGCCATTAATTCCTCGCGTTCTCGCAAGCGCTTCATCAAAACACTGGTCCGTCTGTCGACAAACCTCTGGGTCAGGCGCTCATGAAGAGCATCTGACAGCCTATCCTCTACAGCGCGCGTGCGCTCTTGCCAATGGGCAGAATCGTCCAACCACCCAGCTCGGTTCGCTACATAGGTCCAAGTACGCATATGAGCGATGCGATTAGACAATGTGTCTATGTCTCCATCGGTGCGTTCGTGGCGTTTTACCTGTGTATCCAACCATGTCTCAGATATGCGTCCCTCTTCTGACATCAGGCCCGCATAAATGCGCGCAAGAAGGCTTGCATGCTCGCTCGCCATGGTTTTTCGAAAGTCTGGCACTTGGGCAACATCCCAAAGCATGCCGATAGAGGCAGGACCTGCCGCCATGGCCGCTGTTTCTTCGTCTCTGGACAGATGGGTCAGCACTTCAAGGTCGGTGGCCATGGGAGCTCTGGTGAGACCGCGCCTGTTTGGGGACTCTTCGAGAGATCTGATCAGGTCCTTGAGAGTGGAATAGTCCAGATCGCTGTTGCGCCAGAAGAACATCTGTTCGGCGTCGAAATTGTGGTCTTCGATGCGTTCAATTGTTTCCGGGTCCAACGCAGGTGCTTCACCCGTAGTCCCGAAGCTACCATCATTCATGTGGCGGCCTGCCCGCCCGGCAATTTGCGCAAGCTCTGCTGCGCGCAGAGGGCGGTGGCGTGAGCCATCAAACTTCGATGTGCTGGCGAAAGCGACATGATCGACGTCCATGTTGAGGCCCATGCCGATGGCATCTGTCGCAATTAGGTAGTCCACGTCGCCATTTTGATAGAGAGCCACTTGGGCATTGCGGGTACGCGGGCTGAGTGCACCCATCACAACTGCGGCGCCGCCACGTTGGCGCCGGATCAGTTCTGCAATGGCGTAAACTCGGTCAGCGGAGAAATCGACGATTGCGGTGCGCCTTGGCAGCTTGGTGAGTTTTTTCTGACCCGCATGGGACAGGATTGAAAATCTGGGACGGTTGGTAATGCTTGCATCTG
The DNA here is from genome assembly GCA_002695905.1 of Parvibaculum sp. Lineage (GTDB taxonomy): Bacteria > Pseudomonadota > Alphaproteobacteria > Parvibaculales > Parvibaculaceae > Mf105b01. Next base: position 14,675 of record NZQM01000077.1, read on the forward strand.
GCAGAAGCCGTGAGATCAGAGGCCGCGCAGTCTCGGAACCCAAAAACATTGTCTCTTCTTCGCCGCGTGCGCGCAGCAGGCGGTCTGTGAACACATGTCCGCGTTCCGGGTCGGCGGCAAGCTGGATTTCGTCGACGGCCAAGAAGTCGACTGTCTTGTCCAGCGGCATGGATTCTGTTGTGCAGACAAAGTAGCGCGCGTGGGGTGGGACAATCTTTTCCTCGCCGGTCATCAGAGCGACTTCTGAGGGGGACACACGTTTTCTGATGCGGTCATAGACCTCACGGGCGAGCAGCCTGAGCGGTTGTCCAATCATGCCGGTCTTGTGACCAAGCATGCGTTCTACAGCGAGGTGGGTTTTGCCGGTATTGGTTGGGCCCAGAACGGCGGTAATGGTGCTGCCATCGGGGGCGGGAAGGGCGCGGGGAAGATCCATGTCGGCGCGCACCTTCGCGGCTCTTGAGGCTGAATGCAAGGCCTTGAAATAGCCGGATCAGGGGCCGGGGCACCGCGGGAAACGTGTTAATCTTTCTGCTGTTAACTTTCAGATCATTGTGAGAACGAATCACGTCCGAATCGATGACCTGGGTATTTTCCCGATCCGTTCACGGCTAAATCTGGTGTTTGATCAAGGATGAAGGCGGACGGATGTTAACAAAATCTGTGGATAAGTTGGGGGGCTTACGTAACGTCGTGTCTGGCGCAGCGGGTCTCAGCCTCTATAGTCGATCTCATCAGAATTACCCTATCAGAACCACATCCGGGGAGGATGACTATGGATTTCGAGATTCCACAAAAGCTGCGCGAATATCTAGCGGTGCTTGATGATTTTATTGAGAAAGAGATCAAGCCGCTGGAGAACCAGGACGACAATATCCGGTTTTTTGACCATCGCAGGGAGCATGCGCGGACCGATTGGGACAATGACGGGCTTCCGCGGGAAGAGTGGGAAGATCTTCTGCGCGAAATGCGCAAGCGCGCCGACGCAGCCGGTCATCTGCGCTATGCGCTGCCCGAAGAATATGGCGGGCAGAACGGGACCAACCTCGACATGGCGGTGATCCGCGAGCATCTCGCGACAAAGGGATTGGGTCTTCACAATGACCTGCAAAATGAGAGTTCAATTGTGGGGAACATGCCGCAGGTTTTGATGTTCCGGGATTTCGGCACACCGGAACAGAAGGATGAGTTTATCGGCGGCATGCTCGCTGGAACCCATAAGGTAGCCTTCGGTTTGACGGAACCGGATCACGGGTCCGATGCGACCTGGATGGAAACCCGCGCCGTGCCGGAAAAGCGCGATGGCGTCGACGGCTGGCTCATCAATGGCTCGAAGATGTGGAACACCGGTCTGCACGTTGCCAATTACGACATGATCTTTGCTCGCACGGCGGGCGATGATGGCGCGGCGCGCGGCATTACCTGCTTCCTGGTGCCGACGGATGTGGACGGCTTCAAGATTGAAGAATATCTCTGGACCTTCAACATGCCGACGGACCATCCGCGCATCTCGCTCACTAATGTCTGGGTGCCTGATAGTGCGATCTTGGGGCCTCGTGAGAATGGCCTCGCCCTTGCGCAGCATTTTGTGCATGAGAACCGTATTCGTCAGGCAGCTTCTGGAGTTGGCGCGGCGCAGTTCTGTATCAATGAGAGTGTGCAATACGCGAAAGACCGCAAACCGTTTGGCAAGCCGCTGGCCGCTAATCAGGCGATCCAGTTTCCATTGGTTGAAGCACACACAGAGTGTGAGATGATCCGGAACCTTGTCTACAAAACGGCATGGCAGATGGACCAGATGACCAAGCCGGAAGTGGCGATCCACCTTTCAGACAAAGTCTCCATGTGTAATTACCGGGCGAACCGACTTGTCTGCGAAGCGGCCGACCTGGCGATGCAGGTGCATGGCGGGATCGGCTATTCCCGCCACAAGCCTTTTGAACATATCTATCGCCATCACAGACGCTATCGGATCACTGAAGGCGCTGAAGAAATTCAGATCCGGAAAGTGGGTGGGCATCTGTTCAACTACATCAACAAAAACGCCGCGCCCAAACAGGCGGCAGAGTAACTGGATGAGGCGGGTCGTGGATCATGTCTAAGACCCGTCTCTTTCTTGTGCGTCATGCAGTCGCCGCCCCACACCCTGATATTGCAGAGCCCGACTGGCCGCTGACTGATGCAGGTCATGGGCAAGCCCGTGATCTTGTGATGTCGCTTGGCAAAGAACCTGTCGCTGCAATTTGGAGTAGTCCGTATCAGCGATCCATGAATACGGTGGCGCCGCTTTCTGACCATCTGTCTTGTGACATACAGACCCACGAGGGACTGAGAGAAAGGCGCTGGTCAGACGCGTGGCTTGAAGATTTCCTGCCGCATCTGGAACGATCTTTCAGTGAACCTGATTTCAAACTGCCCGGCGGTGAAAGTGCCCGGGAAGCGCTTTACAGGTTTGAAGCGGCGATGATTGAAATTGCTGTCGCCGCTGATGGTGTCCCGACGGTTGTTGGAACCCATGGCAACGTTCTGAGCCTTTTCCACAGGTCCCTCGACGCTCGCGTCGACTATGCCTTCTGGAAAAACCTGCCCCATGCATCTGTTTTTCGGGTGGATTGGGACGGGCGGTTCCGCTGGCGAGGCGAGGTTCCCCGCCGCTTTTAAACTCACAGCCTTGTTTGTCGGAGAAAAAGCGAGTTGACTCGCCTATGTTTTAATATAACGTATTTGTTATGGAACGAATTGGTTATATTGAAGCGAAGCCTGATCTTGATGCGGTTTTCTCCGCTCTGGCAGACCCGACCCGGCGGGCTATTCTCTCGCGGCTGGCGGATGGGCAGGCGTCGGTGAATGAGCTGGCTGCGCCTTTTGAGATCAGTCAGCCGGCGATTTCCAGGCATTTAAAGGTCCTCGAAAAAGCAGGACTTGTGGAACGCGATGTCGATGAGCAGCGTCGCCCCGCGCGGTTGAAGGCTGAGACGATGGCGGCGGCTGTCGATTGGCTCGCCGAGTTTAAAGAGTTTTGGGGAAAGAGCTTTGATCAGCTCGACGAACTCCTGATCCAACTGAAACAAACGCACAAGAAGGAAACACCCCATGAGTGAGCTGCCGGAATTTGTGACCGACCGAGAATTTGATGCGCCTCGCACCCTCGTGTGGCAGGCGTGGACGGATCCGGAGCTGCTGGCGCGTTGGTACGGACCCAACATTGAGACGGTCATTCACAAATTTGATCTGACGCCCGGCGGGGTCTGGCTCAATGAAATGAAGATGAAGTCCATGTCCGATCGCAGCATCATGACCTTCAAAGAGATTGTGCCGGAGGAAAAGCTTGTCTGGCATCACGCATCAGCAGACGAAAATTGGAATCCAACGGCCAATCCGATGATGCCCGACTGGCCGCGTGTCATGCTGACAACTGTGACCTTTACCGAAGCTGGAGGGAAGACGCAGGTGCGCCTGGTCTGGACACCTTATGAAGCGACAGATACCGAGATCGCGTGCTTTGCGGGTGCGATGGAAGGGTTCGGCAGCGGCTGGGGTGCTGGCTTCACCATTATGGACGATATTCTCAAAGAGCTTCAGGCATAGGCTTGAGGTTCCTATTGGGGGGCTTATGCGGTCTCAGTAGAAATACGGTCCGTTGCGAGGATCAGGCGGTGCGGCGGGAAGGTGAAGCTGACCGTTGTGCCAACGCCTTCCTCGCTTTCGAGGTCGAAGGTCCCGTTGTGCATTTCCACCAGATGTTTGGTGATGGACAGGCCGAGACCGGTACCGTGATGTTTACCTGTCATGGAGCTTTCGACCTGCACGAAAGGTTCCAGGGTTTCGCGGACCCGGTCTGGCGGGATACCGATACCTGTGTCGGTAACCGAGACTGTCAGACCAGCATGATCATGAACACCTGCTGTCACAGTGATGGAGCCGCCTGCTTCTGTGAACTTCACCGCGTTGGATAGGAGGTTCAGCAGCACCTGGCGCAGTGCCCGTTTGTCGGCATAGACCAACGGCAAGTCTTCTCGAACATTGAGTTCCAGCTTGAGATCGCCTTCTGCTAGTTTCGGCCGGATGAGTTCCGCAGACCATCGGATCACATCATCTATTTCGATATCGCGTTCTTCCAGATCATACCGCCCAGCTTCGATCTTGGAGATGTCGAGAATGTCGTCAATCATGCTGAGCAGATGGCGGCCACTAATCAGAATGTCGTTTGTGTAGTCACGATACCGGTCATTCCCAAGCGCGCCGAACATTTCCTGCTGCATGACTTCTGAGAAGCCGATGATTGCATTCAGCGGCGTTCTGAGTTCATGGCTCATAGTTGCAAGGAACCGCGATTTGGCCCGGTTGGCCATTTCGGCGCTTTCGCTGGCATCGCGCAGCTGGCGTTCTTGTGTCCGTCTGTCAACGGCGATGCCTGCCAGATGAGCAGCACCATCAATGTAGCTTGTCTCAGCTTCATTAGGGGTCATTTGGTTGTCATAGAAAGTGGCAAGTGTGCCGAGTATATGTCCACTGCGAGAGAAAATTGGCCGAGACCAGCATGCGGCGTATCCAATTTCGCCAAGAATGTCGCGATAGTCTCTTTCAAGGGGATCGGTCTCGACGTTTGAAACGATGACCCTTTTGCCGCTCGCTATTGCGGCACCGCAGCAACTGTCATTTGGATTGAGCGTCACGCCGGTAATGGCATCCCGCAAGCGTTGGTCCACACCGGGTCCGACAGCATCTGTGACACAATTGTCTTTGTCGATAAGGAAGATCGCAGAACGCCCGCCGCTGCCCATTTTGTCGACGCCGTCGGTTATCTTTGCGAGAATTGTGTTGATCTCAATGCCGCGAGCCAGGGCGTTCAATACTTCCAGGTGGCTGTGCATCTCGTCATCAGTGCGTTTGCGTTGGGTGACATCCCTAATGTTCAACACCAGGCCACCAACAGCCTCCGTGCCGCGCAGATCGGTCACGGAGGCTTCAATCCAGGCCTCATTACCGCGAGGTGTCTGGATGTGCTCTATGAATTCGCGAACGCTTCCCTGACCGTCATTTTCGATCAGAGAGGTCTTGAGTTGGCTATTGTCATCAATGGGTTTCAGCAAATCAGATAGGCGTCTTCCTATTGCCTGGTTGGGCAAGATGTCAAATTGGCGAACAGAGGGTGCGGCGTAACGGACGAAGCCTGCTTCATCAGTTAGCATTATTGTGTCATAGGCATTTTCTACAAGGGCGCGAAAGAGTTCTTCTCGTTCGCGTGCATTCAGATTTGCTTGTTCCGCGCGTATGCGGGCCTGATCAGATGATTGTTTTTCTTGGGCTAGATCGGCGATCAGTTCTTCATTGCGAAAGCGAACGCGGAATGTCTCTACATTTTCAAACTGCGCTGATCGCGCTACACACCCTAAGAAAATGTAGAAGGCAATCATCAATATGCCCAGGGCGGGGTACACGGGCCCCCCAGCGAGCAAGGCGCCGACGACCAGTGCAGTGATTGGGGCCACGCTGTTGGAGAAATAGATCGTGAAATTGCGGAATGCGACCGCTGTCACGGTGACGATATGACAAATCAAAACCAGAAACAGAAGTATGTTCTGTGTATCGTTTTCCGGGTTCCAAAAGATGGGAAGAAACAACACCCAGTTGGCGTTCGCCACCCAATAGATTGCCGCATACTGTCTGATCCATTTTTCTGGCTGTTCGGCAGCGTCCGGTGAGCGGAAATAAAACTCCTGAAACGCAATACTGACTGCATAGGTTCCGAAAACCGCAAGAAGCCAAGTGAGTGTCAATGCATCAGAGAATCGACTCTCAAAGAAGAAATATAGTGCCAAGCCAGCACCACACATCAGGAACGGTGCTGCACGGTAAGCGCGTGCGATCGAGTCGAACTGATTGGCTTTGATCTTTTTTATGTGGTCAGGCGTGAGCGAACTTGCGACAAAGGGACCGCGCCAGGCATTGCCGACCAACTCCCTTATCATTTGCAAACTCTGCCGCACCACACATTCTCCCCGCGTCCTGGTGCAATCGCACCTTAGACATTTGATCCTTGGATCTATTTTCGGGCAGGTCTGGAAAAATTGTCTAAATGGTCAGCAAGAACAGGGCTGTGTGGCCGCAAAGGTCCGATCATCCTTAATCCTTCGTTACGAGCTCCTCTTCACATACTCGTGCTTGCCTGTGTTTTGTCTCTCTTTGGAACATGCTGAAAAATGGGTCTGCGCATGAAGGACTCCCAGCCTGACTGCGTGTTGATCTGGTGTGGCGCCCCCTAGGTACACCCCTAAGCGCTGATACTCCGGATCACGGCGACGGGTTTGCGTACCCTAAGGCCCGTCGCCGCATTTCTCTTTGCGTTGCCCCAAGGTTTTCGTGTGTTTTTGGCTGTTTTTAGGGCTTTGTTGACCGGACGGCGCCGTTCCACGATACTCCGCGCCAACTTCTGACCGGTTAGGATTACGGACGCATGGGCAGTGACAACACCCCGATAGAGACTCCGATTGAGAC
>NZQM01000078.1 GCA_002695905.1 Parvibaculum sp.
ACGCATTGATTGTATGTTTGATTTCATAGCGATAATGTTTTGTTATTAGTTTATTGATTGTTAGCGGTCTCCCTTTTCCCAATACAGGAAACCGATTGAAAGAAGGAAGATGAAAGCCCAAACAAGTATTGTTTCAATGCTCATCGTATTCGTCGGTTATTGGTTCGCACGCACCATAGAACATGATCGCTTGCAACGCGCTGTCGTCGGATAACATGACCGCTTTGGGAAAGCATTGATCATCGGTTAAAGCATCCCCTAGTCCGATGGTATCGACAGTGTAAACGTACGCGTCATTTCCTTCATCGTCTTCATCGCATTCAATGTTTTCTATCAGATGGTCAGCGATTACGTACTTGCCACGTACCCAATTATAGAGCCAATCGACTTCGCCGTCGGTTAATGCATAGCGTTCGCCGTCGTCTAATTGGTAGTGGAAATTATCGCCGTCATCATCCTGAGCTTTCAAAGCGTCCGACGTATGCACGTTTTTATATGTTAACGTGTTCATGCTCTTATCCTTTCCAAGCGCCTTGCAAGACGTAACACAAGCGAGCAAGCTTGGTGCAATGCCCGTCCTTGACAATCAAGCCATGTTTCGGATGCGTTAGGGTTGCGCTCGCCGTTGCGCGTTTTCTTTAGTTCGGACGGCGTACAAAGTGTTTCTGCGATGTGCGCGTCATAAATCAAAGCGCTCCCGCCGTAACTGTAAGCGCTCCAATCGTCCGCGCCGTTGAGTAGGGTCTCCTTTGTGAGCGGTCGATCTTCCACGTCGTCGAGTAAGTCAACGGCGTAGGATTTTACACCGCGTTGCCACGCTGAACGGGCGGGTGAGTCTTCGATAAGTTTTGTAAGTTCTTTCATAATGTTTATTTATTGGTTGTGTGTTATTCGTGAATGATTTCGTTGCCGTCCTCATCAATATCAATCCCCTCGCCGTCTGAATTTAGAACAGCGTAAAGTTCGACTTCCCTGCTCATCTCTCTAAGCAACTCGTGAGCGTTTGATTCACCTTCTTGAGGGTCTTCAGCTTCGACTTGAATTTGTAACATGCCTTGAGCAATGTCGCCGTTGTGTGTTCCACAAGCGTCAAGCTCAACGTTGTATATGTATGTATTCATTTTGTTTATTGGTTGTGTTGTGCGTTTAAGTGCTCCTGTTCGCTCAAGTTCTGCGATTTGTTGAGCCATGTTTATTCCGACAGTCATAATTTTAATTTAGTTTGGTTGTGTGTTATCGGTTGCCAAAGGCTTCGACGTCATCGACGTGTACTGCCCAAAGATCACCGTCTTGTATTAAGACGTATCCGTCTTCATGCGTAGCGTTTTGCTCGACGTCAATCCAAGCTTCCCAATAGAATTCGTCGTCGACGTTCTTTAATGCTTCGATACTTTCCTTTGCGACGTTGTCTAAATTCCATTCGCTCGCGTATTCTTCGATGAAACGTTGAGGAATGTAAACGCCAGACGCGTCAGTAACTAGTAAGATTGGTTTTTTATTCATTTTGTAATATGGTTGTGTGTTATCCTTGTCCGATAAGAACGAGCAATAAAGCCCATCCTATCGTGCCTAATACGCCGATTACGATTGCGGTCATTCTTTCTCTTTTTGATATGTTCATGGTGTTGGTTATGTTAAATAATTAAGAGAGTGCAAGCCCCACCTTTACCGCGTCCCCGTCGTCGCTATACTTTACAAGTACGGCGGAAAAGAAAGAAGTATTATGGTAGCCGTCCCAACCGACATGGTCGCGTCCTACGTACATGAAGTCGCCTAGGTCATAAACCTGCCCGCGATAGCGAAAGAAGGTAGACTCCTGAACGTCGTCATAGTCGTCCGCGTGTTCTTTTTGTTCGGAGGCTGAAAGGTCATGCCAAGTAAGCCAAGGGCGATAGTGATGATTTGTGATGATTTTCATGGTTGGTGGTGCGGGTTTGAAGTAATCGCCCCCGCTTATGGTTGGTTTGATTATATTGCCCACTGCTCGTTCACTTGTATCCAATAGCAGACATTTGAAGGGTCTTGGTTGATTGCTTCACCCTCGCTAGTAATGACGCCCTTTTTAACGAGAGAGCTAACGATACCGCTAAGTTCCTTACCATCGAACGGAGCGATTTCATGAAGCCAACCTGCGTTAGGTTCGTCCATGCCTTGCTGAAATGCTTCGAGAGTAAGTTTTTCTTTTTCCGTAAGTTCCATAATTTCGATTGTTTTCATTTTCGTTTTGGTTGGTTTGGTTGTGCCATTTTTGGCGATGCAACCACTCTATCATAACCTGCAAGTTTTCTTGCGATTCCCAACCGACCGAAACGGCTGAGACCCGCTTTCCTCCCCGCCTAAAAAAGATTGCGATTTATTTGACAAGCCATCCCAAAAAACCAAAAGTCTCGACAAGTTGTGTCAGAAAGCGTTGGTTCTAAGCGTTTTATGAAAAGAAAAAACGAGCGTAAAAAACGAATTTACAGGTCGTTTGTTGATTACCAACGATTTATGGAAGTAATCTTGCATACAGGGCGACTAGGTGGAAACGTCCTGTCGGTCGTCCTGTCGGTCGTCCTGTCGTCGTCCTGTCGTCGTCCTGAGCGGTCGTCCTGTCGTCGCTTGGTCGCCGTCTTGTCTGATCTCAAAAAACGATCATACAACCAAAGACGAGCGAACCTTTGAAACGGCTACAACCCGCATAGATAAAGGGTTTAGTGATGTTTTGTCCTTTGCCAAGCGTTGGTAATCAATAACTTAGGGAACGCTTTGTGTCGCCGTTGTGGCATTAATCCTCTTCTCGCGCTATCTACCCCACCCGGCTCACTAAAACGCGCGCCCACGCGGGGGTATTTTAAACGCGCGTATATATCGTATACCCCTTAACGTATTTTTATCGAAACCTTTTGACGCGTCCTAACGCGCCTTAACATCTTGACGAGTCTTAAAACGCATCCCCATAATCTTCATCGTCGTTATGGTCGTCCGCTTTGAAGTCTACGTCTCCGCTGTCGGTCAGATAGTCGAGCTTAACCATCTCCAGGCATCCGATTATGGTCGCGTGGTTAAGGTCAAATTCGGACCTGAACTTGCTTATGGTCGCTTGTAGTTCGAATAAAAATGCGTCTGTTTGTTCGTTGTAATCCATAGGTTTAGGTAAGGTCTGAAAGTTTGGTGTTGACAGGTCTCCTTCGGCTAGACATCGTTATAATCAGTTGTTGTAACGTTAGTTATAACGACGCATTCAAACGACCGTGTATTACATACACGTGCTGAATAAAAAAGATATATCGTTTATTATACGACCCTTCAAAACGAAAACACGCTTATAACGCGTTATAACGTGTCTTAGGTTAAGAGGCTCTTAAAGGCACGACCACGAGCCTCCTGTAATAAACGGTAGTCATACCCACGTTGTAGCCGCGACCTTGCCGTGTTGTTTGTGAAAGCTGTTGGTAAAGCGTTCTAACTCTTCGGTCAGGAGGTCGTTCTTTCTATCGTCCATTCTGTTATCGGCATCAGCCGCCATAGACTCGACCCAATAAGCGACAGCTATTGCCAAGGCGTCCAAACGGTCGTCTTGAAGTAAAGCTCCCCTATGTTTTGTAAGGCGTGATAACTGGTGTATGAGTTGGTAAGCGGCTTGTCTTTCGATAGGGTACGCCATAGCCGACTGGTAGTCGCGTCTTATTACGTTTGTATCGACGATTAACCTATGCGAGTTAAGCACGGGTTCAAGCGTGTCCACTATACGTCTTTCCTTTTGTACGTTATGTCTTACTTCATTGATCGACACTGGGTACGTCGAAGCGAGTATGGGAGTTAGCAGTTCCGTGAACATCCCGTCCCCCATGTTCGATTCGACGATGATCTCGTTTACCTTGTAACGTTTGGCAAGGCGTGTCAGTTCGTTAAGAACGTTCTCGCCGTACCCTCCTTGTATGCCTCCGCAAGCGTGTACGAACAGAAAGCCGTTAAGTTGTTTGACAATGGCGTATCCCGTCTCGTCCTTACCGCGTCCCGACGGGTCAATCGACATGACCGAACCGCTGTACTCGACCATATCGCCCAAGGCTTGATACGGACGGAAGAACCTGTCCCCGTTAAAGCCGACGTTGGGAAGGTCGTGTATTACTTGTTCAGGTGACGAAGCCCATACGTACTTCTCGTTAGCCAGCTCGTTGTCCAGATCGGTAACGATCAAGTCGTTTACCTTTAGCGGGTATCTGTCAGCGTCGCTAAGGCGAGGGTTGAGCATGAACTGTAGCTCGTACCCGCTCTTTCCGTATGAGAGCTTACGTTCTTCAAGGTCAACGTCAGTGAATCGAAGAGGCTCGGTAGAGCGTCCTATGGTCGTTTCAGTCGCTGAAGCCATCAGAAAGGGCGATACCATGTCTTCGTACACCTTGGCATTCGTAGCCGTTGAAACGTACTCTGACGTCCATATACGGGTCTCGTAGCCACGCTCTCGCAGTTTATTGTAAATGGTTTCCTCGCATTGAGGCGTTCCTAGAAAGATTATACGACAGTCCTCATCGGGCTTTATGATGGCTTCGAACTCCGATATGGCGGTGCCTAGCTTGTCCCTCATGCCTTGCGTGGCGCTGTTGTTGGCTACCTCGACGTCATCAGCGATTATGATGTCCGCTCTTGATCCCGTTAGCTGGGAAGTGATGCCTAACGACTTGACCGACGGAGCGTGTGAAGCTGGCGCTGGACCAACGTCAAAAGAGATCTTGGAGAAGCGTTGACCGTCCTTTGGCTTGAGACAAGCTAGGATGGGCATGTCGTTGATAAGGCGTAAGGTAAACGTCGAGAAGTCGTCCGAACGCGTCTTGGACGCTGAGACCACCAGTATGTTCTTTGAGGGGTCGAGTAGGAGTTCGTGCAGGACGAATACGGAGGTTAGCCAAGACTTCCCGCATCCTCTGAATGCTTGTATGACAGCGCGTTTGGGACCGTGTTGCAGGTAATCGGCTATGTCGTATTGAAGGGGCGTTGGATCGGGTAGACCCAGATGCTTCCAACAAAGAAAAGTGAAGTTACGAAGGTCTCGGAGTTCTGGCGGTATGGTCGTCACTTGGACTGTCTCATCGCTTCCTTGTCTTCGTCCTTGTCGTCAAACGGGAGGACTTCTGCGAGGTTGCCCAGAGGCGATCCTTGCTCGCTTAAACTGAGTACGTCGTTATCTTTCAATAGCTGTCGGGCGCCGTTGAGTATAGCGGCGTTTACCTCGACTTCGCCGTCCTTCATTTCCTGAATGGATTGCTTATAGGTATCGGCAAGAAGTACTTGCAGGTTTTCGAGTTGTTCTCTTTTGGTCGTCATAAGTGTTACTTTCCCACGCGTTTTAAAGCGAGATTGTGAGATTGTGCAAAGGTACGTCCCTTCTTCATCTCTGTTTCCATTAGCTTAATGTGTTTTTTAGAATGATGTTTTGAATGACGCTTAAGGGTGAGTTGCTGTCTTTTGGTCATAATATTGTTCAACACTTCCAGCGACGTAACGCCAGAGCCTTTCTAGTTGGTTTTCCCTTACTGTCTTTCATCGGTCCCTTGACCCCGCTCATACGCGCGCAGAACGAACGCTTGCGTCCGCCCCCTTGCGGTTGTGGAGCTTTAAGGTTGGAACCCGTAGCGCGGTTGTATTTACGTCTGCCTTTAGCTGTAAGACCGCCCTTCTTGCTTTTCTCGCCACGTCCTATGGATAGCGAAACTCCTTTTCTCTTAGCCATATTACTTCTTAAAGCCCCGTTTCATCTTACCGTAGGCTTTGGGCGATATGGTTGATTTGCTTTTGGAGCGGCTAATACCGAGTTTCCTGCGGTTGTTAATGTTTGCGTATAATCCTTTTTTCTTTTTCATAAGTAGTTATCTCCGCATAAGCATCTCCATCATGCGGTCAAGTTTGCTGTTGATTTCCTTAACAGTCGTTTCCAACCCGCTCATGCGGTTTTCAACGGCTGTATCGCGTTCACGTTGAGTAGCTAGTTCGACTTCAATTTTGGTAAGACGTTGTTCATCAGCGTCCAGACGGTCGGAAAACTTCTTTCCCAACCACCCGAATACACCAAGAACCACTGCTAGTACGGAGTCGAGAAAGTGTGATATTTCTTCAGGCATGTCGTTTAGGCGGATATTTCCGTTATGGTTATTGACGAGGACATTACGCCTCCCAGTTTTCTAGCTCCTCCGTAACCGTTAAACCCAACAGTACCTGCGTGACTTCCTCCCGCTCGTACTTTAAAAGTCGTTGCTGACGTCGTTCCTGCGGTCATGAAGTGATTGAAGGAAACAGTGTTCATACGTCCTCCGCTTCCCATTTCTTCAAAACAAGCTGCTAATGCGTTTGCAGTGGTGTCTTGAAACAATCCAACCATGCCTTGCTGATCGTCTCCTGGAAGAGAGAATACGCATACCACTTCGATCTTTAGTTTTGAGTTAGTTGCCGTAGGCGTTATAGCCAACGTCATGAACTCGTTACCTTCGGTGTTTTGCGGGATGGTATCGTCGTTTACCATGACCGTAGTTCCCGAATCGTAAGCTCCGTCAGTGACGTTTACCACTTGAAGTATCTTTCCGTTGTCCGTGACGTTCGTTAACAAAGAGCCGTCAACGGCGGGGAGTTTTGCAGCGGCGGTGAGTTGAACGACGTTGTTGGCTGCCGTGCCTAAAGTAACGTCTGATAACATTCGTGTGTGTGCCTGTGTAATTGCCATATATAAGTTGAGTTAAGAGGTTTGTGGTCTAAAGTTATCCTATTACGACTACGTTGATGTATTTGGAAGTAAATGCCGTTCCAGTACCCGTTCCAGTATCGGCAAAATCGACGTAACCCGAATCTGCTAATTGAACAGTGCAAGTGGTAGCAGTCAAACCTGTCACAATAGCTCCGAAATAGTTTCCCGAAGCGTCAAAGGCGTTAGTAACTTCTTGAGTATTCGCACCAGTGTCAAGTATTGGCGAAACGTATATCTTGACCTGTACGTCAGTCGTTCCAAGGTTATGAGTGATGGTATGGGTAGAACCGTTGGCAACCGTCACGCTTCCGTGAGACGTAGCGTATCCAGATGCGTATTTCTGTACTGCTCCGATTAACGTGCCGCCAGTTGTTCCGATGTCCGAATCGCTAGTTGAAGTACGCAGCTTGCCTGTGTTGTCCTGCCAGAGCCTATAAGCCGTACCATCTGCCGAATGCCAGTTTATAAAGCCTACGCCGTTCTCAGAAGCCACCCCGTACAAACCGAAGTTAGCGGCTCTTGACGAGCTTGAAGCTTTTAATATAACTGATTGAGACGCAGCTATGGTAGACTTGTTCGCTTGGGCGTTTCCTTCCACATGCAAAGGCGATGCAGGAGTGCCAGTACCGACCCCTACGTTACCAGTCGTTGTAAGTTTGCCAGTGACTGCCAAGTCTCCGCCGACCGAAGCGTCGTCAGTAACGGTCAAGTCGTCCCCGACAGAAATGTCTCCCGATGCCGTTACGTCTACTGAAGTCGTGTTACCAGTCACAGCCAAGTTACCACCTACGGAAGCGTCGTCCGTGACCGTCAAGTCATCTCCTACAGCTACGTCTCCAGACGCCGTGACGTCTACGGCAGTGACGTTTCCAGAAGCAACCACGTTGCCTGTAGCCGTTACGTTGCCTGTAGCGCTGACGTTGCCTGTAGCGCTGACGTTGCCAGTTACGGCTACGTTACCAGCTACCGTGCTACCCGCTCCGATTGGTTGGGTATGTCCACGTGGTATGATTACTACCTTCGAGGTGTTGGGAGGAGGTGAAGTAAAAGTTATCTTGTTGGTCGTGGCATTGATCGCATATGCAACCGTGGGTTCTTGAAGAACTCCGTCAATGGCTACTTCGTATGCCGTGTCGTCCCCAAGCGTTATGTCCGTTGAGAACGTAAACTCGGTGTCTGAACCGTCACCCGTAAAGGTTTGTTTGACTGGAGAGGTTCCCAACCCGTGAATGTTCGCGCTGATCTGTCCGTCCGTATAGGTCTTTGTAGCTGCGTCTTGCAAACCAGTAGGGTCGGCAACGTTTAAGATTCGTAAGTTCTTGGCGTCCCATTGCGTACCTCCTACGGCTTTTTGCAAAGACGTTTCGTTTAACTCGCCTATCTCTTCGTTCAAGTACAAGTTATGCAAATACGACTTGTCCAACTCGTCCTCGGTCAATACCGAACCATTGGTAAAGTCAACGAAAGGATTGCTCCCGTCGGCGTTTGAATCGCGTCTTACTCGGACGACTTGTCCCGCAGTAGCTCCCGAAGTCAGAACGATTTTGGAAGGAGAAGTAGCTATCGTGTAGTGGGTCGTTATTGTTTTTACGACGCCGTCAATTTCGACAACGACGTGTGAGTCTTCGAGGTACGGAAACGAGAACGCAAAATCCGTTTGCGCAGCCGTTGCGGTGTAATCGACGTATGTATTTGCCATAGTTATATGTTTCTAAGTTGTTACTGATTGAGAAGTTTACGGAGTTCTGGAGCTACCGTTTCGTCACCTTTCGGAAGCTCTTTACCCTCTATTTGCCGTTCGGTTTGTTCACCTATGTATTCGTATTGCTTTTCTAGCTCTGGGTATTCTTCGAGGAGCTGTGCAAAA
>NZQM01000079.1 GCA_002695905.1 Parvibaculum sp.
ATAGGCTTCAGCCGTAAACTTCGTGTGGGGAGTGATCGAACCAGGCGCACAAAGAACCTGACCACGTTCAACCTGCTCGCGGTCAACACCACGAAGCAGCGCACCAATATTGTCGCCCGCTTCACCGCGATCCAGCAGTTTGCGGAACATTTCAACACCCGTACACGTCGTCTTCTGCGTGTCCTTGATGCCGACGATTTCGATCTCGTCACCAACATTGATCACACCGCGCTCAACACGACCCGTCACAACCGTGCCACGACCAGAGATCGAGAACACGTCTTCAATGGGCATCAGGAACGGCTGGTCAACAGCACGCTCCGGCTGTGGGATCGCTGCATCAACAGCTTCCATCAGCTTGATGATGCTGTCTTTACCGATAGCGTCATCGCGGCCTTCAAGAGCAGCGAGCGCTGAACCAGCAATGATGGGAATATCATCCCCTGGAAAGCCATATTCCGTCAAAAGCTCACGCACTTCCATTTCAACGAGCTCAAGAAGCTCTTCATCATCAACCTGGTCAACCTTGTTCAGGTAAACAACAAGGGCTGGCACACCAACCTGGCGGGCAAGAAGAATGTGTTCGCGGGTCTGCGGCATCGGGCCATCAGCGGCGTTCACAACCAGAATGCCGCCATCCATCTGCGCCGCGCCGGTGATCATGTTCTTCACATAGTCAGCGTGACCTGGGCAGTCCACGTGCGCGTAGTGACGGTTCGCCGTTTCATATTCAACGTGCGCCGTCGAGATCGTGATACCACGGGCCTTCTCTTCAGGCGCCTTGTCAATATCTGCATAATCCGAAAAATCAGCCCCGCCAGACTCAGCAAGCACCTTCGTAATCGCCGCCGTCAGCGTCGTCTTACCGTGGTCAACGTGACCAATCGTGCCAATGTTACAGTGTGGCTTGTTACGCTCGAATTTCTCTTTGGCCATGGCCTCGTCTAACCTTCATCTATGTGGGGTCCGGCCCACCTACTACATGGGGGCCGCCCCGGCCTAACTAACTTCGGACATTGGCCAACCAATCTGACCGTCCAGTTCTTCTCTTATCGTCCTCCGGCCCCAATGAACCAAAGGAAAGCTGGAGCGGGTGAAGGGAATCGAACCCTCGTCATCAGCTTGGAAGGCTACTGCTCTACCATTGAGCTACACCCGCCTTCTTCTTCACTCTACCTGGTGCCTCTCACCTGCCTGTGCAGGGTCGGTAAGATCACCTTCGAAAAACTCAAACAACACTCGCGGAAACCTGCCAGTTATTGTCAAACGCACAATATCAGTGGTGGAGGGAGTTGGATTTGAACCAACGTAGGCATAGCCAACGGATTTACAGTCCGTCCCCTTTAACCGCTCGGGCATCCCTCCAAAACCGAATACAAATTCCTCTTTAAACCCGACGGCTTCTTGAAGCCGTCCCGCTTAGCACAAACTGGCGGCTTCGTGGCGCAAAGACCCGACCGAATATTGATCGGGTTTATGTGCGTCCGCCCTTAGTCTGTCAACTAAAAATCATCCGAAAAAACGTGCAAGCCCCCGCAGCGTCACCGCTATTTCGCTTTGGAGAAGCTGGCGGCACTGTGGAGGCTGGTCGTTGCGCAAGCCTGTAGATCAGGAATATAAGACCCTCCATGACCAAGCGCAAGCAGCCGCGAGCTCAATCCGGCGAGAAAACCCCCAAAAATCGAGGCAAACGGCGCCCAGGCG
The DNA here is from genome assembly GCA_002695905.1 of Parvibaculum sp. Taxonomy (GTDB): domain Bacteria; phylum Pseudomonadota; class Alphaproteobacteria; order Parvibaculales; family Parvibaculaceae; genus Mf105b01. Next base: position 1,705 of record NZQM01000079.1, read on the forward strand.
CGCCGGGCACCTCCAACAACGAAGCGGCAAGCGGCTATCTCTACGGCATCCATGCTGTGACCGCAGCGCTCTCAAATGAAAAACGCCGCATTGCCCAACTTATCTGCACCTCTGGCGTGGCAAAAGACCTGGAAGCGTCTGGATTGACAGGACGAATCAAACCCACCCTTATGCAGACGGGCGACATCTCAGAATTGTTACCACCGGGGGCTGTCCACCAAGGCGTTGCGATCAAGACAAACCCGCTTCATGAACCTGACCTTGATCAGGTCATGGAAACGGCAAACCGCCTCGCCCTTCTTGATCAGGTGACCGACCCTCATAATGTCGGCGCCATCTTAAGATCGGCGGCAGTCTTTGGAATATCGTCTCTGGTGATGACGGATCGCAACAGTCCTCCTCAATCAGGCGTGCTGGCAAAGTCAGCGTCAGGGGCCCTGGAGCACATCTCAATCTGTCGTGTCAGCAATCTCTCACGATCGATAGAAACGCTTATAAAACAGGGATTTACGATCATCGGCTTAGACGGGGATGCAGAGCACGACCTCAATGAAATCGATGCCGGCGAGAAGGTTGCACTGGTGCTCGGCGCAGAGGGGGTTGGCCTACGTCGGCTGACGCGAGAGAAGTGTGATTGGCTCGCAAAACTCCCGGCAACCGGCCCGATGCGCAGTCTCAATGTCTCAAATGCTGCCGCCGTCGCCTTCTATGAGCTGGCGAGAAAAAACTGGCTCCCAACCTGACTCCAGGTCGCAAAAAAAGCCGCAAGAAGCTGACTCAGAGCCGTTAAAGGCCGCGCGGATGGAGACCTGCTGCAGAATAGATTGCGTCGATAGCCTCCATATTGGCAATCGCGTCAGATCCCGATGTGGGCACCAGCTCACCGGCCTGAAGGGCGTCAACGAGCACCTGCAACTGATGGTCGAAGGTTGAGTGTCCCTCAACCTGTTCGACTGTCTCTTTGCCACCCAGACTGAGGGTCAGCTGATGGCCGAGATAGGGGTGGATCGGATTATTGACGTGAAGACGGCCCTGTTCGCCCACCACCTCAATTTCCGCGCGAACAGCAACCCCAGCGCTCATGTCGCAGGAAATCTGCGCCCGAACGCCATCAAACACCAATTCTGCCTCCATGGACAGATCAATGCCGCGCCGACCTTCTTTGGCTTTTGCGCCAACAATCTTCGGCTCAGACCCGGCAATGTGACGCAGCATGTGAAGCGGATAACATCCGAGGTCCATCAGCGCCCCACCGCCGAGCGCCAGATCATGCCGAATATTCCCCTCAATGTCAGGGATTTCGACATCAAACGCGGCACTAAGGCTGATCAGCGGTCCAAGGGAGCCAGAGCGCACAATCTCCAGCACGCGCGCAAAGAGCGGATGGTAGAAGTAGTGAAATCCTTCCATGCAGAGACGTCCAGTCCGCGCTGCGACCGCAACCATCCGTCGGGCCTCCCGCGCGTTCATCGCGAAAGGCTTTTCACACAGAACATCCCGTCCGGCTTCCATTGCCGCAATGCTAAGTGGTGCATGAGAAACGGGAGGTAATCCGTTGTAAATAAGGTTAATATCTGGATCAGAAATGAGATCATCATAGCCCAGGACGGCCCGTCCAATCCCGTGCTGCTGGGCAAACGCCGCAGCCCGTTCAGAGTTTCGTGCGGCGATGGCGACGACCTCAACATCGTCGCGCTTAGCGGCTGGCGCGATGATCGCCAGCGGCGCGATCTGCGATGCGCCAAGAAGCCCGACCCGAACCGGGTCTGCCCCCGTTTTGTCCCCGTCCATTCTCGTCATCCACCAAATGAGACATCTCACCGTGTCAGATTTGCAGAGACAAAAATAGCGTTCTTGTCGTTATTGGCGACGACTGCTTGCTCGTCCGTCCGACCGCAAAGCAATCGGCCAATTGACACTATTAATCGATCAATTAAATATCGAGGCTGAAAATCACTGGTTTTGGGGAGGAACCCGTCATGCCTATTTCACTGGACACTGCCATCTCTTGGGCCAGTTGTTGTGTACGTTGAGCGGTCTGCCGAACACTGAGGCTGATTTCATGGGTGGCATTTTTGCTCTTTGACCGCACATGACACAATATTGGAACAGGAGTCGATTTCGGTAATCGTCCTCGTGACCTCTGAATTCGCGGCAACCGCCGTTTCGGCGACGGATTAAATCTCAGAAATCTGCGTAGTGGTCCCACCCTTTGTTTTTTTGTCTGAGCAGCAAGCCTCTTGGCCTCAGATACCACAACCACAAACCCTTTGCCCACTTCGCCGGCGCGCAGCCTCAATCGGTGCGTTCAATGCCAGCAGGTTTATGTGATCCATAATATTGCTGATCAGATCACCTGCATCGCTAATCCGCGATTGAGAAACCCGCAGTGAAGACAGGTTGAATCGCCCGGTCGCGGTCATCTGGTTCATTTTCCCACCCAAATCCAAATTTAGACTTGGCGTGACCACAATCCGAACATTCTAGGAAACTCCTAATTGCACTTTTGGTAAATTAAACGCTTAGAACAGCGAAATTGGGAAACTCACCGCTTGCGGCTCACGAAGACCGCCAGTATGTTGGCGCCGAATCTAAGAGGCCGGCTTAGCTCAGTTGGTAGAGCACCTGATTTGTAATCAGGGGGTCGGGAGTTCGAGTCTCTCAGCCGGCACCATAGGTATCAATCACTGACATCCACATACGCTGAGATTGATGCTTCCGACGGAGCACGTCACAGCGCATCTGCTCAAGCACCCAGGCCTCTACCGCGTACTGGGTAACCCGGAAGGCCAGCACAAAAACCAAGGCTGACAGAACCGTATAGAGAAACGAATATTTCAGGGAAAGTTTGGCAGACCTCAGCAAGACAGAGGATCGTTGTCAAACATCAGTCATGAAGACTGTATCCCGATCCACGAACTGTATGGATCAGCGGTTTATCAAAGGGCTTATCGATTTTATTGCGCAATCGGCTGATGTGGGTTTCGACGACGTTCGTATTGGGGTGGAATTGGAAATCCCAAACCGCTTCCAGCAGCATAGTGCGGGTGACGACCCGATCGGCGTTCTTCATAAGATAAGTCACCAAGCGGAACTCACGCGGCTGCAACGGAATGTCCTGGCCAGATCGGCAAACAGTGTGGCGGATTAGGTCAATTTCCAAGTCGGCCACCTTCAGGCGGGTCTCTTCGGCCTGCATCGGAGGACGTCGCGCAAGCGCGATAAGACGCGCTGATAATTCGGAAAAGGCGAAAGGCTTCACGAGGTAGTCGTCTGCACCAGCTTCCAGCCCGTCCACACGATCGTTCAGGTCGTTTAGCGCGCTGAGAAACAGGATAGGCGTGGCAACCTTGGCGCTACGCACCGACTTGACCAGCGAAAGACCGTCGAGCTCAGGCAGCATTCGGTCTACCACCATGACATCGTAGTCGTTGTCCAGGGCATCGAGAAAGCCTTGTTTCCCGTCAGACGCATGTTTCACCGCATACCCAAGCTCCCTCAGGCCTGAGCAGATATATTCGGCGGTCTCGCGATTGTCTTCTACAACCAGTACTCTCATCGGCACTTTAATACTCTAACTCCATAAGGCGCTGAAATTAGCTGATTTGATCTGCTTCCGCCATCACCAAAACATAACCAATCGGTATAAATACAGATACCTTTTGGTGATGGCAGCTTTGCTATGTGACACCAAAAAAGGTGAAGCCTCATGGTTGCTATAGATCCCCACGACTTGAACGCAGAGCAGAAAAGAGCCGCAAGTGCCAAGCGCTATTTCGTGCTCACACGACCGGATCAGCAATTTCTGCTGATCGTGCTCGGCGTTCTGTTTGCGGTCCGCCTTCTTGCTGTCTTTTGGTTTCCTTTTGTGGATACCACTGAAGCGCGCTACGCCGAAATCGCGCGCAAGATGGTCGAGACAGGAGATTGGATTACACCGCAGTTCGACTATGGCGTTCCATTTTGGGGCAAACCGCCCCTTCACACATGGCTGTCGGCTATTGGCATGAAGGTTTTTGGTATCGGCCCCTTCGGCGCGCGGGTTTTCATATTTGCAACGTCGCTTGTAATTCTGGGCCTTATCTTCACTTGGGTTCGTCAGCACAGGGGAGCCCACCAGGCGCTTATCGCGACAACAGTGCTTGCGTCATCTGCCCTGTTTTTCGGGGCTTCAGCCTACGTTATGACGGACATGGTCATGGTGCTCGGGACGACGCTGAGCATGATCGGGTTCTACAATTGCATGATAGGTGGCCCTTCGCGCGTTTTGTGGGGCCGCTTGTTTTTCGCCGGGATCGCCATCGGGCTTTTAGCGAAGGGCCCGGTCGCGCTGATCATCACGATCATACCGATTGTGCCGTGGCTCTTGTTGGGCGGGCGTTGGCGCAATCTGCACCATTTACCTTGGACATCTGGCTTGTTGATCGCTGCAATCCTGACACTACCCTGGTACATCGCCGCTGAGATCAAGACGCCGGGTTTCCTCCGCTATTTCATCATCGGCGAACATTACGAGCGTTTTTTCGTGCCTGGTTGGGAAGGTGACCTTTATGGATCGGGTCACGTGGCGCCAAAAGGCATCATTTGGCTCTACGGACTCGCAATATTTCTGCCCTGGACCTTGTTCGCGTTCGCCCTGCTCCCTCGCGCCACGGCACTCCTTGGCAAAACGCCACGCGACAATCGAGGCTGGTACAGTTACCTTGTGCTGTGGGTTATTTCGCCCCTCGTTCTGTTTACGCCCGCTGCCAATCTTCTTGGTACCTATGCTTTGCCCGGACTGCCTGCTGCTGCAGTTATGCTCGTTTCGCTCTGGGCACAGGAATGGGGCGGACCTGGAAAGAAGACCCGAATCGCCGCAACAACGGCACTCGGGGGGGTGGTAGCAGCATTCCTGACATTGACTGTGCTCACCTACTTCTTCCCAGCCACTCTCGACCGACGTTTTGAGCGGGATCTGGTTGCCGCTGCACAAAGCATCGATCCGGATGTCGCATTTACCTATTGGGGAGGCCGCAGTTACTCGGCGGAATTCTACACGCAGGGCAATGTTCGGTTCACACAGCGAACGGGGACATTTGAAGCTCTCGCTGAAAATGGTGCGCGCGATGCCATAGCACTCCCTCAATCTGTCGCGGCGGAAATCGCTCCCTTCCTGGGGGAACGATTCAACCGTATCGGTCAGTTCAACAGACGCGTGCTGTTCATCGAAAATTTGGAAGAGGAGAGCGCTTTATGAACCGACATGTAAAGCCTCCATCAACGGCGCACGTTCTGCCGGCACCTCAGAGCCTTCCGGACCTGTCCTTTGTCATCGCGGCCTACAACGAGGCAGGCAATATATCTAAAACAGTGGAGCGGGTCGATACGCAGGCCCGCAAGCTGGTAGGCAGCTTCGAGATCATCATCGTTGACGATGGGAGCACCGACGGCACCTACGCAGAATCCAAGGCGCTGGCAGAAAGATATCCTGTCCGAGCGCTTCGCCTGTCAAGAAACTTCGGCAAGGAACAAGCCATGATGGCCGGTCTCTTACGGTCAGTTGGCGCGGCTGTGGTGATCCTCGACGCCGACCTTCAGGAACCCCTCTGCCATTTAGAGACGATGCTCAAACATCGCGCCGAGGGATTCGAGATGGTCTACACCGTCCGGGCACAACGTCGCGACGAGACATGGAGTAAACGTGCGTTCACGCGTGCCTTCTACGCCATGCTCAACATCGGCAGTGAAACCGCGATCCCCGCGAATGCACGGGACTTCCGGTTGATGGACCGTCGGGTCGTGAATGCGCTCTGCGCATTACCCGAGCGCAACCGCTTCATGAAGGGCCTTTACGGGTGGGTGGGGTTTCGGAGCAAGGCCATTCCAATCGACCTTGAGCAACGGGAGGACGGTATCTCGAAATTCGGTTTTCGTGGCCTGTTCAAGCTTGGCCTGACCGGCCTCACAGCATTCACTGCCTGGCCGCTGCGCATCTGGACAAGCATTGGGATATCCATTGCCGCCTGCTCTATCCTGTATGGACTCTGGATCGCCCTTCGCACCCTGGTCTTCGGCATCGCCGTGCCGGGCTGGTCGACGCTTGTCGTCGCCATCACGCTGCTGGGTGGGGTGCAACTGATTTCGATCGGGGTACTCGGTGAATATCTCTCTCGCGTCTTTACTGAGGTAAAAGGACGTCCTGGCTTCATCGTCGCGGAAGATCATTCCATCAAATCAGAGTAACCGTAATGTTGAAACAGACGCTGAGATTCGGGATGGTGGGTCTGTTGGCGACATTCGTCCACATGATTATCGGCTTCCTCCTGATCCAGTCCAACTGGCAGCTTCTGGTGGCAAACATGCTCGCCTTCGCAACTGCGTTTCTAGTCAGTTTCGTTGGCCACCTGGGATTTTCGTTTGCCGATCAGGACGTTAGCCCGTTAAGCGCGCTGCGAAAATTCGCTGTCGCGGCCCTGACCGGGTTCGCCTGCAACGAGACGCTGCTGGTTGCTCTACTCTCGCAGGACGCTGTCTCCGACACGATAGCCTTGTGGGTCTCGACCGGCTTAGCCGCGATCCTGACCTTCATCCTCAGCAGGGTTTGGGCGTTCCGCACGTCGCGACCGGTCGGCGTCGATGCTTTTCCTATCCGTCCGGATATTAATCTAGAGCGTGTTGCGATTAATCGCCCTCGTATCCGACAGCTTTGAAGAATTTGTCGTGTTCCTCATCAGTGAACAGATCGCAGACACCGCTGACAGTTTGCCAAAGCTGGTCCCTTGTATGCCACTAGGTACCACATAGGAACCACTGTGTTTGCGCAGGCCTGGCACCTGCGGCAGGCTACCAGTGTTTTCAAAAATGAAGAAAATGCCCCTAACACACACGCCCTCCTTGCCCAGGGAAAACCGGCGTAGATCAAAGCGGTTTAAAGTGGCTCCCACCGCCTGTTGACTTGAAACCAAACCTGTTTAGGAGACGGCTGACACGCGCATCATCATCCCGTCCCATGGTTACATGGATGGCGAGTTCTGCGCGTCACCACAAACACCTCATATCACCCTCGGGCTTGACCCCAGCGCTTGACCGCCAAGGCCCAAGCAACCTTTCAGCTCAGTATGGATCCTCGTGTCGTGCACGAGGAAGACACTTGGGTGACACGAGGAAGACACTTGGGTGACACGAGGAAGACACTTGGGTGAAAGGTCGATGCTCAAATGACGCTGTAAACGGACGGTCTTCCCCTCGCCCGCCCGCTGCGAACGCGGGCTCGCCCTCCTCTAAAGAATTAGTGAGATAGACGGAGAGCCGCGGCGGCGTTTTGGTCGGCTTATAGCCCATCTCAGTCAGGATCATATCCAGCTTCATGTGACACATTGCGTAAGACGCCATCAAAAGCTCAAATCCGTGCAGGCGGGGAATAAGGTCTTGCTCCACATATTGCGACCACATGCCCTCAGCAATACCCTTCACCTTAGGGGCAATCTGTTTTATTGCCTCCGCCAAAAATGTGCCCGTGCCCGTCGCCGGATCCAGAATTTGGACTCTGTGAACCTCCTTCTTGATCGTAATCGCTTTGCCTTTGTGGGTTTGCCCCGTGTCCCAGTCCACAGTTACTTTGGAGGTATCGGCGAGGCCGCCGGCCAAGCCGAACTCGGTTTGCAAAACCTCGTCCACCGCGCGGACGATAAAGTTCACCACCGGCTCCGGCGTGTACCAGACACCCCGGGCTTTGCGTTTCTTGGGATTATAAGCCGACAGAAATGTCTCGTAGAAATGCAGGAACGGATCCTGGCGCGCGGTGAGCTTGCCAAACC
>NZQM01000080.1 GCA_002695905.1 Parvibaculum sp.
AAAGCGGGTTGGGGCGCAAGCCAGAGTTTCTAAAATGGGCTGCCCTAAAAAATCGGACGCTCACCAGGGAGGAGCAACATGACGTGGAATTTCGGTGACATTCTAGACAGCATTTCGGAGGTTTTGCCGCCGGATGCACCTGCTCTCATTCACGGAGATCGGGTGATTTCGTGGGGCGAAACGACGCGGCGGTCCAATAATCTTGGCCGTGCACTGCTCGCACGCGGCGCCAAGCCCGGCGACAAAGTGGCATTCTATATGCGCAACCGGCCCGAATATGTCGAAACCATGGCCGCCTGCTTCAAAAGTCAGCTGGTGCATGTGAACATCAACTATCGCTACCAGCCCGATGAGGTGTTCTACATTTTCGACGATTCCGATGCGCAGACGGTTGTCTACGGCGCCGAGTTTCGCGATACCATCGTGGAGCTGAAGGATCGGCTGGGAAAAGTCAAAACTTTCATAGAAGTAGCCCCGGATGGATCTGCCGCGCCCTTTGCGGAGAATTACGAGAAGATCGTTACAACAGGTGATGGTGTACCGCTTGATATTCAGCGTTCATCTGACGATATGTTGTTTATCTACACTGGCGGAACAACGGGCATGCCCAAGGGCGTGATGTGGCGGCATGATGACATGCGCGAAGCGCAGCTTACCGCGCTTCGCGCGCTCGGGCCGGTCCCCGAGAGTTTGCCAGCGCTCGTCGAGACAATCAAAGAGGCCGGACCCGGCCCGATATCCTTACCGGCCTGCCCGTTGATGCATGGTACCGGGCTTATCACCGCGATAGGCAATATGATGAGCGGTGGATGCATCGTCACGCTGGAAAGTCCGTCGCTCGACGCCGATGAGCTGTGGTCCGCCGTGTCGCGCCGTGGGGTCAATTCGTTGGCCATCGTCGGTGATGCCTTCGCCAAGCCAATGCTTCAAGGGCTTGAGGAGGCGCCGGGAAAATATGATCTGTCCAGTGTTGTGTCCATTCTCTCGTCGGGTGTCATGTGGAGCACCGAGGTGAAACGGGGTCTTCTTAAACATATGCCCAACGTCGTGTTGATGGATTCCTTCGGTGCCTCGGAGGGTCTTGGGTTTGGCAGCTCCATTATGACGAGTGCCGGCGAGGTAAAAACCGCCAAGTTTCAGATCGGCGGCCGGTGCCGGGTGTTTGACGAAGACGACCAGCCGGTTGAGCCCGGCAGTGGCAAGTCTGGCATCATCGCTTTGGGCGGGCCAATTCCCGTCGGCTATTACAAGGATCCGGTAAAGACCGCCGCGACGTTCAAGACCATCGGCGGCGAGCGTTATTCGATCCCCGGCGATTGGTGCATCGTGGAAGAAGACGGCAGCCTAACGCTGCTCGGGCGTGGCAGTGTCTGTATAAACACCGCAGGCGAGAAGGTTTATCCCGAAGAAGTTGAGGAAGTTCTGAAGCTGCATTCTTTCGTCGAGGACGCACTCGTGGTCGGTGTGCCCGATGAAAAATGGGGTCAGGCTGTTACCGGAATTGTAAAATTGTCAGAGGGCGCGACGTTTGACGAGGCGGCGTTGCGCAACCATGTCCGCGCAAGCCTTGCCGGGTATAAAACGCCGAAACATATCCTCGTTGGCGATATTGCTCTTCGCGCACCTAATGGTAAGGCTGATTATAAAGGCGTCAGCAATTTTGCAAGGCGCGAATTGGGAATCGCCTGAGCATGAACGAAGCTGTGTTAGCAGATAGTGTCCGCTGCAAGCGTAACGGGGAAAGTAGGAGGAGAGGCGAATGGGGAGAGTTGACGGAAAAATCGCCTTTGTGACAGGCGGTGCCAACGGCATGGGCCGCTGTCATGCTTTGCTGCTCGCGCGTGAGGGCGCAACGCTGGTTGTGACCGATATGGACGAAAAGGGCGGCCACGCCGTGGTCGATGAGATAAATGCTGAAGGGGGGCAGGCCCGGTTCATAAAGCTCGATGTTGCGTGCCCGTCCGATTGGAAGAGTGCCGTGGAGCAAACCATCGCTACTTTCGGCCGTGTTGACATTCTCATAAACAATGCTGGCATTCTCGTCTTGTCCACCGTTCAGGATACGTTGGATGAGGATTTTGATCGCGTTCTTGACATAAACGTCAAAGGCGTTTTTTACGGGACGAAATACATGCTTCCTGCGATGCAGGCGGCTGGTGGCGGCTCAATCGTCAATATTTCTTCGATCTACGGTTTGATCGGCGCGCCGGCCTCGGCGGCCTATCAGGCGTCGAAAGGGGCTGTTCGGTTGCTGACGAAATCAACCGCGGTGGACTATGCGCCGTTCAAAATTCGAGTGAATTCTGTGCATCCGGGTATCATACGCACCAACATGACAAAAGATATGCTCGTTGATGAGGCCATCACGCAGCAGATCATAGGCACCACGCTTCTCGGCCGGCCGGCTGAACCGATGGAGGTGTCCTATGCAGTTTTGTTTCTTGCATCGGACGAGGCTTCATACATGACGGGGTCTGAGGTCGTTGTCGATGGCGGTTACACGACCATGTGACGCCACAAGAAAATTGGCGGCGCCCAGTACTCAGTGTCCAGTAGATGGGGGATCAACCGTCAGTCGGCATCGGTACTGCTTCGCGCTGGCTACTGAGAAATGTCATAACCGCGTCCGAGAAGACATCATTGCGATCACCCGCCACCATATGTCCGGCATGAGCGACGTCAACAAACTCAGCGTGGGGAACGTGCTCTTGGAAAGCCCGCACGGAATCCATATCGATAAGTTCACTTTGCTTGCCGCGAATGAGCAGAGTGGGAATGGACAGGTTGCGTCCAGCCATTTCAAGCCGATCTGGGCTTCGGCTGCCTTCGGGTCGATTGTCGCCTGTGATGAAGCGTGGATCCCAGTGCCAATAATAGCGACCATCCTCCTTGCGGCGCAGATTTTTCTGCAAGCCAGACAGGTCTTTCGGGCGGGGGCGGTTGGGCAGGTACCGTGCAACCGCGTCGGCCGCTTCTTCAAGCGATGTGAAACCTGAGTTTAGGTTTTCGGACATGAACCCGATAATCTTTTCCACCCCGTCCATACGCATCCGGGTCGCAATGTCGACCAAGACGATTGCGGAAAATCCGCGCGCGTCAGTAGGTGCTTTTTCTCCCTGAGCGATAAGGCCGGCCATGCCGCCGAGCGAAGCGCCAACGAGGGCTGGTGGTTTGTTGAAGCTGTCTGCGACAAGCGTCAAATCTGCAGCGAACCTCTCAAGCCGATAATCACCGTTCGGCGCCCAGTCACTCGCGCCATGGCCACGCAGGTCGATTGCGACGGCACGGTAGTTTTGTGCAGCGAAGGCGATGCACGTGTTCTGCCATGCATGGCGGGTTTGCCCGCCGCCATGGGCAAAAAGCACAGGATACCCGTTGTCCGGACCGAAGCTGTCGGCGGCTAGGGTTAAACCGTCTGGCGTATTAAACGTTAATCGGCTTGCTTGAGCAGCCATCGTCGGCGGTTCCTTCTGAAATTTCTTACTGTTCAAGGGTAGATTAAACTATTATAATGGTTACGATGGTCTGCTGTCTAGTGAAGTAGGTGCTTTCCCGTTTCTAAGTAATGGACACAACATGGCGCTGGTAGGACGTAAGGATTGACAATGGTTTCGAACCTGAGCGCGGCGAGAAAAGTGAATGACGATCCGCGGCATCGTGGCACCAAAAGGGCTCTGCTGGTTGCGCATCAAATCGTCGACGAGATTGGCCGCAGTGACCTTGACGTGGGCGACAAACTTCTGCCGGAGCAAGAGATGCTCATACGCTATGGGGTGGCGCGGGCAACATTGAGAGAAGCGCTGCGGTTTTTGGAATTACAGGGTGTGATCCATCTGAAGCCAGGGCCGGGTGGCGGGCCTGTCGTACGGGAGCCCAAGGCGGACAATTTTGCAAGCACGATGGCGTTGTTACTGCAGTTCGTTGGTGCTGATTTCCGGGCGCTCATAGAGGTACGTCAAGCCATTGGGCCTGGCATGGCGGCCCATGCCGCTGAAAGGGCGACGGCGAACGACATTGAGCTTTTGCGCGGTTCGCTTGATCGGCTACGCAATCTCGATGGAACTTCCTCAGACTATGTCGAGGAGAACCGGCGGTTCCACGACCTTTTAGCGTGGGCAAGCCAAAACCCGTTGATCGGTTTTCTAGTTGTAGCTTTGCATCATATCACGAACGCTTCGGGGATCGGCATTACCTACAGCGAGGCAGAGCGCAACTATCAGCTGAAAGCGTATGATCGCTTCTTATCTGCGATCGAGGGTCGGAATCCGGAACTGGCGTCAACGGAAATGCTGCGGTTCATGCGCCGTTCGGACAGCTATCTTGAAAAGCGCTATCCCGATTTGATGTCCAAATGTGTGCGATGGGACGATGCGGCCGCAATTGTTCGTGATACGCGCCCCGAGCACTGAATTGACGGTCGGAACAATTTCCAGCTTTGAACGCTGATATGAATAGAGATAAAGGGAAGAACTAAATTTTTGGTTCTCTTATATGGAGGAGAAGCATGGCACTGAAAAGCCGTATTTGCGATATTCTGGGGATCAAGTATCCCATCCTGCTCGCAGGAATGGGAGGTGCGAGTGTGCCTCGATTGGCTGCCGCTGTATCTAATGCCGGCGGGCTTGGCATTCTTGGAGCTGCTGCATGTTCACCAGAACAGTTGCGCGAATGGATTGAAGAAGTGCGTTCGCTCACCGACAAGCCGTTCGGCGTAGATACGCTGTTACCCGCGTCGGTTCGAAGAGGCAGTAAGCCCCAATCGGGAGGCGGGGACATTGATCCGATGGAAGTGCTTAGCGAGTATAAAGCATTCGCTCGGGATTTTATGGACAAGGAAGGCCTTGAATCAGTTGGCCGCTCGTCAATAATCGCTGACATGGCGCCTATCAAGGGTAGTAAAAAATCCCCGCAAGTTTTCTCCAAGGAGTTTTTCGAGGCGCAGATGAACGTCGTGATCGAGGAGAAGGTACCCGTTTATGCGGCAGGCCTTGGCCATCCAGGGCCGTGGATGGACCAGCTTCATGCTAATGGCACCAAGGTGATGGCGGTCGTCGGTGCAGTGAAGCACGCGGTACAAGTGGTTAGTTCGGGCATCGATCTGATCGTGGCCCAAGGCCATGATGGCGGTGGTCACAACTCCCCAATCGGGACAATGGCATTGATTCCCCAGGTTGTTGACGCGGTAGCGGGCCGCATCCCGGTTCTGGGCGCTGGTGGTATATCAGATGGTCGGGGGATCGCCGCTGCGTTTATGTTGGGTGCCGAAGGAGCGTGGATAGGAACGACGTTTCTTGCAACAGAGGAAGCGGGAATTGAGGATTATCAGAAAGAGGTAATTGCCGAGAGTGGGGACGGTGACACAGTCGTGTCACGATCCGTCACTGGCAAACCCGCCCGCATTATCAAAAACAAATGGTCGCAGGCCTGGGTTGACGAAAAGAAGGAGCCGCTTCCAATGCCCTTCCAGTCGATAATTGCTGGGCCAGTGCTCGCCTCTGGCATGGCGAGCAACCGCAAGGACATTGCGCCAGGATTTGCGGGCCAGGGGATGGGTCTTATTAAGAAGGTGCGCCCGGCCGCGGAGGTTATGAAAGACCTTGTGGCGGATGCCGAAAACGCGCTCTCGGGCGCCAGCCAATACGCCTGAGGGGAAGACGATGGCCATTACAGCAAAATTACCTGAATTCAATCAGGAAATTGCGGACGCGTTTATGAATGCCAGCAATTCAATGGCTGGGCTGCCTGATTTTCTGGGGGTTCGGATTGTCCATGCGGAACCAAGTTTGATCCGTGCGGAAATGCCTGTGACTGACAAGTTGCTGACCCCAATCGGGAATATGCATGGCGGCGTGTTGGCGGCTTTGTGTGATCATGTGCTGGGCTGCGTTTGCTACCCGCATATGAAAAAAGGTCAATGGGCGGCAACCACGGAGTTCAAGCTAAATCTGCTCGCCCCGGTCAGTAAGGGAACGGTGGTAGCGGAAGCCAACCTTATTTCCATGACCAAGTCGACGGCGGTGGTGCGGATTGATGTTTCCAATGAGGGACGGGCTTGCTGCGCCGCTCAAGGTACAGTGCTCATTCGGGACCCCCGACCCAAATAACCGGCGTACAACACAATAACGACAGAGGTGGAAACATCATGGTTAGTGAAAGGTTGAAGAGGCGGATAAGGCCTTTGGTCGCACTGAAGGCGACAAGAGTGCTTCTTAAGAATAAGGAAGACACTGCGCAGGTTTTCCGCATTGTTGATGCCTTATCTGGGAGCTCTCACTACAAGTCGTTCAAACGGTTTGTCACTTCGCCGGGAGGCCGGGATATTCTTCAGCGCCGCCTCAGTCTTCTGGATCGGCTGCGCGACCGGGAGGCGCTGGCGCGGCTTCCAGTGGGAAGCCTTGGCCGCGCCTATCTTGACTTTGTCTATGGCGAAGGTCTGAGCGCGGATGGTTTGGTGGAAGCGAGCGAAGAAGGTTCAGGGCGCCGTTTCCAAAATGACGATGCCGAACTGTTCCGCAACCGGATGCGCGATAGCCATGACCTTTGGCATGTCGTGACCGGTTATGGCCGCGACGGCCTAGGTGAGATCTGTGTGCTCTCCTTCGGCAATGGCCAGATGTACAATCACGGCATCGCTTATATTGTGCTGATTGGCATTCTAAAAACCCGCCGTGAACAATCGCAACTCCCGGTCTTCCGGGCGGCTTTCGAAGCATGGCGTCGGGGCCGCAAGGCCGGATGGTTCCCGGCTATTGCCTGGGAGGATTGGCTGCAATTGCCGCTTGAGGACGTGCGTTCCCGCCTAGGTGTTCATGAGCCGTCCGTCTATCGCGAGGCTGAGGCGGAATCCAAACGTCTCGAAGCGGAGTTCCAGGCTCAACGGGCTGGTGGAGTAACACACACACCGGCTTGAGGTGTGTGCTGGGCAACCTGTCTCGGTTCATCAGGCCAGGGCTCTTAAAGCAAGTTCATTGGTCTCTTTTCCGGAAGTTGGTTCCGCTTTCAGATGATGGTCTAGCAGACTGTGACTTAGCAGACACTGGTGGTCTAAGCCGCTTTCCGCGCGTCCCAATCTTTCAGCACCGGCATAACATGTTTGGCGAAGGCGCGCATCGAGCGCTCTGCCTCTTCGTAGCTTATGCCACCGAAACGGAAACAGGGATTAATGTCGAAGTCGCCGAGAAGTTCGTAGCGCTTTTGATACTTCTCGATGATCTGTTCTGGTGTCCCCCAGGCTGTGACATCGAGATAGCCAGCTGCCATGCCCTCTTTACCAAATGCGCGGATAGCCTCAACGGCGTCGCCATAAGCCTCGTAACCCTTGGCGTCTTTCAAATGGTCACCGGCAAGTTCGTAATGGTCGAGCACAGTCAAAAGATAGTTGGTCACATATTTGCGTCCGAGCTCTTCGGCGCGCTCAGGCACCGTGTCGCAGTAGGTAAAGTCGCAAATCATGATCGGCGGCGATTTTGTGCCGTGATGCTCCTCAAAGGCTTGGCGATAGATGGCCACCGCCTTGGCCTGCTCTTCCCAGGCGCGTTGGGCAAAGATCACCATGCGTGCCCCGATCTTGGCAGCTTCCAAGACTGATTCCGGCGACATTGCCACCTGATAAATCCGGCCCTCGAAGCTTTTGTGGGGCGCGGGTCTGATCTCTGTGCGTGCTTGAGGATAGTAGGCGCCGCCGCCTTCGATGAAACCGGTCTCAATCGCTTCAATGATCATGTCGGCGGCTTCGTCGAAGCGGTCGCGCGCTTCGTCCATGTTGATGCCCATTCCGGCATATTCCTTGCGGGCCAGTCCGCGGCCCATGCCGAACAACGTCCGGCCGTTGCTGAGATGGTCGAGAAGCAAGATCTTCTCCGCCACGCGGATCGGCATGTTCCAAGGTAGAATGACCGCGCCAGTGCCAAGCTTGATGCGGCTCGTCCGGGCCGCCATGTAGCTCAGAAACTGAGTATTGTCAGGGCAGAAAGAATAGTTCTCAAAGTGATGCTCGACGGGCCAAAGGGCGTCGAAGCCCAATTCCTCTGCGAGCAGACCAAGGTTGATGTCTTCTTCATAGACCTGTGCGTCACTAACCTCGCGGTTGTAGTTTTGGAACACCATCTGTACACCGAATTGCATCGCTTTTCTCCATCGCTTGAATTGTGCGGCAGCATTAGCGGCCTTTGTAGACTGGTTTGCGTTTTTCCATGAAAGCGCGCGGTCCTTCGCGCGCATCTTCGGTTCTAAAAACGGGCGCTGCAAAGCGCGATTCCATCTTCATCGCTTCTTCTTCTGGGCGTCCTTGGCACGCGCGAGCTGATCTACGGATCGCCTGCACGGCGATCGGACCGTTGGCGGCAATCTTCCCGGCCAGCTCCATGGCGGCCTCAACGGCCTGTCCATCTGGGACGACACGGTTGAGGAACCCCAGGTCATACGCTTCCTGAGCCGTGATTAGATCCCCTGTCAAAAGCAGCTCCATGGCGCGAGCGTAAGGTATTTGCTTGGGCAGGCGCACGGTCGAACCACCGCCGGGGAAGATCGCCCATTTGACTTCCTGCACCCCAAGCTTGGCTGATTCCACGCCAATCCGCAGATCCGCGCCTTGCGTTAGTTCCATCCCGCCTGCGATGGCATGGCCGTTGAGCGCCGCGACCACGGGCTTGCCCGCGTCGAACGTTCTCAAAAGACCGTTGCCAATAAGGTCAGGCGCCTCTAGCGCTTTCCTGTCCCATTCGTCTTCTGGCTGTCGGGCACCGCTGATGAGTGGAATGAGCTTTCCCAAGTCGGCGCCGGAACAGAATGCCTTGTCGCCAGCACCGGTGACAATGGCGACCCGAATGTCATCATCATCGCGCACCTCCTCCCACATTCCGCCCAGCCGCACCAGCATTTCGGGATTGAAGGCGTTGCGTGCCTCGGGCCGGTTTAGGGTAATCAGCGCGACATGGCCGTGCTTTTCGAAAAGAACTGGGGCCATCTGGTTGTCTCCCATCGTAACATATATATATTTTTTGTTATACAAATGTGATTTTAGTTGGACTCTGAGCAACAAGCTAGCGAAAATGATAAAAAGTCACTGATCCACTAACTGGGAGGAAATACCATGCTCAAGCGCCCGATTTCAGCGGATTCGCACATTACCGAACCGCCCAACTGCTACATTGATTATATCGATCCCAAATATAAGAACACGGCACCACATATGACGACGATGGATACGATTGGCGACGTCTTTGTGATTGATGGGCTTGATACGCCGATCCCGATGGGGCTCGTAGCGGCAGCGGGCAAAGACCCAGCTGACATCACCACGGACGGTGTGAAGTTCGGAGACCTGTGGAAGAGTGGCTGGGATGCAAAATACCGGGTTGCCGATCAGGAAAAAGATGGCATCGCAGCCGAGTTTATATACCCGACGGTTGGCATGATGCTCTGCAATCACCCTGACTTCGACTACAAAAAAGCCTGCTTTGAGGCTTATAACCGCTGGCTTCAGGAATATTGCAGTGAGGCTCCCGACCGTCTCTATGGTCTGGCGCAAGTTTCCATGCGGACCCCGGAAGATGGCGTGCAGGAGCTTAAAGACGCCCATAAAATGGGATTCAAAGGTGTGATGATGCCGGGCAACCCGGCCGTTGAAGACTATGACAGCGCTGTTTACGATCCAGTCTATGCAACGGCGGTCGAACTTGATATGCCGCTCTCCTTTCACATTCTAACCGGCAGTTCGGATTCTCTTGCGGGGAAAGTTCGCGGTCCGAAGATAAATGGATTCCTGTCGATTATTCGCGGATGCCAGGATGTCATGGGCACGTTCATATTCGGCGGCGTGTTTGACCGCTTTCCCACTCTCAAGGTGGTTTGCGTCGAGGCGGATGCTGGATGGGTACCACATTATATGTACCGCATGGACCACGCTTATAAGCGTCACCGCTATTGGATGAAGGCGCCTCCACTCAAGCGTTTGCCGAGCGAATACTTCCACGACAACATCTATGTGACGTTCCAGGATGATTGGGTCGCCTTCAAGATGAAAGACATGTGCAATGTCCGCCGCTTGATGTGGGCAAACGATTTCCCTCATTCGGATTCCACCTGGCCTTGGTCGCAGTCGATGCTGGAGGAACATGCCAAAGATCTGAGCGAACAGGAACGCAATTGGATCTGTCACGATAATGTTGCGGAACTCTACAATCTCAGCATCCAGTAAGCGGGCCGAAGGACCATAAATCATGGGATATGATCTTAAGATCGTCGGTGGGCGGATCATCGACGGGACTGGCAAGCCTGCGTATGAAGGTGATGTCGGTATTAAAGACGGCAAGGTGGTGGCACTGGGTAAGGCCCCTGAAGCCTCCGACGCGACGATCAACGCAGGGGGGCGGATTGTGGCTCCCGGTTTCGTCGACATCCACACGCATTATGACGCCCAGATAAATTGGGATCCGATGCTTTCCATTTCACCCTGGCATGGTGTCACCACTGTGGTCATGGGGAATTGCGGGTTTGGCATTGCGCCAACGCGCAAGGAACATCGGGATCTGATTGTCCGGACGCTTGAAAATGTCGAAGGCATGAGCGTGAAGTCGCTTGAGGCGGGCCTCGGCGCTGACTGGTCGTTTGAAACTTTCACCGAATATCTCGATAGCGTGGAAAAGGGCGGGTCATCGATCAATGTCGCAGCGCTTTTGGGGCATACGCCTCTTAGGCTTTATGTGATGGGTCCAGAGTCGACCGAGCGGGCGGCAACCGATGAAGAAGTCGCCCGTATGAAAGACATTATGCGTGAGGGCCTGGAAGCGGGGGCGTTGGGGTTCGCGACCTCAAAATCGCCCACCCATGTCGGATATGAAGGCCGTCCCGTCCCGAGCCGCATGGCGGAATTCTCTGAGATCCGTGACATTGCCAGCGCCTTGGGAGAACAGAAGGCGGGCATTATACAAGCAACAGTGGGGCGCGACCTATCGTTTGACGAGTTTGCGGAGTTGAACAAAATATCGGGGCGCAACGTCAGTTGGACAGCGCTTTTGGGCGGCGGAGGTGTTCTCAATGTCGGCTCAATGGAGGAACAGCTTACCCGGTCCGCCGAGCTTGTGAAGAACGGGTATGCGGTTTTTCCGCAAGTTACCTGCCGTCCGCTGAACTTTGAGTTCAGGTTCGATCAACCCTTTTTGTTCCAGAGCATGCCGGCATTCGCGCCGGTCAACAAGGCAGACCATGCCGGTAAATTGAAGCTTTACGCTGATGCTGATTTCCGCGAGGCGTTCCGGGCGGCGGTTCAGGGGGGAATGCGGGCCGCGTGGGAGAAGACAGTCGTTTCATTTTGTTCAAATATGCCTGACTATGAAGAAAGGCTTGTTAGCGAAATCGCAAAAGAGAAAGGCGTTGATTCTCTGGATCTGGCCCTTGACCTCTCCTTGGAGTCTGATCTGACCACACGCTTTCGCATCCCCGTAGCGAATTCAAATGAAGATGACATCGCCATCCTTCTCAAGGACCCCACGACTGTGCTCGGCCTGTCAGATGCCGGCGCACATGCGAGCCAGCTTTGCGACGCTTGTTTCTCGACACACCTTTTAGGTCATTGGGTGCGCGAAAAAAAGGTGCTTTCGCTTGAGGAGGCGGTGCGGATGCTGACATCGCGGCCTGCAGAAGTCTTTGGCATCAAGGATCGGGGGAAGCTCGAAAAGGGCGCACCGGCGGATGTGGTGGTTTTTGACCCCGATACTGTCGGTGCGAGCGCGCTGCGCAGGGTTCATGATTTGCCTGCCGGAGAGGACCGGCTGATTGCGGACGCTATTGGCGTTACGGCGGTTGTTGTGAACGGCACTCTGATCCGGGAAAATGGGACTGATATGCTAAGCGCTGGCGACAAGCTTCCCGGTCGGCTCTTGCGTAACGGTATGGCGGCTTAAATCAAGGAGACGCGACGAATGAGCCTGCAAGAACTTTCTATGGTACGGGAAATGTTGAAGGGCATGGCCTCGGATGAGGAGCGGACCCTCGAGGAATTCCGCACAGGTTATGACGAGGCTGGCGAGGCCTTCGGTGTTCCAGGCGGTGTTACGGTCGAAAAAACAGTGATCGCGGGCGTGCCGGGAGAGTGGCTTAAGCCGGATGGGGCGGACGGCAAAGGAGTGCTGCTCTATCTTCATGGCGGCGGATATGCGCTTGGATCGGTGCGCTCACACCGTCATATGTGCGCAGCCATTGCGGTGTCGTTGGGGAGCCCTGTGCTGCTGATTGACTATCGGCGTGCGCCCGAACATCCTTTTCCGGCAGCGGTCGACGATGCGCTCGCGGTCTATCAGGCGTTGTTGGACAGCAGTTATGATGCAACAAGTCTTGCCATCGCGGGCGATTCCGCGGGCGGCGGCTTGACTGTTGCAACGTTGATCGCTGCCCGCGATGACGGATTGCCGATGCCAGCTGCCGCGGTTTGCATCTCACCTTGGGCAAACCTCGAGAATGTCGGCATCTCTTATGCCAAGAATGCTGATATTGACCCGATGGTGCGTCACCTTGACCTTGAGCGCTGGACGGATGCGTATCTGGGCGATGTAGATCGCAAGACGGCCCTCGCCTCGCCGGTTCATGCTGATCTCAACGGTCTGCCGCCTGTCTTGGTTCAGGTCGGCGAGGCGGAAGTTCTCCTGTCCGATAGTGAGTTGCTCGCCCAACGGCTGAGAGCCACTGGTGTACCCGTGACCCTCAAGATTTGGCCAGACATGATCCATGTTTGGCACTGGTTTGGACCAATATTAGGCGAAGGGCGCGAGGCTACCGAGGAAATGGCCGACTTTATCCTAGAGCAGACCGGTTAGGACTTTTTGGTAGTTTTGATTTCGGGGGAAACCGGGTTGCCAGCAGCTTCTGTGATATTTGCTTTGATGGCTTCTTTCATAAGGTCAATATATGCCCGCTTTCGATCCTTAAAATGATCCTTTGGTGCGGCGATGCCGATGGCGACCGGCTCCCCGGCGCGGGTTTTGGCCACCGGCATGGCCAGCATCGTGGCATTTGGCGTCACCAGTCCGGTATAGAATGCATATCCCCGCCGTCTAATCCCGGTGAGCTCTTCCTCAATCTGCGCTTGCGATTGTGCTGCTGCCTCTGGGTTGCGTGAGAGGGCCTCTTTGATGAGTTGGGACCCCTTTGCGGTTGGCAATGCAGCGAGCTGTACGCGTCCGATTGTCGAGAAGGGCAGGAGTCGTCGCGTGCCAGGCTTCACGTAAAATCGAATGGGCGTCGTTCCCTGCAGTACTTTGATGTACTGAATGTGAACACCAGACCGAATTGCCAGGATCACAGTACAGCCGGTTTCATCTGAAAGATGTTGCATCAGACGGTGAATGTGGCGGACTGGAAGCGTCTCGGCCTCAATCCAGTTTCCCAGAAGTGAAATGCGAATGCTGGGAAAAAACGTCTTCGCCCTCTCGTCATGGTCAAGGTAGCCAAGCGCAACAAGACTTTTGAGGAGGGCCGCGCTACTTGAGTGCGGATATCCGAGAGCTTCGGCTGCCTCGTGAATAGTGACAGGCCGACGCGTCTCGTCAAAATATTCAAAAATTTCCAGAACGCGCGCCGCCGACTTGACGGTTGCAGATCGCGCGTTGGACATTTCTGATCCTGTCGATTCTCCCATGGTTTGTCGTGTCTTCCGTTCTTGCTACAAGGTGAGCGCTAGCCGCGTACCATCTTCGAACGCTCGCACCGCGTCGAGTTCGCGCGGATCCTTCACGCCGCCAATACAGTGAAGCGGAACGCCTAGAGATTGTAACTCTGGAAGCAGCGCGTCGGAGCGTTCTTGACCGGAACATAAGACAATTGTATCCACGTTGAAAGCGCGGGCGTCTCCGCAGATTTCAGCATGCAAGCCATCATCGTCTATCTTTTTGTAGACGGCATCACCGATCATGTTGACACCACGAAACATCACTTCCAAAAAATTAGCCCACCCTCGTGTCTTGGAGAGGCCTGTTCCGAATTTGGAACTTTCTCGCCTTTGCAGCAGATAGACCGTGCGGCGCGCCGGCCAGCGGTGCTCGCTCGGCAATAGCGCGCCCCGAGCCTGATATGTAAGGTCTATGCCCCATTCCCGTGCGAAGGTTAGAGTATCTGGTTTACGGGGGTCTTGTGTTCCTTCTGGGTGTAACAAAAGTGCTGCAACATCGAAGCCGATGCCGCCGGCCCCGATAAGTGCCACTCTTTTGCCAACCCTCTCCGGTTTTAGAATGGCTTGATCATAGGTCATTACGCAAAGGTGGCCGACCCCTTCAATGTCCGGTACGCGAGGGTGCACGCCGGTCGCCAGAACGATTTCGTCAGCACCGAGAGCGGAAAGGATTGCAGCGTCGGCCATCGTCTCCAGACGAATGGTCACGCCTAAATCCGACAAGCGGCGTTCGTAGTAATGAATGGTTTCGGCGTAATCCTCTTTGCCTGGGATACGCCGGGCGAGGTTGAACTGGCCGCCGATCTGTTTACCTGCGTCCAACAGGGTGACCTGGTGCCCTCGCCGTGCGGAAATTTCCGCGGCCGCCAACCCCGCTGGGCCGGCCCCCACGATGGCAATCCGTTTTGGCTTGGTTGCGGTTTCGAGTCGAAGCTCCGTTTCCCGGCAGGCGAAAGGGTTCACCATGCAAGTGGTGAGTTTGCCGGTGAAAGCATTGTCGAGACATGCTTGGTTGCAACCGATGCAAATATTGACAGGCCGCAGCGCTGCCGCACTTGCGACCAAATCGGGATCGGACAGGAGCGGGCGCGCCATGGACACCATGTCGGCTTTTTCGCCCGCCAATATTTCTTCGGCTTGTTCAGGCGTGTTGATGCGGTTTGAGGCGACAACCGGGATTGTGACCTCGCCCTTGAGTTTCTCGACTGCCCAAATGAAAGCGCCCCGTGGGACCATGTGGGCAATGGTTGGTATGCGTGCCTCGTGCCAGCCGACACCGGTATTGATAAGGCTGGAGCCAGCGGCCTCGACACCTTTTGCTTGGGCGGCGATTTCTTCCCAGCTGTTGCCGCCCTCCACCAGATCGAGCACTGACAATCGGTAGATGATGATAAAGTCCGGGCCCGCCGTCTCGCGGACGCGTCTTACGGTCTCAAGCGGAAAACGGCGGCGGTTCTCCGCCGAGCCGCCCCAACCGTCATCACGTTGGTTAGTGCGCGGCGCGGTGAACTGGTTGAGCAGATAGCCTTCTGAACCCATGATTTCGACGCCGTCGTAACCGGCCTTTCTGGCCAGCAGGGCGGTGCGGGCAAAATCCTCAATCGTCTCCTCTATCTCTTTGGTTGTGAGAGCGCGGGGTGTAAGCGGGTTGATACTTGACGCGATAGCCGAAGGGGCAACCAAATCTTCGTGCCGCGCATAGCGCCCGGCATGGAGGAGTTGCAGAATGATCTTGCCGCCTTCGGCGTGAACAGCGTCAACGATAAGCCGATGACCGGCAACGGTTTCTTCCGTCATGACTGAGGCGCGCGGCGCCAACCGGCCGGCTATGTTGGGAGAGATGCCGCCGGTAACGATCAGCCCGACACCGCCCCTGGCCCGGGCAGAGAAAAAAGCGGCCTGCCGGGCGTAGCCGTCAGGCATTTCTTCCAGACCCGTATGCATCGACCCCATCAGCACACGGTTCTTAAGCTGCGTGTGACCAAGATCAAGTGGCGCCAGAAGATGGGAGAAAGCCGAAACCGTCATCTGCGTGATTTACCTCATTCGCCGTATGTTACTTTGGCTTGAGACAGAACAATTTTGCCTTTCTGTGTCTCGCCCTGAATGATCGCCTCGCCCGCACCGGTCTTCCAAATTTTTGTGACGATGGTGTCGCCAAAGTAGACTTGGTCTGCAAACCGACCGCTAAAGGAACGAAACTTTGATGGGTCGTTGCCGCAAAGCGCCTTAAGAGCGGCGCGGCCGATAAACCCATAGGTACAAAGACCGTGTACGAAAGGGCGTCCGAAGCCGCCCAGTTTAGCAAAATCGGGATCAATGTGGATTGGATTGCTGTCGCCGGACAGACGGTAAATAGCGCCCTGCTCGGGGCGCGTTACGTCTTCCACAATAATGTCGGGAGCGCGGTCGGGCGCTACGTTAATCCCGGCTGACGAGGGGCCGCGCTCGCCACCGAAGCCGCCAGCACCGCGCACGAACAGCGTCGCATGCGTTTTGAACAACTCACCGTCGGCATCACTTGCGACGCTTTCGACGCCCAGCACTGCTGCTTTGCCTTTATCCCAGACTTCCGTGATACGGCCGACCACCGTTACGGTTGCTGAGGGGGGCAGTGGGCGGTAGAGCTCAATCGATTGCTCTCCATGCAGAAGCATTTCGAGCTTCATATC
>NZQM01000081.1 GCA_002695905.1 Parvibaculum sp.
AGACCGCTGCATGTCACCGCTTGGGTTCTTGTACCCTGGTCGAATCATGCCTTCTTCGTCAACAACTTCTTGCTCTGGCTGGGTCTCTCTGTATGCCCCAGATTCTACGTCCCATCCTTCGTTGTCAGGTGCCCTGACAGGAGTGCTTGTAGGCACAGTGGAATTATACTGGCTTTGATATTCTTGCTCAGCCACTTCCTGGTCCGAAGCCCTAAGAGGAGGAGTGCGTTCCCCAGTATCCAGAAGAGTAGCAGGCGGAGTTCGCTGCCCGTCATCCTGCAAAGTCATCGGACGCTGCTGCTGCTGCTGCTGCTGCTGCTTAACCATTCTTGCCTGAAATTCTTCAGGTGTTTCACCTGCGTATGGTCTATTTTCTGGCATCTTTTATACCTTTGCTGCTGATGTCATCCAGCCCTGCGGATTGACTGTTCCTACATTTGCTCTTCCGCCTTGGACATTGCCTACTGAAGCAAATTGAGGCGCAGTTTGTGACGCTTGCATTTGAGTGGGATTAAAAGTGTTAGCTGTTTGGAAGTTATTGCCTAAAGACTGAGTGCCAACCTGCGGAGTCTGCTGGAATCCTGACGCTGCCTGCCGACCCATGGCACCAAACATATTTGTCCCAAGGCTAGTCATTGCGTTCATGGTTGGTGCTGCCAATCCAGCTTGCTGATTGGCTTGAGCTTGATTCCAAGAATCAAGTGCTTGGCTTTGCGCTCCAGCAGATTGAAGCATCGCTTGCTGGTTTTGCTGTGTATTGCCCATTTGAGCCTGAGCAGCAGCTTGAGTAGCCTGCTGGTTTCCAAGCGCAGCAGTTGACTCAGCAATATCTTGGTGAGTTTTACTGAACGATTGACCTGTACCTATTTGTCTTCGCAATGCTTTTTCAGTTTCAGCTTGACCAGGACCTCCTTGCCTAGCTTGCTGCACATTCCAAAGCCCTTGCTGCTCCGACACTGGACCCTGGTTAAGCATGGCATTGCCAAAAATTCCTTGCCCAGCTTGACCCTGCTGGAGTGCGCCAGGAAGGTTACTGAATATGTTTGAGTTCATAAGGCTCATTTATGCTACTCCACCCATTGCAGTTCCGTATGCGTTTATTGCGGCAGCAGGCATTTGCGCGGCAGCTTGCAAACCAGGAGCGTTTCTAGTTGCAGCCATTCCGCCAGCCCGTTGACCAGCACCAGCCATTGCTTGAGTTGCATCAAGGTTTGATCCAAATCCAGCCTTTGCCACGTTGCCAGCCATAGCACCTGCGTTATTTGCCCATGCTTGATTGTTTGTCATCTGTGCTGTGTTGCCCATAGGTCCCTGAGCCGAAGCACCAGGGGGTGGTCCAGCAGGCCCTTGAGTCATCATGCCCATTGCAGACATGAACGGGTTGCCCCCTAAACCTGCCGCAACTTGCTGTCCTGCTCCAGTCTGCCCAAAGCTACCAGAACCTCCGAATTGAGGAGCATTGCCTCCTCCCGTCATTCCGCCCATGGCGTTTTGTATTTGCCCGAACATCCCGCCCCCAGGCCCACCAAACATCATCTCGTTCATCCGGTTAATTCCAGAAAATCCCCTGTCTTGAGCAGCATCTGCACCTTGCTGACCAAGATTGAATTGGTTCTGCATGGTCTGCTGATTTAAATCATGGGTTTGCTGCTGCATTTGCTGGTTTCGGCCAAACGTGTTTTGGGCAGCTTGCTCTGTAAGGTCTGCGCCAAACTGTTGACCTGCTAGATTTCGACCAAACGTGGACTGCGCTGCTTGCTCGTTTAACCCAGCACCAAACTTCATTGATTGCTGGTTTAGTGTGTTTTGAAAAGCAGCGTTTTGTCTGTTAAGACCTGCCGACTGCTGGTTTAGCTGTTTTTGAAACCCAGTCTGAGCTTGACCTAGCTGCATATTTGCTTGAGTTGTAGCGTCAAGCATGCCTCTATTCTGCTGATAGGATTGCAACATTGAGGCAGCATTGATGTCACCTTTTGCTGCTAGCTGTTCCAGGGCTTGCTCGCCCTGCATTTTCTGCCTGCCTGTTGCACCACCTTGAGTGATGTTAGCCAGGGCTACACGACCTTCTTGAGACAAGTTTTCTAGCGCACGCTGCTCTACGCCTTTTGCGCCGATTTGATCGAGAGCTTGTGACCCTCGCATACCTTGAATGCTTGTGTCTGCGCCTGCACGTATTCGAGCAGCCAATCCACCAGAAACGTAAGATGCTCTAACACTCATAAGAAATCCCTTGTTTTATAGAGTAGTCAATGATTATCTCATATTTTACGTGTTTTGGGTATTCCATGGTTTCCACTTAGGATTGGGGGCAGGGCACTGAGTTGTAGCCCATGCCAGCTTATTTGCCGTATTAGATGTAGGGTGCAAAAAGCACCCGCATATACCGCATTTCCCTCTTTGTCCAATCAACCTTTTAAAATACTTGCAAGGCGAACATTCCTCCATGAATATCCTGGTCATTTCACCTTCAGGACGCATGGGCTTGCCTGCATCTTTCCAGGTTTTTCTTTCTTCGTTGAATTTCACAGGGTTTGGTATGTTGCCGCAACACTTACTCATACTTTTGTTACCTGAATTAGAGAAAGGAAAAATCCCCACCAAGTAGTGCCACTTAACACATTAGCGTAAGGCTGTACCCAAACGCGAACTAACTCATCTGCGTCAGTTACAGTAAAGGATGGTGTCTCTACTTTCCACGGCCCCATCGCTGTAAGTGCAGGAACACCAGAAGAATTTTGGTGGTTGCCTGCATAATCAGGGTCGCCATTTTGCGCTCCATACTGATACCAGCTAAACGGAGAAAAGTATTCAGTCCCGTTTGGATGGGTAACTGTGTCCCATCCGGTCAATTGATTATACACAAGGTCTGGATCGCCTTCTCCACTGTGGCTGTAATGAACTTTAAATTTCCCCATGTATTTTGGTAGGGTGATGCCGCCTCCAGTAGTCCAAGCATAATTAGAAAACCATAGAGTTATTTTGTAATCCCCTACATCTTGAACCGGACCATCAATCACCATCATGTTAAATCTGCTGCTAACAAATACACCATTCATTCCCTCAGAATGGTATCCATGATTCCATATAAGTGATTTGTCTGAACTTGAAGCCGAATCGGTATCGGCACTTATTGTTGTTTTGTCGTTAAGGGAAAGTGATTGGCGTCCTCCTGATGTTTGCTTTGTAATAATCAGCCCGCCATCATCCTCTAGTATGTCTGTCAATGTGCTGCGCCTCCGGTTGTGCTTCCAGAGCCACCCCCAAGGTTTATGGAAGTTGTTGTTGTCGTTCCATATACATGGCCGCAGCATCCTTTGTACGAAGGGCTAAGGTCTGTTCTTACATTTGTTTTGTAATCCACACCTTCTCTGGCGACATCACTTCCACTAGATGTAGTGCTTCCCCAAGAATCCCACGAAGTAGTGCTAGTGTTGTAAGTCTTTCCAGAAACATAATGATCGGCATTACTTCCAGTGCCTCTTTTTTGATCCGTCCAGTCTAGCGGGTCGGAGCCTATTGGCTGAAACCTAACAACAATGTCTATACTGCCATCAGATTTTCTTGTCATTTTTACATAGCTATCATCTCCTGGTGTTGGATAAACATTTCCACCACCATCTTCAATGTAGACGATGTATTGACATGCCCCTTTTTTGGGATGGTCATACGCAGGCGTTCCGCTGGCTCCTTCAGTAACAGATACAACTGCCGTAGCATTAGGGTCTTTACTTGGAAGCAAAGGAAGTCCGGTTCCGTAACCGAAAGAATTGCCTGTTGATTGTTCCAGAAAAGTAAGGACTAATGCAGCACCCCATCCTCCAGGTGCGTTTTGCAAATCCCAGAAAGCACATGGACCACCGTGCCCCTTTTCTGTCTGACTGCCAGCAGGGGTAGCTTGATAGGTTCCTGTGGGGCACCCTCCGCTAACGCAGTCATTATCTCCGCAACAACATGCCCAGTTATTCCACCATGATGAAACGCCAGCCATTAGTTACTCCGTGCATTCGGCCCAAACAACAACCCAGTTTTCTTCGTTGTCCTGTGTGATAAGAACCCTAGTTCCTCCTGGGATCGCAGTGCCTGATGGGTTCACTGCGCACACTTCCGGCTCTGTCTGAGAGCCATCACCTTGGGTACCGTCTTCATTTACGCTTGAACCATCGCTTGCTTCACCCTCTACGTTTTGCCCGTCACTGCTTTCCTGGGCAGAACCGTCTTGAGTCTCAACAGTAGCCACCCCCTGGGGAGCATCAGAAGTTACAGAAACTACTTCTTGACCAGGAGGCGGAGTTGCAATAATTTGATTTCCTTCTACTGGATCAACGTGCGCTGTAACGCTACCTGGAGGACCAGAGATAGAAATCTCTCCTTGCCTTGGCTCAAGAAATGCTTTTCCGTTTCTGAAAATTAAATCAAAATTACAAGTCTTTTCTTCCTTAGTCACAATGTCTCTTAAGACCATTGTTATAGGAAAACAATCAGTTGGTTTTATTGGGCTAGCCATTATCCGTAAACCCCTGCATCTGGGCCAAGAGTAATTGCTACCGATCCACTGGTAGAATTTGACGGAGTTGATTGTGGCGTATTTCCCCCATTACCTGCTCCATTATTTCCAGCACCTGCCCCTCCAACTGCGTTGTTGTTAGGCTCTCCATCTTCTCTAGCACCGTGTTCGTCAACACCTGCTTGTTTTTTGGCGTTGTCGTCTGGTGGGCATGGCGGCAACTCTTCTTCATTTTCGTTTTGCGCTTGACCTGCGTCTGGTTCTTGGCCTACCTCGTTTACAGTGGTGCTAGCTTCTTCTGGAACTGACTCAGTAGTTGTGCATTTCTTTCCTATTGGAGTAAGTTTAACCTGACCAGTTCCTGGGTATTTAGGCATTTCGCTGCCAGCAACCGTGCCCCACCTCAAATGAAGATTGTCAGCAAAAACTTTCTCTGCGCAAACGGTTCCATCAAAATTAAAATCACATGGAGTGTCTACTGGCTTGCAAGGGTCTTTATCTGTTACCTGACCTGGAGGTCCTGGTCCTCCTCCTCCTCCGCCTCCTCCCCCTGGGCTTCCGCCTCCGCCTTCAGGAAACCCTGTGTCTTCGTATTGTATGGGAGGATAAGTGTCTTGAGGATTTTCTATAGACTGTGGCCCATGGTCTACGGTCAAGGCAGGCTGCGCACCAGTAGAAACAGAGGCCGACCACCCGCCAGAATCGTTGATTGATATATCGCCTGACTTAGCAGCACCGTAAGTAGGGCTTGTTTGGTTTCCGCCAGCGTTGCCAAACTTAGCACCAACCCCACCACCTCCTGGCACAGACGAAAACTGAGGATCAACCCTTGGAAACTGATGCCCTCCTGCTCCAACAGGACCTCTTGGGTTTAGTGAAGGAGATATCTGTTGCGGTATTTTAAGAGGAGGACTGTTTACTTCAAAAGCACCACTGGGATTTCTTGCGTCACCAGCAGAAAGATTTCCACCGTTTTGCTGGAAACCCTGTTGGTCAGCTTTAACGGTCATTCCAGACCTAGATTCGTTTGCAGCATTGCAATTAAAAGTAGGGTTAATTGCATCTGAAATTTGCTCGCCAAGCCCGCCAAGCTCAGCCAAAGCATTCTGAATCATTGGTCCAGATTTTGTGTCAACACCCATTACTGAACTCCGCCAACTTCAAGTTCGTACACTATTATCCTGTCACTTCCCTGGAACCCAGATATTTCACAAGTTACCCACCTTGTCGGGCGACCCCTTACCGCAGGAACACTTCCACTCCAAGGCAGATACTTGCTTCCAGGCTCTTCTCCATCTTCTTTTTGCCCCAGTTTTAAATTAGCAACAGCCCTTGTGTCCCCGCTTTCAATAGTTACTCCATCACCCCCGTCCCATTCGTTCATAGACACAGGAGAAGAGGAATGATTGTCAAACTTTCTGAAATAAAGAGTGGCATCGTCTAATGTGGGATTGAACGAAACCATGAAATATCTGTCTGCTTGCTGGTCAGATTCCACCAGCTTAAACATCCCAGATTTCCATATCCATTCGACAGCACCAATTAAATAAACGCTCGTTGAGTCAGGAACAGTAGACCAAGGCTCTGTTTGCAAGCTGTTAGAAGAAATTCTTTTTGCTATCTTTACTATCTGGCCTTTTCCTGTACCAGAAACTATTGCAATGCTTGCGCCTTCGCAGTCAGCAGGGAAAGCAGTGCTTGCAGAAGAGTCGTCTACAGAGTTTTCAGTTGCAGAAGTGACTGCTCCTCTTATGTCTCCTGAACCAAGAGTCCCATCTAAGGTGCCCTCGTTTCCAACGTACCATTTCTCAGTAGTTGTTCCGCACAAAAGCCTTCGTTGGTGATTGTGTTCAATCTTTACACAGTCGCCAATTTCCCATACCCATTTCCACTGAGTCCACGTTTGAGTTCTTATGTCGTATACCAGTGCCCTCTTAGGTTTGTCGCCAGAGTCCCCAATAGCTGTAACGTAAAAATAAACAAGCTCTTCTAGTGGATCAACTTTTACTTTCCAACTATTTTTTTTGCTAAAATCAAGAACTTGGTCGCTCCACTGGTCTGCTATCTGCTGTCCTATTGGCTGCACTTGACCACCCTGGAACACATACGGACCTTCATCGTCCATCAAATACAGCTTGCCTTCGTGCTGGTCTGCACAGAAATGATTTATCGCACCTCGCATAGCTGCTAATGAAGGCTGAGAATCTATTTCAGGCTGAACAGCCCACGTAATTCTGTACATGCTGTGCTGCTTTAAAGCAAAATACGCAGAGTTCATCACAACTGCGCCAACAAGCTCGTCTTCATCTCTGACGTTTTCTTGTATTACTATCTGGGTGATTACTGATTCTGGCAAATCTTGCTCAGAAATATAAATAGAGTTTCTTTCAGCAGAAGGAGAAATAATTGCGTAACTATCTTTATTAAGAGAGTGTTCCAAAGGCTTTGATACTGTTATTTCGTTTGCTGCAATGACAGCAGTAATTCTGTAAGAACCACAATCGTTTTCTGGGTTTGGACAAAGAGTTCTCCCCACAAGACTTGCAGGCCATTTAGTGTCAACACCTGTAACCTTTGTTGATCCTGCTTCTCCGTTTACAGTGCCAGTGGTGTACTCGGAATCCACAAGATACGTCATTCTGTCCTGAAAGCTACAGCACACAGACTTAAAGTTTGGTGGAGGAGAGTGCCTGTTTGCATTGGGGCGACCATTGTTTTGAAGTGCCTTAATCCTCCACTCACCACGATATGTAATCATGGCATGGTCTTGCAGATTGTCTTGATAGAACCCTTCGATTTTCCATGTCCCACCAGTGCTTGCTCCCCCACTGCAACTTTTAGTCATTGTTGCTGTAGTTTCTGTAGTGCTAGCAACTCTCCAGCAATTATTATGGCAGTCACCAGTAGACCCAGAAGAACCAATAATGGTTATTCCCATTCCAGGCATTAAGCCATGACCAACTGGACCAGTTAGCACCAGCGCACCGCTTGTGTCCGTTGCACTCGTAACAGCCCCAGAAGCAGGAAGCTCTGCTACCACATAAAACACGGAAGCAGAATTAAACGTGGATCGAAGAAGCTGAACTCTATCTACCCTGGACTGAGGAGGAGGTGCCAGCTTAGACCATTCAAACTTGTCATCTTGATTGCAAGCAACTCTTGCTGCTACAGACAAGTTGCTGTAAATCTTTTCGTTGTCTCTGTCATCCATGTATCTGTAATAACACAGGTAACTTCCTGCTATTGCACCACCTGAAGAAGAGCCGCCAGTAAAAGCGTATGTTCCCGCTGAAGAACTTCCGCTTATTTTTATACCGTCAGCACCAGTTCTGGTTATGGTGGTGTTTCCAGCAGTACCAGGGGTTGTTTGGTAAAGCGTAATGTTTCCAGCAGAAAGCCCGACAAGTATTTTTCCGTTATGACCTTCGCTTGATATAATCGCAGCCCTTACCTGGGCAGCTATAAGAGTGACTGTCCCAAGACTCCTGACGTTTATAATTACATTTGTTCCGTCCAGAGTGCCGGTGGCTCCATCTGCGCTTTGATCCTTAAACACATAAGTCTTTGATGTTCCGTCCG
>NZQM01000082.1 GCA_002695905.1 Parvibaculum sp.
AAGATTCCCCACTGCTGCCTCCCGTAGGAGTCTGGGCCGTGTCTCAGTCCCAGTGTGGCTGATCATCCTCTCAGACCAGCTATAGATCGTCGCCTTGGTGAGCTTTTACCTCACCAACAAGCTAATCTAACGCGGGCTAATCTAAAGGCGATAAATCTTTCCCCCGAAGGGCACATACGGTATTAGCACCAGTTTCCCGGCGTTGTTCCGTACCTCTAGGTATATTCCCACGCGTTACTCACCCGTCTGCCACTTTCCACACCCCGAAGGGTGCTTCTCGTTCGACTTGCATGTGTTAAGCCTGCCGCCAGCGTTCGTTCTGAGCCAGGATCAAACTCTCAAGTTGAGCTGATCCGACTGTATTTTTATTCCCGGTGGAAATCCGGGAATGACGCAAAACTTCAAACATCAAAATGTCATCACTTGCTGCCCAATAAAGTGCATTCAAGTGAATGACAGGGTGTGTTTGAAACGTCACCAGTCAGTATCTTGTGTGTCCGATCAAACCCGCCAAGACCGAAATCTCAACATGTGGGCCACCTCCGTGAGGAGGAAAGATCGAACGCGCCAGGACACTGCCGACCACGTTTCTCTTTCTCAAACTACAATGTCAAAGAGCGTGAGCATGGGACCCAACAAAAGCTGAACCATACTCGGCATAGAAAACCCCGAAGAAATCCACCGACCTGATTACAAAACTTGTACTCAGACCCGAGAAATAACCCGCCGCCCCTTCTCCTGAAGTAGGAGGCCAGTTAACTTTTCCAAACAGAGGATCATCTATATGGCCACAAATCCCGTTCCAGATCAAGTAGATAACCGCGTATTCCTGCCGAAATCTTCTAGTCTGTTAGGCCGCTGCCGCTTGGCGTTGGCCAGGTCTCCGTTGCCGGTGAGCGCGGTTTATATGGGGAAGCCCTCGACCTGTAAAGCGCTTTTTTGAACTTTTTTCAAAAAAGCGAATTTCACAGTTTTTGGCGGCTTTCTGCGGCCTTGAGTCCACTCAATCTCGCCAACACAAAAGTTGGCGCGCAAATATAGTCCCAACCCGGTGCCCAAGCTGACTCCACGGAAAGCGTTAACCCCTCAGAACCTGATTAAGGCGGTCTTAAATCTGCACGTCCTAGAATAGGGCATAAGCCAGCAACATCCGGGCATGGAACCGCTCATGACTGATTATGGGAAAAGGTTGGAGCCCAACAATCCCAATCTTTTCAACGACTTCGGGAAGATTATTAAGGCTCGAACATTGACACCAGAAAGACAAGGCGGCATCGTGCCAGTTGGCGTAAAAATCGCATGTGATGGCCGAAACGTAAGGCTATGGACCACAGCGACAATAACGCCATTGAGGGTTTGAGTGTTCGATTTGGGGACGTCTGTGCAAAATAATCAGTTTGAAACATCGCGCTTTGAAGGCTTGATGAAGAAAGCCTCCTTGGCTGGCGAAGCGCTTCAGCGCTTCACACAACGCCTAAGTGCATCAATTCCAGTATCAGTCGGCACCGACTTCTCGAGAATCGGCTCCATGGACTATCGCGGACGTTGGGGGACAGTCACTGCAGCCGTGGCAGCTCTGACACTTGGCATGGGCGCCCTTGCCATTGGATCGCTCGTCTCCCCGCAGACAAGTGTCGATGTTTCAGAAAGCGTTGGCGACGCGTCCGTCCGTGTCGTGACGACAATGCCGCTTCTGGCCGCCCAGGCAGAAGCACCAGACCCAATCCAAACAGAAGCCGCCACAGCAAGCCTATTCAGCAATCCTTTTGCAGAAGAAACTGTCGAACCTGTTTCAGCAGCACCTCTGAGCTTTGCGGCTGCTTACAGCTTTGTCACAGAACCCATTCGCCGCACCACAACAGAGACAGTGTCCGTTGGTCGCGGTGACACATTGATGGGTCTGCTGACTGAATCAGGCGCGGCCCGCGCCGACGCCCATCGCGCGATTGCGGCCATGACACCTCTTCAGGATCCACGCAAAGTCCGCGCGGGCCAGGAGCTAGAACTCGCCTTCGAAGAATATGTAACCGAGACCGACGAGGGTGATAGCGAAGTTTCTCGCCGCCTGACAACCGTCAGCATGAAGACCGATGTGGATCGGCACGTCACGGTAAGCCGCACTGACGATGGCGACTATGCAGGCATGGAAGTCATCGCCGAGCTGGAAACCGGGCATGTCCAAGCGCGTGGCACAATCAATTCTAGCCTCTTTCTTGCCGCCGCAGACGCAGGCATTCCTGCAGCGATCACCGTCGAGATGATCCGCATGTATTCCTACGACATCGACTTCCAGCGCGAGATTCGCCAGGGCGATACATTCGAAGTGTTCTTCACCCGCGAGTATGACGAAGATGGAACACCCGTGCGCGAAGGCGATGTTCTCTATGCATCCATGAATGTGCGTGGCAAAGAACGGCGCCTTTGGCGACACGAACCAAGCGACGGCGGCAATTGGGATTATTTCGACGAGCAGGGACGTTCCATGCGGAAGTTCCTGATGAAGACGCCAATTGATGGCGCGCGCATCTCCTCAAGTTTTGGCAACCGACGTCATCCGATTCTGGGATACACAAGACTTCACGCAGGCACCGACTTTGCAGCGCCGAGCGGCACGCCGATCTATGCAGCCGGTAGCGGTACCATCGAGATGGCCCAGCGCAATGGCAGCTTTGGCAACTATGTCCGCATCCGGCACGCAAACGGATACCAGACAGCCTATGCACACATGCGCGGTTACGGCCGGGGCATCCGCAAAGGCGTGCGCGTCCGCCAGGGTCAGGTCATTGGCTATGTGGGAACAACCGGCCGCTCTACCGGCCCACACCTCCATTATGAAGTGATCCGGAACGGCAACAAGGTGAACCCACAGCGCATCCGCGTCCCAACAGGACGCACGCTCTCTGGCAGCCAACTGGCCGCCTTCCAGGAAGCGCGCAACAGCATCAATACAATGATGGCAGAGGCACCGTCCATGACACAGATAGCTGAAGCTGAATTGACGTCCGATGCAGACGAGACAAGCGCGCAATAAGGTGCACTTTGCTAGAATTGCGAAAGGCCGCTCCCAGACAGTTGGAACGCGGCCTTTTTCTTGGTCAATCTCAATAAATCGCAAGTTTGATCAAAATCCTCTGCGCTAAGCTTTCCAAAACGAAGGCGGATAGCATGGCGCAGGAAACAAGGGTCACAGCCCATAAAGAACGCATCGACAGAGTCGTTGCGCACATTCACGAAAATCTGGATGCTCCCCTCGACATGGAGGTCCTGGGCGAGATCGCCTGCCTGTCTCCCGATCATTGGCATCGCATCTATCGCGAGATCATGGGGGAGACCGCTTCTCAGACCATTCGCAGACGCCGCCTCTGGCGGGCAGCACACCAACTCCTCAACTCAACAGACTCCATCGGGCAGATCGCAGTCGCCGCACATTACGGCAGCACTGCAGCGTTCACGCGGGCCTTCACCAATCAGTATGGAACCTCACCTTCCCTTTACCGCAGCAAAGGAAAGACCACTCAAATGACAAATATCGAAAAGCGATCCATCGACCCAATCGAACTCATTGGCATGGATCATAAAGGCCCCCATTATGAAATTGGCCGCACCTTTGACCGACTGTTCGCCTGGGCCAGCACGACCAACGGCATGCTCACGCCTGAGACAAAGGGCATCGCCATCTTCTTCGATGACCCCACGCAAAAGCCACCCGAAGAGCTGACCTCTCTTGCGGCCATTCCCCGCCCTGACGGAAAAAAGCCTGGCGAGGGGACAAGGGCTTACACAATCCCCGGAGGTCCGCACGCCATCGCCCGGCATGTCGGCCCCTACACAGAGCTCGCACGCACCTATACCGAACTCTTTCAGAACTGGTTGCCTGCATCTGGTGAGGAGCGCAATGGCGCGCCGCTTTTTGAGATCAATATGAACGATCCGAAGACGACAGCGCCATCACACCTCATCACCGATATTTACGTGCCGCTCAAATAGGGCGAGCGCCCAGCATTAACGACCGTTGAACACAGGCTCTCGTTTTTCAACAAATGCCTTGGTGGCGTTCTGGTGGTCTTCTGTCTGACCGCAATGAATGTGATGGGTCGCCTCAAGATCCATGCAGTCATTCAGATCACCGGATGAAATCGCCCGGTTGAGGTTCTCCTTCATATAGCGATAGGCGACCGTTGGTCCCGTTGCCAGGCGCCGAGCAATCTCTTGCGCTTTAGCCTTCAGCTCTTCCGGCTCACATACCCAGTTTGTCAGCCCCAGGTCCAACGCTTCGGCCGCAGAGACACGGTCTGACAGATAATAGAGTTCTCTTGCCTTGGCGGTTCCCACGAGCTGAGTCAGGAAAAACGTACCACCATAATCACCTGAGAAGCCTACACGTGCGAACGCCGTTGTCATCACCGCATTACTCGCCATGATCCGCATATCACACGCGAGCGCGAGACCGAGCCCCGCCCCCGCAGCAGCCCCCGGTAAAGCCGCCAATGTTGGCTTCGGCATCTCATAAAGTTTCCCGGATGTTCCTCGCTGATTAAGCCGCTGACGATGAATGCGGAAGTCGATTGTGTTCTCATCCTGAGAACCATCACCACTTGCCGCCATGCCTTTCACATCACCGCCAGCGCAAAAGCCTTTACCGGCACCCGTCAACACGATGCAGCGAACATCAGTGTCCAACTGCGCAGCTTCAAGCGTTGCCTGAAGCGCGCCGGTCATCTCTCCCGACATGGCGTTACGCGCTTCTGGTCGGTTCATGGTGAGTGTCAGCACACCTTCCTTAAGGTCTGCCAGCAAATGGTCTGT
Organism: Parvibaculum sp.; assembly: GCA_002695905.1. Taxonomy (GTDB): domain Bacteria; phylum Pseudomonadota; class Alphaproteobacteria; order Parvibaculales; family Parvibaculaceae; genus Mf105b01. The sequence continues at coordinate 4,807 of NZQM01000082.1, forward strand.
GCCTGTATCTGTAATGCTCATGCGCGCGCTCCCTGCGTTGATGTTTCTTTTCATCAACGCTAGGGCGCAGGTGCGTCGGAGGCAAGCGCCGAAGCTATATCAACTACGAACGCCTTGAGGGCCGTACACAATGATCAGGGCACCCACGAGGGAAACCGCTCCCCCCACAAAGTCCCACCTGTCAGGCAGGGTGCGCTCGATCACAAACATCCGCAGCAGAGACGCCACAATGTAGATCCCGCCATAGGCAGCGTAAGCACGTCCGGCAAAGGCGCTATCGACCTTGGTCAAAAGGAGAGCAAACAGGCTAAGCAGAAGAATACCGGGCAGCAGCCACCAGGCACTCTGACCCTCTCGCGCCCAGGCCCAAAAAGCAAAGCACCCGGCAATTTCCGCGATCGCCGCGGCAATGTAGAAACCCATCATCTAGCCGCCCCTGACTTGAAACGACTACGCCACCAGCGATAGAAAGCGAAAGATCCTAGGATCACAATGAGTGGTATCAAGATGAAACACGAGGGTCGCATCGGGAATAGACGAAGCCATTTCACGCGTATGGGTCTCTTTGATCGAGTCAAACTCTCCCGCCATCACCAGCACCGGACTGGAGATCCCTCCAAGATCACCTATCGTGAAAGTCGGCTGGCTATCCCACATGGTCATGAGCTTGCCGTGAAACACCGGCCAGTGGTCTGGGTTGGGAGCAACGGACTGGTAGAAGGAGCGCACAACTTCCCAGTTTGGATCATCTGGCGAGGAGTTAATTCCCTCGCCCTCCTCATCAGGCACCAGGCCATTCGTATGGAAGTTCGAGCCATAGGTCACAAGCTTGCCGACGCGGGTGGGATAGCGGATCGCCACATCAATCCCAATATTGCCACCATCGCTCCAGCCAACAATATCAGCTTTGTCTATCTGCAGATGATCCATGAGCGCAATCATGTCGTCAGCCATTTGCGCATAAGAAAGCGGCACGCCATCGGCGTCACTGGTCCGCCCGTGGGCACGACTATCGGGTGCCACGACAAAATGATCGTCCGCCAGCGCCGTTATCTGGTTATGCATGGTCTCGAGAAACGCGCTGCCCCCATGCAGCACAAGAACCGGCGCCCCCTCACCATAGGTCTCATAATAGAGCGAGATGCCGTTGATATCGACGCGGGCCTCTGCCTGCGCATTGCCTGGCATCAACTTCCAGGCATAAAAACCGACAATACCGTTGCTCGTGCGATCCAGATAGACAAACGCGCCCAGGACCAGCACCAGCAACACGCCCAGACCCAGCAAAAGCTTCTTCATGATCAACACCTCTCAGTTCAGGTGAGCTTACGCCGCTCCGCCAAAAACCTAATATCCAATCGATCTACACCGGGGAACCGAGCCTTATTGAACCACGGGATCCGCTACCCGGGGATAAGGTACGCACAAAAAAAGGGCCATGCACGCGGCACAGCCCTTCTTCATGCCCCAACGAGGGATAAGTTACTCAGCAGCTTGCGCCGCGATCGCGCGACCATTGATCACAAGGCCATCTGGTCCTGCAGAAACTGGCACCGTCTCGCCATCCTTGACCACACCTTCCAGCAACAGGTCCGCAAGCGGATCCTGAACGTTCCGCTGAATGACCCGCTTCAGAGGCCGCGCCCCATAAACAGGGTCATAGCCTTTATCCGCAAGCCAGCTGCGAGCAGACTCGTCCAGTTCCAGAATAATTTTCCGGTCGACGAGCAAAGCATCCAGACGCTGCATCTGAATATCAACAATGCCGTCCATCTGTTCACGTGTGAGGCGATGGAAGAGCAGGATCTCATCCAGCCGGTTCAGGAACTCAGGCCGGAAACGCATCCGCACCACATCCATCACCTGATCGCGCACGGCTTCTGTATCATCGCCCGCTTCCTGTTCAGCCAGGAATTCAGACCCGAGGTTTGACGTCATGATGATGAGCGTGTTCTTGAAGTCGACGGTGCGGCCCTGCCCGTCGGTCAGACGGCCATCATCCAGAACCTGTAGTAGGACGTTGAAGACATCCGGATGAGCTTTCTCGATCTCGTCGAACAGGACAACCTGATAAGGCCGACGCCGCACCGCTTCGGTAAGCGCGCCACCTTCCTCATAGCCGACATAGCCCGGAGGCGCTCCGATGAGCCGGGAGACAGAATGCTTCTCCATATACTCCGACATATCAAGACGACAGATCGCCTGATCATCGTCGAAGAGGAAATCCGCAAGCGTCTTGGTGAGCTCAGTCTTGCCGACACCCGTAGGCCCGAGGAACATGAAGGACCCTATAGGCCGTGAGGGGTCTTGAAGCCCTGCCCGAGACCGGCGCACCGCCCGCGACACAGCACTCACAGCTTCTGCCTGTCCGATCACCCGGGCCGACAGTTCCGTTTCCATCTGCAAGAGCTTCTCACGCTCGCCTTCCAGCATCTTGTCGACCGGAATGCCTGTCCAGCGAGAGACAACCTGCGCCACATGTTGGGCGGTCACCGTCTCTTCGACCATAGCTTCGCCGGGCTCAGGCTCCCCACTCTCTGCTAGTTTCTTCTCAAGCTCCGGGATCACGCCATAAGAGAGCTCACTGGCGCGTTCCAGATTGCCACTCCGCTGCGCCTGAACGAGCTCGTTGCGGGCCGCATCCAGTTCTTCTTGAACTTTCTGTGCCTGACCGAGCTTATCCTTCTCCCGCTGCCACACAGACGTGACAGAGGCTGACTTGGACTCAAGGTCTGCAAGGTCCGATTCGAGTTTTTCCAACCGATCTTGGCTCGCCTCATCTGTTTCTTTCTTCAGCGCTTCCCGCTCAATCTTGAGCTGAATGATCCGCCGGTCCAGTTCGTCGAGTTCCTCCGGCTTACTGTCCACCTGCATCCGCAGACGGCTGCCCGCCTCGTCCATCAGATCAATGGCTTTGTCCGGCAGGAACCGGTCCGAGATATAGCGATCAGACAGCGTCGCAGCCGACACCAGAGCCGCATCAGAGATCCGCACCCCGTGATGGAGCTCATATTTCTCTTTCAGACCACGCAGAATGGAGATCGTGTCCTCCACCGTCGGTTCTTCCACCATGACAGGCTGGAACCGGCGGGCAAGGGCCGCGTCTTTTTCCACATGCTTGCGATATTCATCAAGCGTCGTCGCGCCGATACAGTGAAGCTCACCGCGCGCCAATGCGGGTTTCAAGAGGTTTGAGGCATCCATTGCCCCATCTGTTTTGCCGGCACCCACAAGCGTATGCATTTCGTCAATGAAGAGAATGATGCCGCCGTCAGCCGAACTCACTTCATTGAGGACAGCCTTCAACCGTTCTTCAAATTCACCACGATATTTCGCACCGGCAATCAGTGCGCCCATATCGAGAGAGAGCAGCTTTTTGTCCCGCAGGCTTTCAGGCACGTCGCCGTCGACAATGCGAAGCGCCAAGCCTTCGGCAATCGCCGTCTTACCGACACCGGGCTCTCCGATGAGCACGGGATTGTTTTTGGTACGCCGCGACAGAACCTGCACCGAACGCCGGATTTCTTCATCCCGACCGATCACCGGATCAAGCTTGCCATTCTCGGCATCTTCTGTGAGATCGCGCGCGTATTTCTTAAGCGCATCATAGGCGTCTTCTGCCGATGCACTGTCTGCTGTCCGTCCCTTGCGCACTGAATTGATCGCTTCGTTAAGAGCCTGCGCTGTCACGCCAGCATTTTTCAAGATACCCGCTGAGGCAGCGCCTTGTTCAATGGCCAAGGCCAGCAACAGCCGCTCAGCTGTTACATAAGAATCGCCTGCCTTTTTGGCGACCTGCTCCGCCTGATCAAACACGCGGGCGGTTTCTGGTGCGAGATAGATTTGGCCCGCGCCGCCACCTTCGACCTTTGGCATTTTGCCAAGCTCAAGCTCAACTGCTTCAAGCGCCGCATCCGGCCGTCCGCCAGCTGCGCGGATGAGGTTGGCCGCCAGACCTTCTTCATCATCGAGGAGAACTTTGAGGAGATGTTCCGGCGTGAACCGCTGATGTCCGGAACGCAATGCCAGCCCCTGCGCTGACTGAACGAAGCCGCGGCTTCGGTCTGTATATTTTTCAAGATCCATCTGGACCCCCATTTTCAAGCACGCACCGCTTGCCCCATGTGCCAAACCGACAGGCCACAAACGTACGCCTCAGCCATCCAACTGTCCGAACACTGAACCCAGCGCTCTGCGAGCGAAATGGCTTAGATCAAGACCAAACGCGATTGCACAGGCAAAAGTATGCCGCACAAACCGTTGACGACCTTCCAAGATCACAATGAATTTGGACGAAAAGTCCCAAATTCATAAGTGTGATCGCTCAAAAAGAGCGAACGGAATTAGCCGGAAAACCACTGTGCTGAGCCCCAATATTAGGCAGCTCGACCTGATCGCACTTTTCCTTTTCCGTTCTGGCCCAGTTCGAGAACAGATCGACTTGAAATATATGGGTGTGACATCCAGGCAACACAAGAGGATGCCTGGATCAAAAGCAATAAAATCACTGAAATCAGCCTTTAAGCCGACACATCTTCCGAGGCGGGCTTGTCGTCGCCCCCATCCGAATTGGAGTCTGATCTGGCCCTGGCTGGAGCACGTCGGCGCCGGGGCGCCCGACGACGTGGCGCAGGCTTTTCTTCCCCGTCACCATCTTCCCCATCACTTTCAGCAGCGACTTCCTCAGACGCAGGCTTTGCAGCCGCTTGGCCTTCGCCATCAGCAATCTCTGATTCGTCACCGTCCGCCTGGCCATTCCCGCCTCGACCCTGACCATCACGGCCTTGGTTATCACGTCCCTGGTTTTCCTGACGATTCGGGTTTTCCTGTCGGGTCTGTTCCTGCTGCGCCTGAGCCGCAACGATAAGCCGATGATAGTGCTCGGCATGCTGGAAATAACTTTCCGACGCAATCCGGTCACCAGACGACTGCGCATCCCGCGCCAGCGCCTGATACTTCTCGTAAATATGGCTCGCCGTGCCGCGGATTTTTACGTCCGGCCCGTTGCTTTCCATACTCCGGCTAAGGGGATTTTGTGGTTTACGTCCGCGCCCACGAGAGCGCTTCTGGTTTTGGCCCTGCCTCATATCACTCCGGCTCTGTTTACCAGTTGAAAATACACCGTCCATAGCGACCCAGCAGCTCGTTTCTGCGCATCAGCAGACAAAGCCACAAGACTAAATCTCGCCAGGACTAAGCGATTGCCCTTCTATGTGTGCCCATTTTCAAGGCCTACACACTGACCCAACCCATGCTCAACACGCCCCACCCACTGACGGGACAGAAGTCATGAAAGAATGTTCCAGACGCTCAAGCTACAATTTTCACAGCTAGATGACGTCCAAATGGGGCTTGCCACCATATCTCGCCCCCGCCTCATCATCTCCAGCCAAACCGGTCCCTACCGGCAGCGAGATGTGTCTAGAGGCTTGAATCTCTTCAAGGAACCTACCCCCTGAGCGCCCCATGTCCAAATGTTTTTTTGAATCTCAGATTTCCCGTTTTATTTTCAAAACCCTTGCAATCCCCGCCAGGTCCTCAGCCACGCCAACAACCCTTAATCCAACCGCTTGGGCAAGCCGTGAGACATCACCCGCCTGACCAATGCCAAGCTCCCAGAACGCCGCCCCATCTGGACTCAAAAGGCGCTGGGTTTCCCGGGCAATTTCTCGATAAGCCGTCAGACCATCATCTCCCCCGTCAAGAGCCGCCATGGGATCATGCGCCCGCACTTCTTGCGAC
>NZQM01000083.1 GCA_002695905.1 Parvibaculum sp.
GCTATGGAATCAAAAGGCGTCTCCGCCTCTTGGTCGGCTAGCGCTCAAGTTAAAGATCATAAGGCGGACCCAGACATGCAGGGTTCTACGTTTAAGTTAGACGGAACAAACGCAGCGGGCCAGCCAGGCTCTTCAGTAAGCATCTTCCCAGAAAGAAGCGAGGTGTTTGACGGAGAGCTTACAGAAGAAAAACTAGAAGCTTTTAAGGAGGCGAACAAGGACCTTCTAGATGGTAACGGAGACATCCTAGCTATAGGAACTTGGTTCGACGCTAAGAGCGGTCAGACGTACCTAGACATTAGCTCTGTCGTTGACGAGGCTTCGGCAGTAGAACTAGGCAAGCAATACAACCAGAAGAGCGTTTTCAACCTACAGACCTTTGAGGAGGTAGATACTGGAGGTGACGGAACTCCTCTAGAGAATGCGAAATCAGAAGAGGAAAGAGTTTCAGACATAAGAAGTCTTGTGTCTTCGAAACAACCAGAGGCTACTGCAGCAGAAGCTGTTGACCCCTCCTCTTCTAATCTTAGTGGAGGGATAGAGGGTCAGTACGCTGACATTACTGTTGGTGCGGAGGTTTCTGCCTTTACTGAGGAGCAGCTGCCTGACTTGTCCAAAGAGGAGCTTGGATTCTTGAACACAGTTGTAAAGGCATTGTCTGATGGAAACAACGTAAGGGTTCACCTAAGTAAGGAGTCTGGCGATCTTGTAGAGCCTGGAGCTGGAGGCATAGCGCTTATTGGTCAAGGCATTCATTTGATTCCAGATCAGATTCTTGCCAACGCGTCTAAAGAAACTAAAGGAGTAAAGAAGCTCAAAAGCTTTCAAGAAACAGTTCTTGAAGAGGTAGGCCACATGCTGACAACAAAGGCTATCCAGTCTATGCCTGCTAACGAAAGATCGGTTCTGACTTCTGAACTCGAAAGGATAGTCGGAAGGGACTCGTCTCTTGCTAAAAGAGGGTTGGTGAAGGTTAAGTCTTATTCTACAATAGACCTATCTTCTGCTGAAACCATTAGCGATGTACAGGGGCTAATAGAAAACTCAAGTATACTTTCTAAAGAGAAGAAGGAGGAGCTTTCAGCTCAGCTCCATGATGAATACATCCAAGAAATTGGGGCTGGTGTAGCCATGGATCCTTCGTTACGGAAGAAAGTTAAGATTGGTCAGTTCCTTCGGAAGTTGTTTAGGGCTTTAGGCTTTGACGTAAATCTAAATCAAGATTCAGCCATGAAGCTTCTTGATGGATACGTAGGGCTGAAAAAGGGAAAGTCATTTAGCGTCAGTGACGTACAACTCGACTCTCAAGCCTCATCGGATCTTTCTTCAGGGAGAGCTTCTAAGGGCATTAGCCCAGCAAGGCTTCCAGAGAGTGGGGGGTTCACCGTTTCCTTTCAGCGAAGCAAGGTCAATAGATTCGGTGAAGAGATGCCAGCTACTTATGGATCTAAAACTTTTAACGGGAAGTGGGACTTCGTCAAATGGTGGAACTACACGACCCTAAAAGGCACTGGGCCAGTGCTTTTGTTTGATGTCAATCTAAAAAATACAGACGGATCGGATACTAGAATTGATGTTGACTCTATGATGAAGTGGAAGCTTAGAAAGCCTCAGACAGAAATAGAGAAGATGCAAAGCGCTAGGGAAAGATTTAAGCATCGAGCTCACAGGAGAGTTGCTGCGATAGACGCGGCAAAGGCGCTAACAAAAGCCACCTCAAAGGCTGGTTTGGTTACCTACTATGAGTCGATAGAGGCTGGTCTTAAGATGCTTAACATACCAATCCCACAGGACAATCAAGGGAGGGCTCTTAACCCAGTTGACTTGTTTAACTCTTTGAGCACTAAGGATTACGATGCGATTATTGCTGCGTCAGAATACGCCACCTCGGCGCTTGAGGGTAAGGTTTCTAGAGAATCAAAGCTTATTGACGTAGCGGCGGCTAAGAAGAACGGTCGTATATCCGAGTCCGAATCAGCGGCCCTTATGAGCGCCGCCAAAAAGCTGGGCGCTGACGTACACGACATCCAGGGAATGACAGAGGAGGAGTTCGAGGAGGTGAAGAACATACAGCTTTGTGGCATTGGAAACTCAAAAGGATGTGGAGCTTCTTCTAGGATATCCAACCAAGAGTACAAAAGGATTATGGCTGCTGAAACTTTTGGTATTTCGGTTATAGACGAGAACGCCCCAGAGGAGCAAATCCAGGAGCTTATTGACAGACACTCTGATTTCTATGTGGAAGATCTAGCGATGGCTTTGGAGTTCGTTAGAGAAAACAGCGACTACGATCCTCTAGGCTTCTACGAAGACACAAGGGCTGCTGCGGGTAGATTTATTGAAGACGTAAGATCTAACCTTGCAAGAACGGGTAGCGTCTCAGCCAAGGCGGCTGCCGATATAAAAGGGCTAGAAGATTTGTTCATGACTGTTCTAGCGGTGACCTCAAACAGGAGTACTGCAGAGCCCAATGTAGAGCTAGCAACAGCCATATTCTACGAGTCCATCCTTAACTACAATCTAAATACACCAAACGAATTTATCTCTCCTTCAATCATAAAGGCATTGATGGACGATAAAAACTCTAGACATGAGGAGTTCGACAGGTTTGTATCCCCTCTAAATCCTATGGGTGTCAAGAACATGGGGAAGATGCTTTTGAACTTCAACAAAATCATATCAGAAAACATTACTTCGGAAGGAAAGATTGATGTCAAAGCCATAAAGGAGAAGTTTATGGAAATTGATCCTTCTACTGGAAGGCAAAGGATAGAGAGGTTGATAGGTATCGAGGCTCCAAAAATTGGTACGTTCGCTACCAACTTGATGGACGTGAGCGCTAGCGGTCAGTTCGTAACTCAAGACCTCCATGTAGGAGATTACATGTCTGCTTCTGTCGGTTCAGAAGTTAGGTCTTTGGATGACAAGATAATGCAGGCTACTAACCCTTCTCGTTCAGGAACAAAGAAATCTGCTATACTTGGGAGGGCAGGCATCAAAGAATCAGACTCCCCGAAAGACAGGATCAATAAGTTGTCTCAGCTTAAAACGGAGTCTTTGTCTAGCGAAGACAGAACGGCTCTAGGCAGAATATTTAAGGAAGTGTTTGGGGAAGAGATCGGAAGGGATCAAGGTCCTGAGCTAAAAAGAAAAGGGCTTAGAGACAGGATTCTTTCTTTGACTGCAGACAAAATCAACAAGAGCGGTCGGATTGACACGGAAGTAACTCCAGCAGCTCTTGGTCAAGTTATGTACGCTTACAACCAGTTGCGTGAAAACCCAATGGCGAAGCGCAGGGCGTCAAAGAAATACACTCCTTACGCCCCAGTAATAGATAGCGTCATAGCAGAAGGTTCATATCGAGATCTTTCTAGAGTTGATGCTAGGAGGTTTGTTGACGATAAAGTGTCTTCTATTGAGTCTGTCTTGCAGCCCAACGTAATGGAGCCAGCAATGACAGCTTCTCAGGAGAAGGCTCTGGAAAGACAGTCTCAGCTACTCATACCGTTTAACAGGTCGAACTCAGAAGCGGCTACAGAAAGCAAGCTATACCGTCAAAGGTCTTGGGAGGAAGTAAACGGTTTGTCCGTTTCTGGTCAGGCGTTTTCTTTTGGGGAAATGACTGAGACTTTTGAAGAGAACCCTGCTGTTGGTCTAGCGTTGCAAATGGACGCGACATCGGCTAGAATAATGGCCAAGAACAAGTCCCCCATGAAGGGTGATAAGGTTGGAGTACGACTAAACCTTAATGTCAAAAAGAATACTGGCATCCCAGTACAAACCCTTCATCAGAAGTCTGCTTCAGGAGAGGCATTAGCTTACTCTCCAGCCGTCATCGTGAAAGACGTAAACCTTTTTGTAAATCAAAACGCAAGAAAGAAGATCGCTACTTTCCAGGAGAACAAGTTCCCTATGGCAAGTGTAGATGGTTCCTTCGAAACTTCTACAATGTCTGAAGTTGTGGAGGGAGGGTTTGATGGTGTTAAGGCTGTCTTCAACCCTCTGAAGTCTCCTTACTTTACTGACGTTGCTGGACGCCCAATAAAAGGAGCTTCCGAGGCTACCGTTTTCGGTAACGTTGTTTACTTGAGAGGAGAGATAGACTACTACGATTCTTCAGATAAAGAGATCCAGGCTTCTCTCAAGGAGTCCGATGTGGAAAGAGAGAAAAGAATCAAGAGAGGTCCTAAGTACAACAAGGCTATTAAGCGTTACGCTTCATTTATGAACGCTCAGGGCATAACATTTGATTCAGCGGAAGCCCTAAAAGCTTCTTATGACTCTATGCCTTTGAAATCCTCAATAGCGCTTAGCGAGTCTGAGTATGTATCAAACCTTGAGAAAGAAGAAAACCTAATACGTGCTTCTCGTGTCATTACCCCGAAAGACAAGAGGAAGGCTAGACGTTTCAACAAAAGAGCTTCGGCTAAGTTTGAGGGTGCTAGAGCTGACATCTTGTCAAATCCAGAAGCTTACATAACTAAGCAAAAGCTTGCGCCCGCAAAGGAAAAGCTAGAGGCCATGGATACAGCGGATCTAGTGTCCATTATGACAGATGAGTCACTCGGTAGGCTATCCATGAGAAACGATGACATGTCGGTTCTTGCTGGCATAGAGCTTATAAATAGATCAGTGTCTAGAGGTGAGTACGATCAAGTAGCAAGCATTGTTGATGAACTTGGGAAGATAGGTACGACTGCTGGTAGGGTGCTTCGGCACTTCGGTGAGCTTAAGACCTCGACGCCAAAGGGGCTTGCTAAGGTCATAGAGACCGCCGTTGAGGCGAAGGGTAATTCACTTTCAGAGAAGCAGAAGGCCAGACTACAGTCTATAACTGAAGAGTACATAACCAAGCTTGCTCAAGCGAAAGAGCTAATGAAGCAGGCTATCGCGGGAGAAGACGTCGGACCAGAGCTGGAAGGCGCAACCAGGCGGCTAAAGTTGTGGGAGAGACAGCTTGAGAGCTTCGCTAATTCGGTAATAGAAAGAGACTGGGGAACCCTAGCTAAGATGATGATCCAAGGAAACCTCCTTACGTCGATGTCTCAGTTTACGAACGTTGTTGCAAACATGTTCAATGCCTCTTTGATTATTCCTAGAGATTTGTTGGCGCTGCCTGTTGAAAAAGCACTCAACTTCCTAGGTTTTAGCACCCACATGCCTAAAAGAAAGATATCTCTACAGGCATACATGTATGGCATTAGGAAGTTTGGTTCTGGATTCGTAGAGTCTATTGATGAGATAGCGACGGGACAGGGTCAAGATGTTACTGAGTGGAGAATGCACAGGGGCTTCGCTCCTTTCAGGTCGATTGTATCTGCCATAAAAGGAGGTGAAGAGTTGCCTCTTGGAAAGGAAGGTTCTAAAGCTAGGGAGATGTTTGGTCCTAGAAGTTTGTCTCAGAGAGCTAAGCTGTTTGCTCAGGGTACACTGGGGGTGCCAGCAGAAACTATGTTTAGGCTCCTAGGCATAGGGGACACACCTTTCAGGAGAATGGTTGAGGGTATAGAGCTATACAATAAAGGTTTAGAGAAGGGATTGGAAGGAGAGGAGCTTAGAAAATACATCAAGTACCCCCCTACCCAAGACAGAGAAGCAGCAGAGCGTGAAGGAAGAAAGTTGACTTTCCAAGAGGATACAGCAGCTTCAAGGGCGGCTGAAAATCTTATTGGACTTCTCGAAAACACCCTTGGTAGTGTTGTGGTTAGAAGCCAGATACCTTACATAAGAACCCCAGTAAACATTGTTGTTGAGACGCTTACTTACACCTCCCCTATAATAGGCGTTGCTAGGATCTACAAAGATCTAAGCAAGAACGATACTAGAGCCGCAGCAGAAAACATTGCAAAAGTAACTATGGGTGGAATGATTAAGTTCGCCGCTGGGAGTTTGCTCAAGAATGGACTAGTAAGTGGACCAGTAGATTATACGGACGACAAAGAGAAGAACTTGATGTACGCGGAGTTCCCTCCTAACTCTATAAACGTCACTGGTTTGCAAAGACTTATGGACGGTGGAGACCCAGGACGCCAGCCAGATGACTACTTTATCAGTTACCAAAAACTAGGTGTCCCTGGTGCCATTATAGGCGCCATGGCTCAGACATACAATGAGTCTGATGTTGATGAAGAAAGCCCCGCAACCACAGTGCTGAGGGATGCTTTTGGAGTAAGTGCTCTTTCTACTATTGCAGTGATGATGGAACAAAGCTTCCTAGCTGGTGTTAACGCCTTCACCGAGTTGCTTAGCGCTTCTGGAGACTCAGACGACTTTGAAAGAAAACTAGAGAGATGGTTGGATTCTACATTCAGAGCCCTTTCGTCTATACCTATGCCAAATCAACTGTCTGTCTTCTCAAAAATGGCTAGAGAGCACATGCCTGACATGCGTATCGACAAGAACCTGCCGCTAGAGCAAAGGCTTCTAAAACGTTTTGAGTATGTGGTTAGAGATAGGTCATTCAATACAGACGGGATACCTGTAAGAGTCAACTGGAAAGGAGAGCCTATAGATCAAACACCAAGAGGTTCAACTGCCCCAGACGCTTCTGGATACTACCTGTTTGATGTAATGAAAGCTAGACAGGGCGAAGGAGACCCTGTGTCTTCTGAGATATGGAGTCTCTACGAGGACACTCAAGAAATCGCTGACGTGGTTTCAACCCCGTACTACGCCAAGTTGAGAAAGATGAAGGCCCCATATCCTAGGACAAAAAAGGAAAAGAAAGCCTTTGAGGAAGCAGGACTGAACTTCAGCTACTTGGACGACGAAGAGTTTATGTCACAAACACATAGAATGTCTGTAGTCCAAGCTAACCGAGTTCTGGCTGTGGCTGGGAAACAGAGATACGTAGAAGCAGAACAGCTTATTGGTACGGAAGAATACCTAAAATCCAACTCCCTTGGGAGGCTAGAGATGCTGAATGACCTAAACAAAAAGTACAGCGGCGTAAAGGAAATGGACGAAAACGGAGCCTTCAGGTCACACACTCTGGAGATTATGAAAATAATGCAAGAAATCTACGAATATGAAAGAAGAGAAGAAGATTAAAGACACCAAGTTAGGGGTTTGGTTGAAGTCAAAAGCACCCAATGTATTAACGATTATGGGTGACGTCCTGCCAGATAAAGGTGCGTTAGGTATCGTTAAGAACTTATTAGACAATGAGTCTGATGTTGACCCTGCAGAGGCGAAAGCTATGATCGATGCAGAAGTTAGGTTTCAGGAAAATGTCACGGACCGATGGAAGGCGGACATGGGTAGTGATGTAAAGCTAGCAAAACTCATTAGACCAGTAACTTTGATCGCCCTTATGACCATGTTTATGCTTACTATGGTAGCCGACAGTATGGACGACTGGCCATTTAACGTGAAGGATTCCTACGTATCTTTGCTTGAGATTCTTATGTTAACCGCCTTCGGTGCATATTTTGCTGGTAGAACCATAGAGAAATCAAAGAAATGAGAGGTTTGTTGTTGATGCTTATACCATTATTTGCCACAGCGCAGACAGGATGGGTGAACGTAGAGTTCCAGGCTGACGGCTATGGAGGCGAGAGCACATGGGAGATCTACATGGTAGGGGCTGACAGCGTGTACGCTGCTGCTGGACCATTCGTCAACGCATCATACAACGAACAGTTGGTGGTGCTTCCTGTTGGGGAGTACAACCTCGTGGTAAGCGATCAGTTTGGCGACGGCATCTGCTGCGAATTTGGAGAGGGGTGGTTTGGCATAGAGAATACGTGCGGTGTCGGTGCATTTGTGTATGACTTCGCTCAGGCTCAAATCACCATTCCGTTCGAAGTACTACCTTGCCCTCCACCCCTTTCTGACTGCACGGACCCAGAAGCTAACAACTACAACCCTCAAGCATATTTTGACTTAGAAAACTGCCAGTACGATGTGACATTTAGGCTCGATCTTAATGGACCGCATCCCTCTGAAATAGACATCCCCGAAGTAAACGGGTCATGGAACGCATGGTGCGGCAGTTGTTCTCAGATGACTGATGATGACGGTGATGGGGTGTGGGAGCTTACCGCTTCCATACAGCAGGGCAGCTACCTATGGAAGTTCTCTGCAGACGAATGGGAGGTTCAGGAATTGCCAGTGGGCGTTTCTGAGTCTCCTTGTTTTTTGTTTGATGAGTTTGGATATGTAAACAGAAATCTTGTGGTAGATGGACCTTTGTCCCTACCGCCTTTCTGCTGGGAGAGCTGCCTGCCTTGTGGAGCTGTTCCTGGGTGTGTCAATCCTAATGCCAGTAACTGGAACCCTTGGGCCAATTTCGATGACGGATCGTGTTCCACAAACGGAGGGGTTGATTGTGAGGAGGGAGATACAGAGATTTCTGTAACACTTGTCCTTGACAACTACCCGTCTGAAACCAGCTTCTCGCTTGAGAATCAAGACGTTGCGGAAAGTATTATTGATGTATCAGTAGGTGAGGTGTCAGATCAGATAGTCGGCATACCACTCGTGTTCAATACTTGCATAGCGGTAGGCAGTGCCATAGAGTTCAAGCTGAACGATACGTTTGGCGATGGTCTTGGGGCCTCGCAGTGGGGTGGTCAA
>NZQM01000084.1 GCA_002695905.1 Parvibaculum sp.
CATGAAGATGTACCGCTGGGCGCAGATGAAGAAGCCAATGTGGAACGCCATAAAATTGGTGAACCTCGACAGTTTAATTTCGAACCTAGAGAGCATTTCGACATTGGAGAGGCTCTGGGCCTCATGGACTTCGAAACAGCTGCAAAGCTGTCTGGCTCCCGGTTCGTTATCCTGCGTAAAAACCTTGCGCGTCTGGAGCGGGCCATCGGCAATTTCATGCTCGACCTGCACACGACAGAATTTGGGTATCAGGAAATCTCGCCGCCTTTGCTCGTCAAGGACGATGCTATGTTTGGCACGAACCAGCTTCCGAAATTTGCCCAGGAAGCCTTCCATACAGACGATGGGTTCTGGCTTATCCCAACGGCTGAGGTGCCGCTTACCAATACGGTCCGTGAAAGCATCTTGTCTGAGGAAGAGCTACCGCTTCGGTTGACTGCCTATACGGCGTGTTTCCGTTCAGAGGCAGGGTCTGCGGGTCGGGACACACGAGGCATGATCCGGCAGCACCAATTCTCAAAAGTGGAACTGGTGAGTATCACAACGCCGGACCAGTCTGCAGACGAGCATGAGCGCATGTTGTCTTGTGCAGAAGACGTTCTGAAACGCCTCGACCTGCCGTTCCGGACGATGACTCTATCGACAGGCGATATGGGATTTGGCGCGCGGCGGACATACGACATTGAAGTTTGGCTCCCAGGTCAAAACACCTATCGAGAAATTTCCAGCTGTTCGGTCTGTGGTGATTTTCAGGCGCGACGGATGAATGCGCGCTATCGGCCTGACGACGAGAAGGGCACAAAATTCGTTCATACGTTGAATGGGTCGGGTCTCGCGGTCGGACGCACCATGGTTGCTATTCTCGAGAATTACCAACAAGCAGATGGGAGCGTTGCGGTTCCAGATGTGCTGCAACCCTACCTCGGCGGGCTCGAGGTCATTACAGCAGATGGCTAAACGAATTCGAGCGAAGAAGAAGTTGCCGTTAGACGGCACGCGTATTCTTCTAACCAATGATGATGGCATTCATGCACCGGGCCTGAAAGTTCTGGAGAAGATCGCGAAACAATTGTCCTCTGACATCTGGATTGTTGCGCCTGAGAGTGAGCAGAGTGGGGCCTCTCATTCGCTTACGCTTTCGCAGCCTCTTCGGCTTCGCAAAATCTCACCGCGCAAATTTGCGGTAGAAGGCACGCCGACCGATTGCGTGCTGATGGCCATTCGACATGTCTTGATAGACAATCCGCCGACGCTTGTCTTGTCAGGCGTGAACCGGGGACAGAATGTCGCCGATGATGTCACCTATTCCGGCACGATCGCGGCGGCTATGGAAGGCACCGTTCTTGGTGTTCCTTCAATCGCGCTCAGCCAAGCCTTTGGTTTTGATGGAACGCAGAACCTGCATTGGGCGACGGCGGAAACTCATGGCCCTGGCATTATTGAGGAATTGGTCTCGGTTGGTTGGCAGGATGACGTCTTGATGAATGTGAACTTCCCTGATGTACCCGCCGACAATGTGGGCGGAATCGATATCACCCGTCAGGGGAAGAGAGACCAATCGCTCGTAAAGATCGAAGAGCGGATCGACGGGATGGGAAAACCCTATTATTGGACAGGCTTTCAGCGCATTCCGTCTAACCCGCCAATAGGCACAGATTTGCGCTCCATCTATGACGGTCGCATTTCGATTACGCCCCTGCATTTAAACCTCAGCCACGGATCAGCTCAGAAGAAGCTCGTTCAGGCCTTTTCGGACCCGTGACTCGCATGACGGCTGGGGGAAAATCAGAGGGATCGGAAGCTGCAGAAGAGCTGGAGGCCGACAAAATAAGGCTGGTTATGGCGCTTCGACGTCAGGGAATTCGGGATGGACGGGTTTTATCCGCGATTGAGCGGGTTCCCAGAGAGGCTTTTGTCACCGGCTCCTTCGTTGAACAGGCCTATGATGACCATGCTTTGCCCATCGAATGTGGCCAAACCATATCGCAGCCCTACGTCGTGGCCTATATGACGGAGAAGCTGGAGGTCGGCGAGCGCATGAAAGTGCTCGAAGTGGGCACGGGATCGGGCTATCAGGCGGCTGTTTTGGCCCAATTGTGTCGCCGCGTTTACACAATTGAGCGATATCGGACGCTTTTAAACGACGCTGTTAAGCGTTTCGAAATTCTTGGTTTCCACAATATTACCGCGCAGGTTGGTGATGGCGGCAAAGGGTGGCCCGAGCAGGCTCCTTTTGACCGGATTATCGTCACTGCGGCGGCGCCTGAAATACCGCTGGAATTGGCTAACCAATTGAAAGTAGGGGGTATTATGGTGGTGCCGGTAGACGTGGACGGTGAACAAGGTGGCCAGATGGGAGGCCAAAAGCTTGTCCGACTGACGCGTCATGAAGACGGTGCAAACGTGGAAGAACTTCTTCCCGTGCGATTCGTTCCGCTTGTTGAGGGGGTCGCACGCGAAAGCTGAGGGGGAAAAATGTCCCTAGATGCGGAAAATATTGGAAAAAAACTTGGTCGGCAAGCAAGCCGGGCGGGACTTGTTCTTCTTGCGTTGACCCTGGCCTCTTGCGCCGGGTCCTCGGACCCTTGGTGGGACAGTCAATATGACTATCGCAGCTATCCAAGTGCGTCTTCATCCAACAATTCATCAGGGCCTGCGGCACGACCACGTCCGCGGCCTCAGACCACGACCGCGTCTGTTCGTAATCGTGCGAGACCGGCCGCGCGCCCAGCATCTACCTCGGGGCCGCGCTCAAGAGACCGAATCACCGCGCGCACCCATGTGGTGAAACCGGGTGAGACGGTCTATCGCATCTCGTCCATGTACAAAGTTGAGCAGGGCGATCTGAAATCCGCCAATGGCATCGGCCCGGACAACAGTCTGCGCGTTGGCCAACGGCTCGCCATCCCAGGCGATCAGCCTCGGAACACGCAGGTTGCAGCGGCACCTGCGCGGCCTTCTTCTGGTGCACCGACACCACGCAGCAAACCTCCTTTGGCAACACCACCTCCTGCGACAGGCGATTTCATCTGGCCTGCAGAGGGGCGGATCATTTCCCGCTTTGGGCCCAAGGCTGACGGCCTCCACAATGACGGCATCAACATTGCTGTGCCGGAAGGCACCCCCGTGCGCGCCGCGCAAACCGGCGTGGTTGCCTATGCGGGCAACGAGCTTCGAGGCTATGGGAACCTCTTGCTTGTCAGACATTCGAATGGGTGGATGACTGCCTATGCCCATAATGGCGAGCTACTGGTTCAACGTGGAGCCACCGTCACCAAAGGCCAGACGATCGCGCTCGCTGGACGCACCGGCAGTGTGCAAACCGCTCAAGTTCACTTTGAAATCCGGCGCGGCTCCCAAGCTCTTGACCCCATCAAGGCGATGAGCGGTTAGCGCTTCTTGTGTTGCATTTCCGGACGGAAAACCGCTAACACTTTTCCTGGAAACGCTTCAGAGTTTCTGTCCCAAGCGACCAGCCACATCCTGGATGTATTGCCAGGCGACACGGCCTGATCTGCTGCCGCGGGTGGCCGTCCATTCGATGGCCCCGGTACGGAGATCTTCTTCCGAGATTTTGAGGTGATGGCGCGTTGCGTAAGCTTGCACCATAGACAGGTATTCATCCTGGCTGCATTTGTGAAAGCCCAGCCAGAGGCCAAATCGGTCAGACAGAGAAACTCGTTCTTCGACGGCCTCTGAAGGATTGATCGCCGTTGAACGCTCATTCTCCATCATGTCGCGGGGCATCAGATGGCGCCGGTTGGACGTTGCATAGAAGATCACATTGTCTGGACGACCCTCAATCCCGCCTTCCAGCACTGCTTTGAGGGATTTGTAGCTTGTCTCGTCCTTGTCAAAGGACAGGTCATCACAGAACACAACCGTCTGGCGGCCTGCGCTCTTCAGAAGCGTCATGAGGGCGGGCAGGCTTTCCACATCTTCCCTGTGGATTTCGACGAGCACGAGCGCGCCCGGGTTTTGATGATTGATGGTGCCGTGCACCGCCTTGACCAACGAGCTCTTTCCCATGCCTCTGGCACCCCAAAGAAGCGCATTGTTGGCTGGAAGGCCCTTGGCAAACCGCTCTGTGTTTTCCAGGAGCTGGTCTCTCTGGCGATCCACTCCCTTGAGGAGACCGATATCAACGCGCGCGACGGATTGGACTGGGCTCAAAGTTGCGTTGTCGGACTGCCAAAGATAAGCGTCAGCGGTGCTCAAATCAGCAGGAATTTGTGGTGTCGGCGTAAGGCGCTCTAGCGCTATCGCGATGCGCTCCAACAGGGCATGGTCAGGTGTTGATTTCATCTCAGTCATGAGGCGGGACCGTATCATTTGAGCCTTCTTCGTCAATGTTGTCCTAGGGGTTATCCAAGGGCCATCCCATATCGGCAAAAAAGCCTCTAAGTCCCGGTTTACAAAGGGATACTGGCTTTGCAAAGTGTCCCCGTGCCGGTATAGTCCGCGCCAAACTTGACCTAATGCCGGATTCTGTTTTCTGGCCGCCACGGAGAGCCATCGAATGTTTATTACGCCCGCCTATGCTGAAACCGCCGCCGGGGGTGGGGGAGAGCTTCTATCGTTCGTCTTTCCGTTGGTTGCGATCTTCGCGATCATGTATTTCCTGGTCATTCGGCCTCAGCAGAAACGGGCCAAAGATCATGCTGAAATGGTGAATGCGGTGCGGCGCGGTGACGAAGTGATTACCGCGGGCGGGATCATGGGCAAAGTCACCAAAGTGAGCGACGGCGATGACGTTCAGGTGGAAATTGCCGATGGCGTTCGGATTAAAGTCATAAAGAGCACGCTCTCGAACGTGCGTTCAAAATCTCAGCCGGCCCCTGACGCGGCAAACACAAACAAAGACGCCTGACGGTCGCTCCGTTTCGCTTCACTTAAAGGCGTTCTCATGCTTCGTTTCGAACCCTGGAAAATCACGCTGATCGTTCTGCTGAGCCTTGCTGGCCTCATTTACACGATCCCGAACTTCTTCTCTGAAGAACAACTGACTGATCTGCCGGACTGGGTGCCACAGCGCCAGATTGTTCTTGGTCTTGATCTTCAGGGTGGTTCCTATCTGCTGCTGGAAGTCGATACGAACGCTGTTCAAACAGAACGGCTCGAAAACCTGCGCGCCGATGTTCGCGCGACTCTTCGGAACCGCGACCTTGAAGGTGGACCTATTGGCTATACAGGCCTTGGCATCTCTCAGGGCGAAGTTGTGGTACGCATCCGCAAGCCAGAAGATGAAACGCGCGGTCTCGAAGCACTACGCGGTCTCTCAACACAGATCAGCACAAATCTATTTGGGGGTGGCGCTGAACAGGACCTGGACGTCACGCTTGGGGAAGGCGGCAAGATCACACTTGCGCCGACAGAAGCATCACGCACCACCAGAGCGCGTTCAGCCGTGTCCCAGTCCATTGAGATTGTTCGCCGCAGGATTG
This sequence comes from Parvibaculum sp., assembly GCA_002695905.1. Classification (GTDB taxonomy): domain Bacteria; phylum Pseudomonadota; class Alphaproteobacteria; order Parvibaculales; family Parvibaculaceae; genus Mf105b01. Next base: position 5,445 of record NZQM01000084.1, read on the forward strand.
ATGAACTTGGAACGACCGAACCCAGCATTCAGCGGCAGGGCGACAAGCGTATTGTGGTGGAAGTGCCAGGTCTTGATGATCCTGAACGCTTAAAAGCTCTGCTCGGCAAAACGGCGAAACTTTCCTTCCGACTGGTCGACCAGACGATGACCGCACAACAAGCGCTTGCGACGCGTGTTCCCCAGGGGGCCGAAATTCTCTATATGACAGAGTTTGAGCCGCCTCAGCCGATACTTGTGCGCAAGCGAGTGATGGTGAGCGGTGAGAGCCTGACAGACGCGCAGCCGGGGTTTGATCAGCAGACCAATGAGCCCATCATTACTTTCCAATTCGATACGTCAGGCGCGCGTAAGTTTGGCGAAGTTACGGCAGCAAATGTTGGCCGCCCGTTCGCCATCGTGCTGGACAATGAAGTGATAAGCGCGCCGAATATCCGCGAACCCATTCTGGGTGGACGCGGGCAGATTTCAGGCGGCTATACTGTTCAGACAGCCAACGATCTGGCTGTCCTGCTGCGGGCGGGTGCTTTACCTGCGCCGTTGAACATTCTGGAAGAGCGAACGGTTGGTCCAGGCCTTGGCGCAGATAGCGTGGAAGCCGGACGTATTGCGGCCATCATCGGCTTTGCAGCCGTTATCATCTATATCGCGCTTTCCTACGGCTTGTTTGGCGTGTTTGCCAACGTGGCGCTGATCGTCAATGTGTTCCTGATCGCCGCGACACTCTCCATTCTTGGTGCCACCCTTACGTTGCCTGGTATCGCGGGCATCGTTCTGACCATCGGGATGGCGGTTGACGCCAATGTGCTGATTTTCGAACGCATTCGAGAAGAAATCAGGAATGGGAAAACGCCGATCAATGCCATCCAAATTGGCTATGACAAGGCGCTGACAACCATCCTTGATGCAAACATCACAACCTTCATAGCAGCGGCAATTCTGTTCCAGCTTGGATCAGGACCCGTCCGTGGTTTCTCCGTGACACTGGGTGTCGGGATTATCACATCTGTTTTCACCGCCTTCGTCGTTACTCGACTGATGGTGGCTCTTTGGTTCCGCGCTCGGCGGCCCAAAGAGTTGATCCTTTAGGAGCGCTGCCCATGTTTAGACTCAAGCTCGTTCCTGCGAACACTGCCTTTAAATTTATTGGTTTGCGCTACATCGCATATGCCGTGTCTGCTCTGATGGTCCTGGCATCCATGGGGTTGTTTTTCACAAATGGCCTGAACTTCGGGATCGATTTCCGAGGCGGCACCATGATCGAAATAGGGACAGAGGGCCCAGCGGATATTGGCGATCTCAGAAACCGATTGTCTTTGCTCAATCTGGGCGATGTTCAGGTTCAGGAATTTGGCGCCCCAAATGATGTTCTCATTCGTGTGGAACAACAGGCCGAAACAGAGGGGAGTGACCAAAGCGTCGTTGAACTCATTCGAGCTGAACTTGGTGAAGGTGTCGAATATCGGCGTGTAGAAGTCGTTGGTCCAAAAGTAAGTTCTGAACTGATTGAGGCCGGCACACTGGCTGTGGTGATTGCCGTGATCCTTATGCTCGTTTACATCTGGTTCCGCTTTGAGTGGCAATTCTCTGTTGGTGCCGTCCTCGCGCTGCTGCATGACGTGCTGCTGACCATCGGGATATTTTCGATCTTCCAGCTGGAGTTCAATCTGTCGATCATCGCGGCAATCTTGACGATTGTTGGCTATTCAATGAATGACACCGTGGTGGTTTATGACCGGGTGCGGGAGAACCTACGGAAGTATAAGAAGCTCAACCTGGACGAACTGCTTGACCGCTCTATCAACGAAACACTTTCACGCACCGCAATGACCTCCATTACCACGCTGCTCGCCCTCTTAGCGCTCTATATCTTTGGTGGAGAAGTTATTCGCGGATTTACGTTTGCGATGATGTGGGGTGTCTTTATCGGCACCTATTCATCGATTTTCATCGCAGCACCGCTGCTTATGATCCTTGGTGTGAAACGTGACTGGAGCGTCGCAGCGCCAAGTTCCACACCATCCGTGTAGGCGGATGGAACTCTCCAACACGGATTTTGGCCGTCAGCCACCCATCGACGCCTACGGTGATATGGGCTTTCGTATCGATAAGAAACGTGTCGAGGGCTCAATGTATTTGCTACCGGACGCCGGCATGTTTCCCTGGGGTGCGAGGACAATTGATGAGGTGGCACCCAATCATTTTGATGAGATTGCGGCGGCGATTGAAAGCTACGATCTTCTCCTGATCGGAACAGGCGTGTCGCTTCGATTTCCTTCTAGGGAGGTGAGGGACCATCTCACAAACATCCCTTTGCATTTTGAGGTTATGGACACTGGCGCGGCCTGCCGCACATATAATGTGCTACTTGGCGAACAACGGCGTGTCGCTGCGGCGCTTATTGCCATTGAATAAAGAATTTTCTTTACTTTTCTTCGCTGGGATTGCTTGGCTTTTCTGACCGAAGCTCCTAATCTCACCAGACAAATTCTTTGGCTCGCCCGGTGAGTCGTTTTTGGTTTTGGCCGGTTTTACCCGGTTGCCAGTCTAGTGGGGCGAGAAGGTGGCTTGTGCGTTGACCATCTGACGCACACGCAAAATAGGGGGACAGCAACCCATGTCTGCAATTCTAGATTCGCTGCGAAATACCGTTATTGCCGGTTTTGTCGTCGCAGCCGTTCTACTTCTTATGTATCTCAATTGGGGTGGTACTTTTGACCACGCCTTTGGTACCTTCATTATGCGCTGGCTGCATGTCCTGAGCGGTGTCATGTGGATCGGTCTCTTGTGGTATTTCAACTTCGTGCAGATCCCGAACATGGGAAATATTCCTGACGAACAGAAACCTGCAATCTCCAAAGTGATTGCACCGGAAGCTCTCTGGTGGTTCCGCTGGGGTGCCATGGCGACCATCGTGACCGGCATTCTGCTCGCGTCTATGAACGGCTATCTCCTTGATGCCTTCACCCTGGGCGCAATGAACGGATTTGCCGTGGAGAAAAACATCGCCATTGGTATCGGCATGTGGCTTGGCACAATTATGTGGTTCAACGTCTGGTTCGTCATCTGGCCGAACCAGAAGATCGCTCTTGGCATGGTTGACGCTGAGGCAGATGCGAAAGCAAAAGCAGCCGGAACCGCTAAAGCTTTCTCGCGAACCAATACTTTGCTCTCGATCCCAATGCTGTTTGCAATGGTTTCAGCGCAAAACATTTATTAAGACGCGTCGGGGGTCACCCCGGAGCTTACTAGATTTGCGGGGCTGCTTTCATTTGGGAGCAGTCCCGTTCTTTTTTGACGCAGGACCCATGAAGCAGGATCGTTTCCACTATTGTCTTGATCAGCTGAAGCGGTTTGACCATGATCGCTATCTGGCGGTTCTGCTCTCGCCAGAGCCGATCCGTGGACCCTTGGCGGCATATTTTTCCTTCGACGCGGAAATGATGCGCATCCCCACGACTGTTAGCGAACCGATGCTCGCCGACATCCGTTTTCAATGGTGGCGCGAAACGCTTGAAACCATGACACCGCTGAGCAATCCGGGGCATGAGATTGCGGCGGCGCTCGCAGAGACGATCTTCGATCACGGAATAGCGCCAGCAGATCTGGTTTCATTCGTTGACCTTCGAGCGCGCGACCTTGCCGAGCAACCCTTCGCTACACTGGAGGAACTCATCGAATTTCAGCGTCAAGTCGCGGTGCGACATTTGGAATGTACCAGCCGCATCACCGGTGAAATCCTGAATGAAGAAACTTCAACAATCGCTACAACCCATTTGATGGTGTTCGGCTTGATCAATCAGCTGCGGCGCATACCGCATGATGCGGCGTCCTCTCAGCTGTCCCTGCCGCTGGATCTTATGAGGCAGCATGACATTGATCCTCATGCAGTTTTTCAAGGGGCATCTTCTCTGGGCATTAAACGTGCTATCGAGGAAATCCTGATATACGCGGAAGACCTAATGGTGAATGCGGGAGACCTTGATTTGCGGTCCAATGCAAATCTGGTGTCGGCCTTGCTACCGACAGTCTTACGTTCGCTCTATATTGGGAAATTCAGATCACCTGGGTTCGATCTATTCCATCACTCCAGCGACATTCCCGCTTTTCGACGACAAATGAGGTATTTGCGCGTTCGCTGGTCGAAACAATTCCAGGCCTAGTCTGCGGCAACGGAAGCTGGATTTAGCCAGGCCTCAAGATCCTGCAAAGCCCGATGGCTCATAGCTGTTTTCCGTGCTCTGCCTTTTTCTTTGCCGCGAAGGCGCTTGCCGTCTGCAGGTTTGGGCACTTCCATTGGCGGCAACAGCCCGTAGTTCACATTCATCGGCTGGAAGGTTTTTGCATCCGCACCACCGGTGATGTGACTGATGAGGGCTCCAAAAGCAGTGGTCGCGGGTGGCGGCGTCGGAATTAGCCCGACTGCTTCCAAGGCAGCGAAACGCCCCGCCATCAGCCCCATGGCAGCGCTCTCAACATATCCTTCAACCCCGGTGATTTGGCCTGCAAAGCGAACATGCGGATGTGACTTCAGACGCATGGTGTCATCCAGCAGGCGCGGCGAGTTGAGGAATGTGTTTCGGTGAAGGCCGCCGAGCCTGGCGAATTCCGCTCTCTCCAACCCTGGGATCATTCGGAAAATGCGTTTCTGTTCGCCATGGCGGAGCTTCGTTTGGAATCCCACCATATTGTAGAGCGTGGCCAGCTTATTGTCCTGACGCAGCTGCACAACCGCGTAGGCCTTAACGTCTGGATTGTGTGGGTTTGTCAGCCCAACCGGTTTCATCGGCCCGTGGCGCAAGGTTTCCCGGCCGCGCTCGGACATTACCTCAATGGGAAGACAACCTTCGAAGTAGGGGGTGTTTTCTTCCCATTCTTTGAAGTCGGTTTTATCACCTTTCAGAAGGGCGGTGATGAAGCTGTTATACTGTTCCTCATTCATGGGACAGTTGATGTAATCCTTGCCGTCGCCATCCGGACCAACCTTGTCATATCTGGACTGATACCAGCACACGTCAAAATCTATTGTATCTGTGTAGATGATAGGCGCGATCGCATCGAAGAAGGCGAGTTCATCCTTGCCTGTCGCCTCACCGATGGCGCTGCTCAGTGCTTCTGAGGTGAGCGGCCCTGTCGCAATGATGGTCGGTCCCCAGTCTTCGGGTGGCAGGCCGACGACTTCGCCGCGCTCAATGGTGATCAGCGGCTCAGCTTCCAGCGTCTTTGTGACCACCCCGGAAAAATGCTCACGATCGACGGCGAGAGCGCTGCCTGCGGGAACCTTTGCCTCAGCTGCGGCGGACATGATGAGGGATCCACACCGGCGCATTTCCTCGTGCAGCAGCCCGACGGCATTGTTTTCCCAATCATCTGAGCGAAAGGAATTGGAGCAGACGAGTTCTGCCAGACCATCTGTCTGATGGGCATCTGTGCCACGGTCCGGGCGCATTTCATGCAGGATTACCGGCGTTCCCGTGCGGGTCACCTGCCAGGCAGCCTCCGACCCAGCCATGCCGCCACCAATGATATGTATGGGTTTTGTCATGAGAGGTGAGGTATCAGGCTTCGCCTCCTGCGGCAACTCTCAGATTTATGACCAAACGGGCGGGCGTTTCTGAATCCAGGGTTTCTCCGTCTCCAGCTGCGCTGCAAGGCGGAAAAGGGTGGCTTCGTCGCCATAACGCCCGGTGAACATCATGCCGAACGGCAGTCCCTTTTTACTCCAACAGAGCGGGAGAGAAAGAGACGGCTGGCCCGTAAAATTGAAGGGTGGGGTGTAAGGGAATGCTTTTCCCTGTCGTTTGTTCACTTCCCGGGGCTCCAGGCGCACCGGGTCAATGACGCCAATTTCTGGCGGTGGCGTGCCCAGCACGGGTTGGAGAAAGACATCAAACTCCTCAAAATGCTCCAACACCTGCCGATTGAGCAGCCGAAGTGTCTGCCAACCATGCATAGCCTGTTCCGCGGTTACTTTAGATCCGCCTTTGAAGGCCGCCCAGGTGAGAGGTTCCAGTTCGTCTTCGCGCGGTTCGCGTCCGATCTGTTCAATGCGTCGACGCATACCTGCAGCAAAGTTCCCTGCGCTCACGGCACCTTGCGCGCGGTAGTAGGCCTTAAAGTCCACATCCAGACTGCGATCAATCATCTCGTGGCCGAGGCTTTTCAGCATGTCTACGGTGTCTTCAAAACCCTTCTGAACTTCCGGATCAATCGGCTTTTTGCTGGGTGTCTCGCTGGAATAGGCGATCTTGAGTTTCCCGGGGCTCTGCTGAATTTCCTCCATGTAAGGGCGTTCTTTGGGTGGCGGCGCATAGGGAGAAGCAGGCTCAGGATATCCGGTCGCATCAAGCATGGCGGCACTGTCCCGCACGGTTCTCGAGACCACATGGTCGACACTGAAACCGATTGCCCGATCAAAATCGTCTGGGCCGTTTGGGTTTCGGTCCCGTGTGACCTTCATTCCGACAAGGCCGCAGCAGGCAGCGGGAATCCGAATGGAACCGAGGCCATCACTCGCATGTGCCAGAGGGACGATCCCAGCCCCAACGGCTGCGGCCGCGCCACCAGACGAGCCACCAGAAATATGATCCAGATTCCAAGGGTTCCGGCACGGCCCGAGCAGACCGGACTCCGTTGTTCCTGTGATGCCATATTCCGGCGTGTTGGTTTTCCCGACAAAGACAACGCCTGATGCGCGGAACCGTTTGGTCAGCTCGCTGTCCATGGTGTCGACCGTATCTTTGGTAAAAGCACTGCCATTCGTGCGTGGCCAGCCGGTGACCTTGAGCCCCAGATCCTTGATGAGAAAAGGAACGCCCTTAAACGGGCCGCTCGGCAGGTCGCTCTTCGCGGTTTCTCGTGCGTCTTCGTAGCCTTTGTGGACGACGGCATTTAGTGTGTCATTGTGCTCTTCAATGCGCTCAATGGCGGCTTCCGTCAGTTCAGACGGTGTCACATCGCCCTTGGAAACCAATTCTGCCAGGCCGAGACCGTCATAGTCCGCATATTCCTTAAAGCTCATGTGATCCTCCCCAGGATGGTCCGTTTTCGAAATTCGTTAGTTCCAAATGGTCGGGTGCTTACCGGCCCATGGTTTTGCCTGTTCAAGCTGACCCGCAAGACGGTAGAGCAGGCCTTCTTCGCCGAAGGCCGCCGCAAACATGACGCCGACGGGCAGGCCTGTGTCGCTCCAGTGCAGTGGCAGAGAAATAGCCGGTTGACCTGTCGCGTTTTCAATGGCCGTGAAAGGCACATAGTCGATAACCGGTGCAAAAGCTTCTGCAGCATTCCGGTTCCCAGTGTCGATCCGCCCAAGCTCAATCGGCGGCGCGCCCAGGGTTGTCGTCATCCAGAGATCATAAGTGGAATGGAAGCGGGCCATTTCCCGGCCCAACATCTGAAAACCCGCCAAAGCATGTTGATATTGGGAGGCCGTAACTTCCTTGCCTGCCTGATAGAGCCCCCAGGTGAGTCCTTCGAGCTCATTGTCTCCCGGTGTCTGCCCGGTTGCGCCGGCGAACGCGTCAATTCCCGCTGCGAGGCCCGCGGCCCAAACCGCCATGAACGCTTCTGAAAGCATTTCCATGGGGATTGCAGGCGTTGCTTCTTCCACAGTGTGCCCGAGGTCACTCAGAAGTTTCCCTGTGTTTTCAATCGCCCTGACGCACTCCGGATCGAGGCTCTTGCCTTCAAGGTCTTTTGTGCTGAAGGCAATGCGTAACTTGCCAGGGTCACGGCTGACTTCCTCCAAATAGGGACGCTCTTTGGGAGGCGCAAAGTAGGGATCACCCGGTTCCGGTCCCTCTGTGCAATCGAGCATTGCCGCACTGTCACGCACGGATCGGCTCACCACATGTTCGCTGATGAGACCGCCCATCACGTCTCCAAGAACGGGACCGAGCGGGTTGCGCGCACGGGTTGGTTTAAGGCCAACAAGTCCACAGCAAGCAGCTGGGATGCGGATGGAGCCGCCGCCATCATTTGCATGCGCCAGGGGAACAATGCCTGCCGCAACAGCTGCGCCAGACCCGCCAGAGGATCCGCCGGTGGAATGCTCGATGTTCCAGGGATTCCGCGCAGCTCCATAGAGCGCAGACTCAGTTGTTGGCAGCAGGCCGAACTCGGGCACATTTGTTTTCCCGAGAATGGAAACGCCTGCAGCTTTAAAGCGTGCGGTCAGGGTGGAATCCTGGGCAGCCGGAACACCAGACATAAAGCGCGATCCTGAACGTGTTTCAACGCCCGCCAGATCTCCCATGATGTCTTTAAGAAGGAAGGGGACGCCTTTGAACGGACCGTCCACCGGGTTTTCGGCAGCTTTTCGTCCAACATCGTAGAGTTTGGTCACGACGGCGTTGAGGGTTGGATTATGTTTCTCGATCCGGCTGATGGCCTCTTCGGCGAGTTCAGCAGCACTCACGTCGCCCGTTTTGACCATTTCGCCGAGTGCCAATCCGTCAAGCTCCGCATACTCTTTCACTGACATTCCGTCTCTCCCTTCCTCTCAATTCTTATTGCAATCATGATAGGCAGGAAATGACGGACCTGTCACGAAAAGGGAAAAGGCGGTGTTCCTTCAAATGTGCGGTTCTCAAGGCTTGGCTGGCTGTCTGCGGTCCATTTGGGTACATGAAAAGTCGCCCGCCGCAAAACAGGCTGCCCCTCAGGCCTCGGCTCTTCCAGAACCGACCCTACATTGACGAGGGATATGGTCGCGCCGTCCTCCGCGATCATGGCAAGACCGAAGCCATGCGCATTGCCATCCAGATAGTCCAATCCGGGGCTCGCCTTATCGGAAGCGATTAGTCCGGCCAAAAAGGCGCTGCCGGAGTAGGCAGCCGTCAGGCCGCTCAACATGCCGTTGACCACGGTGTTATTGAAATTCTCGACGAGCTGTCCTCCGCTCTCATACGCGACAAATTGGCGGAATGGATCACCCTCAGGTGTGCCACGCTCTGCGCCATTGAAAAGGTTACCGGAGCTAATACTGGTGGTTGCGAAGTCGACCGCGACGAAGTCGGGGTTGTCTTCGTCCAGATTGGGCGCAAGCCGACCGGCTGCATGGGTGTGATAGTCACCGGAGCAGGAGATGGTGTTGGCAATCTGGTTGTCGCGGAGAAACGCCATCAGTTCGCTCAGCTCTCCCGGAAAGCCCTGCCAGGCATCGACGCCCAGATAGCTGTCCTCCAGATCGGCAGCAGGCACATTGTTCAAATCCAAGCGGAGCGACACAGCCGGGATAGAGTTCGCCCAGATTCGCCAGGTGGCAGTTGAGTTTTGCATCACGGCTTTGAACCAAGCTTTTTGTTTCGCACCCATGCAGGTCCCAGCGGGGCTGTTTCTTCTCGGGTTGTCGATCTCCTTGTCTTCGTAAGTCAGCTTCTCTGGAGGTTGTCCATCATTAGCGGTTTTGCCCGCATCCAATTCCTTGATCAAACGGACCGGAGCGAGACGAGCGCTGCCGCTCAAGAGCTCCCGCACGTCTTCCGTCAGGACTGGCGGGCTGCGGTAAGACCGCAAGTCTGTGACGACAAGGTCCAACATCTTGCCCCAGGACAGGGAGCGATAGATGGTCATGGAGTCTAGCGCGCGGCGATTGTCCTCATTGGTATTCAGGAATGCTGCGTCATAATCCTCATAGGCTGCGTCCTGCACTTGCGTGCGGGCAAAATCGCTCGCTTCATTTGCAACGTCTGCTATCGAGGCCGAGTTCGTCAGCAGCGCCGGGACAAATTCGAACCAGGCCTGGTTCGCCGCGACCTTTCGTTTTTGTGCGGGGATGCCAGGACGGAAATAGGTGTCATGGCTTTGCCAGCTGTCATTGGTGAACTCGTGGTCATCCCAGGTGCAGACGAATGGAAAGCGCGCTCGTGCCGCCTGCAGGTGAGGGTCCTTCAAATAGGTTTTGTAGAGGTGACGGTAGTCATCGACTGTCACCGCCCATGTGGCCCCCTCGGTCCAATAGGGTTTCGACCCATCCGGGACCCAGGGCGTTGAGCCATCCGGGAAAGGCGGGATTTTTCGTGATGCGTCGACCCCCTCCGGCACGTCGCCGATGACCTCATAAATGAAGTCACCGAGGTGCAGGACGAAGTCCAATTGTTCCTCTGCAGGAGCCGCTTCATCATCAGCGACAAGTCTTGCCCAGGCGCCATAGAAGCCAGACTCATATTTTTGGCAGGAGGCAAAAGCGAAGCGAACAGGGCGTTCCGCGTTAGCTGCTGGTGCCGTCCGCGTCCGTCCGGTATGAGCACCAACTTCACCATCGGCGATGAAACGGTAGAAATATCTTGTATCGGGAGTGAGGCCCTCGATGAATACCCGCGCGGTGAAGTCGCTCTCAGCGGTAACGGAGACGGGCGTTTCCACGACAACGGCGGAAAAAGCCTCGTCTGTCGACATCTGACAAATCAGATCAACAGTCCCAGCCAGTATATCTGGGACCGCCCGTGTCCAGAGCAATACAGCGTCAGGTTGGGGGTCGCCGGACGCCAGCCCCTGTGGGAACCGATTTGTATTTATGCGGGTTTCATCAGCAAACGCCGGAGTCACTACGAAACTTGCGGATGCCACAAAGCATCCCGCCAGGCCCGCGAAGCCCTTTAGGAAGTCGCGACGAATGAGATTGTCCATGATGTCCCCCGATATATCCCGGCTTTATGAAATACCGGTTCCAATTTGATGATCTCGTATTAGTCTATGCAATTGCAAGCAGCCGAGCACATAGCTCTTTTGTGAAAAGGTGGGGTGAGCATGGCTGGGCCAGATGCCCCCCGCTGGCCATTGACAGGCGCGGCGCTCTCCGGCTGGCCTGCTTCACACTAAAGAGGTTCGGCTCCTAACAGAGCACTCTTGGTTGAGGGTGAGTGTTCCTTGCGGTTAGTCAGCCTCTATTCCGCGGCCTGACGGGGAGAGCGCCTTGTTGTTTTGCGTTTGGGAGCGGTTTTCTTCTTGCCTGTCTTCTTTGGAGCAGCTTTCTTCGCGACGCTTTTTTTCGCTGGCGCCTTGGGCTTTGTCTTGGATTTGGGTGCAGCGACTTTCTTTGTTGTAGGTTTCTTCTTCGCCGGTGCGCGTCCAGACCGCTTCAGAAGCGAGCGTAGATATTGCCCTGTATAAGAACGGGGCTCGTTGGCGACTTCCTCGGGTCGACCTTCGGCAACGACTTCACCGCCGCCGTCGCCCCCTTCAGGGCCGAGGTCGATGATCCAGTCAGCCGTCTTGATCACCTCCAGATTATGTTCAATCACCACAACCGTGTTGCCTGTGTCGACGAGTTCATGGAGCACGTCCAGCAGCTTCTTCACATCGTGGAAATGCAGGCCAGTTGTCGGCTCATCCAGAATATAGATGGTTCGGCCGGTGGCGCGTTTGGACAGTTCCTTGGCGAGCTTTACCCGCTGGGCTTCACCGCCGGACAGTGTCGTCGCCTGCTGACCGACCTTGATGTAGCCAAGACCGACACGTTGCAGCACGTCCATCTTTTCACGCACGGAGGGTACTGCCTTGAAGAAGCTTTGGGCCTCATCAACGGTCATGTCGAGGACGTCAGCGATCGACTTGTCCTTGAATTTCACTTCCAGGGTTTCGCGGTTGTAACGATCCCCGTGGCAAGCATCACATTCAACATAGACGTCGGGCAGGAAGTGCATTTCGATCTTGATGACGCCGTCCCCCTGACAGGCCTCGCAGCGGCCGCCCTTGACGTTGAAGGAGAAGCGTCCAGGCTTGTATCCACGTGCCTTGGCTTCCGGCAGGCCTGCAAACCAGTCCCGAATATGTGTGAAGGCGCCAGTGTAAGTTGCAGGGTTAGAGCGTGGGGTTCGGCCAATCGGTGACTGGTCGATGTCGATAATCTTGTCGAGATGCTCCAGACCCTCAATCTGATCGAAAGGGGCAGGGTGCGTGCGTGTATTGTTCAAACGGCGCGCAATCGCCTTATAGATTGTCTCGATGAGAAGGGTGGATTTTCCGCCGCCTGAGACGCCCGTCACGCAGGTAAACGTGCCCAGCGGAATCTCCGCGGTGACATTTTTAAGGTTGTTGCCGGTCGCCCCAACCATGCTGACTTTTTTGGCATCAGATACAGGGCGGCGTTCAGCGGGAATGTCGATCTGTTCGAGGCCTGTCAGGTATTTCCCTGTGAGACTGTCCGGGCTCGCCATGATGTCTTTAGGCGTGCCTTTAGCGACAACTTCGCCGCCGTGAATGCCAGCGCCAGGGCCGATATCAACCACATAGTCTGCCGTACGGATTGCATCTTCGTCATGCTCAACAACGATCACTGTATTGCCGAGATCGCGTAGCCGACGAAGGGTCGCGAGCAACCGCTCATTGTCACGCTGGTGGAGCCCGATAGACGGTTCGTCCAACACATAGAGAACGCCAGTCAGCCCTGAGCCGATCTGAGAGGCAAGCCGAATGCGTTGGCTTTCGCCGCCGGACAGGGTTCCAGAATTCCTAGACAGGCTCAGATAATCGAGGCCCACATTGTTGAGAAAGTGGAGGCGTTCGCGAATTTCCTTCAGGACGCGACCGGCAATCTCGTTTTGCTTCTTCGTAAGCTTTTTGTCGATGCTGGCGAACCACACATCTGCTTCCTTGATCGAGAGTTGCGCCACCTGACTGACATGACTATCGCCGACGCGGACGGCGAGTGCTTCCGGCTTCAGGCGAAAACCTGTGCAGGCTTCACAGTCTGTGACGTCCTGAAATTTTTCGATTTCCTCGCGGGCCCAGGCGCTGTCGGTCTCTCGCCAGCGACGGTTGAGGTTGGGGATCACCCCCTCAAAGGGTTTCTTGGTTTTGTAAGACCTCAAGCCATCGTCATAGGAGAAAGTGATGACGTCATCGCCTGACCCGTAGAGCACGGCATCTTGCGCTTTCTTCGGCAGTTCGCTCCAGGGCACGGTCACGGAGAACTTGTAATGTTTCGCGATACTGTCCAGCGTCTGGGTGTAGTAGGGCGAGGTTGACTTGGACCAGGGTGCAACCGCCCCTTTGCGGATTGACAAGCCTTGGTCCGGGATCACGAGATCAGGGTCGATAAAGTATTGCGTGCCCAACCCATCACAAGACGGGCAGGCGCCAAATGGATTGTTAAAGGAAAACAGCCGCGGTTCGATTTCATCGATTGTGAAGCCAGAGACCGGGCAGGCGAAGCGAGACGAGAAGACGATGCGCTCGGGTTCCTTTTCACCGTCTTTCAGGTCGGCGAATTCAGCAACCGCAATGCCGTCCGTCAGTTGCAGAGCAATCTCAAAGGAGTCCGCGAGACGGTTCCCGAGATCATTGCGCACGACAATCCGGTCCACGACAACATCGATATCGTGCTTGTACTTTTTGTCGAGGGTGGGCAGATCATCCAGCTCATAGAACGCGCCATCGATCTTCACCCTCTGAAAGCCCTTCTTCAGCAGCTCCGCAAATTCTTTGCGATACTCGCCTTTGCGGCCCCGCACGATGGGTGCTAGCAGATAGAGCCGAGTACCTTCCGGCAGCGCTTTTACACGGTCCACCATTTGCGTGACCGTCTGGCTCTCGATGGGAAGTCCGGTGGCGGGCGAATAGGGAATGCCGACACGGGCCCAGAGCAAGCGCATATAGTCGTAGATTTCCGTCACCGTCCCGACAGTCGAGCGCGGGTTGCGGGACGTGGTTTTCTGCTCGATGGAGATGGCGGGCGAGAGGCCATCAATCTGATCCACATCAGGCTTTTGCATCATCTCCAGGAACTGGCGCGCATAAGCCGACAGGCTCTCAACATATCGCCGCTGACCTTCCGCATAGATCGTATCGAAAGCAAGCGAAGACTTGCCGGATCCGGACAGACCGGTGATCACGATCAGCTCGTCGCGCGGCAGATCAATCGTCACATTCTTGAGATTGTGCTCGCGCGCACCGGCGATGGAGATATTCTTTTGCATAAAGCTATTGGTTCTTCCGACGTCTTACGGTTCAAGCTGGTTATTGCTGGCGGGCCAGGTAGGCGGGGCGCTCTAGGGCGAAATAATTGTGGATCATATCGCCTTTCATCAGGTCGCCGGCATAGGGCAATCCTAGCTTTTTCATCACAGCATGCGAGGGATGGTTGTCTGGAAGGATCACTGCGACAATTCTGTCCAACTCCATATCGATGAACCCATGATGCAGCACACACTTCGCGGCTTCAGTGGCGTAGCCTTTTCCCTGGGCCGCAACATGAAAATGGTAGCCAATCTCAGGCTCTCCCGTTTCAGGCAATGGCTGCAGCGCAACCTGCCCCAAGAACTCATTGGTCTCCCGAAGAAACACTGGCCAAAACCCCATGCCAAATTCCTCATAGAAGCCAAGCTTTTCCGCAAGTATGAGTTCCGCTTCTTCCATAGTCCCTGGTTCTGATCGCCAAAACATCACCCGCAGATCGCTGGTCAGCGAATGGATTAAGTGAGCTTCGTCTCTTTTATACGGACGCAACAGAAGGCGTTCTGTCAGGAGAGTTGTCATTCAAGAAACTTTCTCTATTGCTTGACGCTTGGCAATCAAACGGAACATATTAAGAACAAATGCCATTGCTGCTTGATTCTGGCAAGAGCCAAGTTGAGCGAAAAAAGAGCGGGTTTGGCGCTCTTTTTGACGTGGCAGTCGTTCGGCTGTTGGTTTAGGTTCGGCGACAATTAACCAGCTTTAAGCGAATAAATGAAGGGGCGTCTCAACATGGCCGGAAGTGTCAATAAAGTCATTCTTGTAGGAAATCTGGGTGCAGATCCAGAGATCCGCAGCATGCAGAACGGCAACCCGGTGTGTAACCTGCGGATTGCCACCAGTGAAAGCTGGCGGGATAAGAGCTCAGGGGAACGCCGGGAGCGGACCGAATGGCACCGTGTGGTGATTTTTAATGAAGGTCTTTGCCGGATCGCCGAGCAATATCTCAAAAAGGGCGCGAAAGTGTATATTGAGGGGCAGTTGCAGACCCGGAAATGGCAGGATCAGCAGGGGCAGGACCGCTACTCGACGGAAGTGGTCCTACAAGGCTTCAATTCCACCCTCACAATGCTCGACAGCCGGAATTCCGGTGGTGGTGGCGGTGGTGACTTCGGTGGGTCATCGAGCGGTGGCTATGATCAAGGCGGCGGCGACTTCGGTGGCGGAAGTGGCGGCGGGGGGGCTCCCATTGATGATGAAATCCCGTTTTAATCAATCCACGGATTGACGTTGGAAGCATCCTGACTTGCGAGAGTTCAAGGTCCCCTTTTTTCGCTTTTATTTCAATTGCTTAGAGGGCGATTTCTGACGCGCAACTTGTTGCCTGGCCCTGTGCCAAATGATAGAATTTCAGGCAAATAAACAGGGGATTCGGAAGCATTCCGGAGCCCCTTTTTTTCAAGAGAGATAGGAGCGGCTGTTCGCAGCGACAAGCGCTCCGTTAAAGGTCAGAATTTGTCCGATACACACGATACGGAAACGCCAGGTGAAGAACCTGTTCCCGGTGATAGTGGAAATCTGAACGGCGGTGACGGCGGGTCTTCCGGCGGTGACGGTGGCGTTCCACCGGAGCGTGACGTGTCGCCAATCTCTATCGAAGAGGAGATGAAGACCTCCTATCTCGACTATGCGATGAGCGTGATCGTGAGCCGCGCATTGCCTGACGTGCGAGACGGGTTGAAGCCAGTTCACCGCCGCATCCTCTATGCAATGAATGAGAGCGGCTACGACTGGAACAAGCCCTATAGGAAATCCGCCCGTATCGTTGGCGACGTGATGGGTAAATACCACCCACACGGTGACCAGGCGATTTACGACGCGCTGGTGCGGATGGCTCAGGATTTCTCGTTGCGGCTTCCATTGCTGGACGGGCAGGGAAACTTCGGTTCTGTTGATGGTGATCCACCCGCCGCCATGCGCTATACCGAAACACGCATGGGCAAGCCAGCCCACGCTCTGCTGAATGACATCGACAAAGATACGGTCAACTTTCAGGACAATTACGACAATTCGGAACAGGAACCGGAAGTTCTTCCAGCTGAGTTTCCAAACCTGCTTGTCAATGGCGCAGGCGGCATTGCCGTTGGCATGGCGACCAATATTCCGCCGCACAATCTCGGCGAAACGATTGATGCCTGCCTTGCCCTCATGGACGACCCTGAATTAAGCATCGACCGACTGAATGAAATTATTCCGGGACCAGACTTTCCAACCGGCGGCTTGATCCTCGGTCGGCAGGGTATTCGCTCAGCTTATCATCTTGGTCGTGGTTCCGTGCTTATGCGCGGGCGCACTGAGATTGAAGAGTTCAAGAAAGACCGCCACGCAATCATTGTCACTGAAATTCCCTATCAGGTGAACAAGGCGTCGATGATTGAAAAGATCGCTGAACTCGTCAGAGACAAGCGGGTGGAGGGTATTTCTGACATTCGGGATGAAAGTTCCCGGCTTGGCATGCGCGTTGTTATCGAGCTGAAACGTGATGTGGTCCCGGAAATCATTCTGAACCAGCTTTATCGTTTCTCGCCTCTGCAGACCTCGTTTGGTGCGAACATGGTGGCGCTGGATTATGGCCGCCCTGCGCAGATGAACCTGAAGCAAATGCTTGAGGCTTTCATTGCTTTTCGTGAGACCGTTGTTGCGCGGCGCACCAAGTTTGAACTCAACAAGGCACGAGACCGAGCGCACGTTTTGGTTGGCCTTGCCATTGCAGTTGCGAATATTGATGAAGTGATTGCGCTTATTCGTTCCGCCCCTGATCCAGCGACAGCGCGTGCGCAGTTGATGGAACGTCACTGGCCTGCAAAAGATATTGCGCCGATTGTTGAGCTGATTGACGATCCCCGCCACAAGATTGCGGAGGACGGTACCTATCGACTGTCTGAGACACAAGCACGCGCCATTCTGGATTTGCGCTTGCAACGCCTCACAGCCCTTGGTCGGGATGAGATTGGTGACGAGGTTCGGGAACTTGGCGAGAAAATTGCCGACTATCTCGAAGTTCTTCGCTCGCGTGATCGTATTCTCACGATCATTCGCGATGAACTTGGCGCTATCAAAGATGAGTTTGCCACACCGCGGCGTACTGAAATTATGGAAGCCGCAGATGATGTCGAAGATGAAGACCTCATTCAGCGCGAAGACATGGTCGTTACCGTCAGCCACCAGGGCTACATCAAACGCGTGCCACTCTCGACCTACCGCGCACAACGACGGGGCGGCAAAGGTCGTTCCGGCATGTCGACAAAGGATGAAGATTTCGTCGCACGGATTTTCGTTGCGAGCACCCATACGCCGGTTCTCTTCTTCTCTTCTACCGGCATGGTCTACAAGATGAAAGTCTGGCGCTTGCCGCAAGCCACGCCGCAATCAAAGGGCAAGGCGATGGTGAACCTGTTGCCGCTTAAATCTGGGGAACGCATTACCTCGGTCATGCCGCTACCAGAAGATGAGAAGAGCTGGGACGCGCTGGACATCATGTTTGCGACACGTTCAGGTAATGTCCGTCGGAACAAACTGTCGGATTTCGTGCAGATCAACCGGAACGGTAAGATCGCCATGAAACTCGATGAGGGCGACGGGATTGTTGGGGTCCAGATCTGCACTGAAAATGATGATGTGTTGCTCACCAATGAGGGGGGGCGTTGCATCAGGTTCCCGGTGACCGACGTTCGTGTCTTCTCAAGCCGAAATTCTACCGGTGTACGTGGGGTTAAGCTGGATGGGAAAGATCAGACGATCTCCATGACCATCCTCAATCATCTTGATGTGACACCGGCAGAAGCACGGGCCTATCTCAGGCAGGCTGCGCTTGCACGTCGGGCAGCGACCGGCGAAGAGATTGAGGACTCCGCCGAACCGTTGGGAGATGATGATGATGGCGAGATCACAACGCTCACGCCAGAACGCTATGCGGAGCTTGGGGCGCATGAACAATTCGTGCTGACCGTCAGCGTCAAAGGGTATGGTAAGCGGAGTTCGTCTTTCGAGTACAGGACATCCGGTCGTGGCGGCAAAGGCATTATAGCCATGGCCGTTTCGCAGCGTAACGGTGAGCTCATCGCCTCTTTCCCAGTGGAAGAACAGGATGAGATCATGCTGGTGACCGATGGTGGCCAGTTGATCCGCTGTCCGGTCAATGACATTCGCGTCGCAGGGCGCTCAACCCAAGGCGTAACCATCTTTCGAACGGACAAGGAAGAGCAGGTTGTCTCTGTTGAGCATCTTGGTGATAGTTCGGAAGAAGAATAGGCCGCGCGCCGCAACCTCAGGAAACTTCCATGAAACGTATCGGCCTTTATTCCGGGACCTTTGATCCCGTGACCCACGGTCACATCGATATCATCCGCCGGGCTTTTCGTCTGGTGGATCATCTTGTTGTTGGGATTGGGGTCAACTCTTCCAAGACACCTCTTCTTAGTTTCGAGGAGCGCGCGGCGCTTATTGAATCAGAGACAAGGTCTTTCGGCGAGGAAGTCGGCTCAACGCTCGAAGTGATGTCATTTAAGGGCCTGGTGGTGGATGCGGCAGACGATGTCGGTGCTGGTATAATTATCAGAGGCTTACGCGGCACCGTTGACTATGAATATGAAGACCAGATGGTGGGCATGAACGGGATATTGAATCCTCGCGTTGAAACTGTCTTTCTCACCGCCTCACCAGAAGTTGGGTTCATTTCATCTACGCTTGTCCGCCAAATCGCCACAATGGACGGCGACATTTCTCGCTTCGTACCGCCTGCCGTGGCGGAAAAAGTGCTTAACGCCGTTAAACAGAAATAGCGGAGTGACAATAGGAGTTCTCATGTCTCGATTTTTTAGTGCCATTGCTGCAATTAGCTTAATGGTCGGCCTATCATCCCCGGCGTCAGCTCTGGATCCGGAAAATACACTATATCTCGACCTGAAAGACGGGCGTGTGGTGATTGAACTATTGCCAGATATCGCGCCAAAGCATGTGAAACGGATCAAAACGCTCGCTCGCGAAGGTTTTTACGATGGCATCGTTTTTCATCGCGTGATTGATGGATTTATGGCGCAGACAGGCGATCCAACTGGGACAGGTATGGGTGGGTCAGACTATCCGGATGTTCGCGCTGAGTTTTCCAGCGAACCGTTTTCCCGAGGTGTCATCGGCGCGGCGCGCTCTCAACATCCTGATAGTGCCAACAGCCAGTTCTTTATTGTTTTCGATGATGCCAACTTCCTTGATGGCAACTACACGGTATGGGGCCGCGTCGTTGAAGGCATGGAATTTGTCGACAATATAAAACGGGGCGAACCGCCTGTGAGCCCAGACAAAATTGTCCGACTTCAAGTTGCAGCAGACGCTGCTCAATAAAATCAGACTCGACACCACCAGATAAGGAATTCTACTTAATGGCTGATATCAAAGACCCGGAAAATGCGCTGTTGCTCGATCTCGAGCACGGTCGGGTAATCATCGAGCTTCGTCCAGATCTTGCACCAAATCACGTTGCACGGATCAAAGAGCTTGCGCGTGAAGGCTTCTACGATGGGATCGTCTTTCACCGCGTGATTGAAGGTTTCATGGCACAGGGCGGCGACCCAACCGGCACTGGCATGAGCGGCTCAGGCAAGAACCTTGACGCTGAGTTCTCCGCAGAGCCGCACATTCGCGGCATTTGCTCCATGGCGCGCGCTCAGGATCCAAACAGTGCAGACAGCCAGTTCTTTATTGTGTTTGATGACGCTCGGTTCCTCGACAATCAGTATACGGTTTGGGGCCAGGTGATTGACGGCATGGAACATGTCGACAAGATCAAACGCGGCGAACCTGTTCAGGATCCCGACAAGATCGTGAAAATGCAGGTTGCTGCTGACGCGGCCTAAGGCTCACTGCATTGGAGCCCCTGAGTTTTGATCAATATAGACGGGGCTCTAACTTCCTTATTTGGCGCATTTTCGAAACATAAAAGTCTCACTACTTTTGTTGAAAAATGTTCGAAGAGAGCTTCCCATGCGGGTTGATGCTTTTGATTTCGACCTACCGGACGCGCGGATCGCCTTACGGCCCGCGCGTCCTCGTGATTCCGCACGTCTACTTGTTGTGGGACCTAACACCGGTCACCTATCAGACTCAACGGTGGCCGATTTGCCCGCTCTTCTGGAGCCAGGTGATGTTCTGGTGTTCAACGACACGAAGGTTATCCCGGCGCGCCTTACGGGAACACGAGAACGCAATGGCGCTGTGGCCAACATTGAAGTGACGCTTCATCAGCGGCTTGGCCCAGACGAATGGCTTTCCTTTGCCAAACCAGCAAAACGGTTGTCAGAAGGGGATGTTGTGCAGTTCCTAGGAGGCTTGGAAGGTGCCGTGCTACACCGGACCGGCGGTGAGGTTCATTTCAGGTTTTCCGCATCCGGACCGGCGCTCGACATTGCTATTGCCGAGGCAGGTGTTATGCCGCTGCCTCCTTACATCGCCAGCAAACGGGCGACGGATGAAGCTGATCTTGAGGACTACCAGACACTTTTTGCAGATGAACCAGGAGCGGTAGCCGCTCCTACAGCGGGCCTGCACTTCACGCCGAGCCTGATGAACGCGCTTGCAGAGCGGGACATCGAAACGGCGAAGGTCACACTGCATGTTGGCGCGGGAACTTTTCTGCCCGTGAGTGTGAATGATACCGACGCGCACAAGATGCATTCCGAGGTTGGTTTGATCACCGAACAAACCGCCGATCAGCTCAACCAAGCGCGGGCGCGGGGTGGCCGGATCGTATCCGTGGGAACGACCAGCCTCAGGCTTCTGGAGTCAGCTGCACGCGATGATGGGATCATTCAAGCCTGGTCTGGCGCCACGGACATTTTCATTACGCCCGGATACCGGTTCAAAGCCATCGATGCGCTGATGACGAACTTTCATCTACCGAAATCGACCCTCTTTATGCTGGTGTCTGCGTTTAGATCGCTTGAGGAAATGCAAGCGGCCTACGCCCATGCGATCGAATGCGAATATCGTTTCTATTCCTATGGCGATGCCTGCCTGATTTTTCCGGAGACCTGAGCCTTATGAGCTCCTTCACATATGATTTGTTGACGGAAGATGGGGCTGCGCGGCGCGGCGTCATCCACACACCACGCGGCAACATTCAGACGCCTGCCTTCATGCCAGTGGGGACCGCTGGAACGGTCAAAGCGCTCTACACCGACCAGGTGAAAGAGACGGGTGCGGACATTGTCCTCGGAAATACCTATCACCTCATGTTGCGCCCTGGCGCAGAAGAGGTTGCCGCTTTGGGTGGGCTCCATTCCTTCATGAACTGGGATGGACCCATCCTGACCGACAGCGGTGGCTTTCAGGTCATGTCCCTCTCCAAACTGCGGAAGATGAGCGAAGAGGGTGTCATTTTTCAGAGTCACATTGACGGCTCGTCTTACGAGCTCTCTCCTGAACGCAGTATTGAGATCCAGTGCCTTCTGGAGGCTGACATTCAAATGGTGCTGGACGAGTGCACACCGTTCCCGGCGACCCATGATGAAGCCAAGCAGTCGATGCAACTCTCAACGCGCTGGGCTCAACGTTCGAAAGACGCATTCAGCGCGCAGGCGCACCGGAAAGACGGACAGGCCTTGTTCGGGATTGTGCAGGGGAGCATCTATGAAGATCTGCGCCAGACAAGTGCCTCCGCATTACAGGAAATCGGCTTTGACGGGTACGCCATTGGTGGACTCGCTGTCGGCGAGGGCCAGGAAGAAATGCTTCGTGTTCTCGATTTTACGACACCCCTGCTGCCTAAAGACCGACCGCGCTACCTCATGGGCGTTGGCACGCCGGACGATCTGGTGGAAGCTGTCTCGCGGGGGATCGACATGTTCGATTGCGTGATGCCGACGCGCTCGGGCCGACACGGGCAGGCCTTTACCCGGTTCGGCAAAGTTAACCTCAAGAATGCCCGACATGCGAATGACCCTCGACCGCTTGACGAAACAAGCTCTTGTCCGGCTGCGCTGGACTATTCTCGGGCCTACCTGCATCATCTCCTCAAAAATGGCGAAATCCTCGGAATGATGCTGCTTTCCTGGAACAATATCGCGTACTACCAGTCGCTGATGGCAGATCTGCGGGAGGCCATTGGTGCCGGAGAACTCACTTCCTTTGTCGCGCGGTTCAAGGCAGAGCAGGCGGCTGGGGACCTATCACCGCTCTGAATGCATACGCGTTAAGCTTGTGTTTACCATGTGAGTGCCAAATCAGTTTACTGATTTCTTTACTTTGGGAACCATCATGCCAAGCATTTCCGGCAGCCTAAGTGGACATGAAGATTTTGAGCTCGGTATCCCGCGGAAGGTCCCTATAACTTTTGAGGCTGAGATACCACCCAATGGTCCCGCTGACGGACTTGTTTTCCTTATCCCAGGTTTTGGCGAAGATACGGATGAAGCCTATACCCGCCTCACGCGAAGACAAATTGCCGCGAAATACAATTTGGTGGTTGTTTCCGTTCGCGCGCATTGTCACTTCTGTCGACCAAAGCAGTCTATTCCCGGGGTCTCTGTCTCGATCGAAATAGACCCATGGTCCATTGCTAAAGCGATCGGAGCTCTCGTCCTGCAGGGAGACAATTTGGACGGCCTTCGCTCAGCGGATGAAAAAGACACTCTCAGATTTCTGAAGTCCCGCAAAGACCACAAGTTTTCACTTTCGGCGGCACTTGTCCCACCCGGCGAGGATTACCAAAATTTTGGCGTTCTTGCCGCGCTAGACCACCTTCTGGTCCTTAACAAGCTGATCGATGATGGTGTAGAGTTTGACCAAAGCAATGTCATCACCGCGGGAACATCTCACGGCGGCTACATTGCCCACCTGATGCAGAAATTTGCGCCAAACACAATTTCTGCAGTTATTGAATCGTCAGCCTATCCTGAAACTGTCCCCGCCTATCTTGGATTTGGCGGCGTAGAGTACAGAGCTATCGACGCCAACATTGAGTTCGTCTGTACTACGAAAACCGCATGGAGCAACGAGAACATCGGGGCGCCCAACTATTTCGGTATTGACCAGGCTCGAATCCGCAATCTCTGCGACCCAGATCATCTGGAGATGGTGAGCGGCAACGCAGGGTCTCGAAAGACGCAATTCCGCATGATTCACTCATGCCACGACAGGCTGGTTAGCATCGACCTGAAGCACCACCAAACCAATGTCCTCAGGAGCTACGGTTTCGACGCTGACCTGCAAGTCGTTGACGAGGCGGATGTCGATGGGAAGATCATTACGACGCTGGAACATGGATTGGGCATCGGACTTCACAGTCTTTTCGACCGTTTTTATCCCACACTCACCAGGAAGCCGACCCCGACGGACCGGGACTTGAAAACCAGGCTTTGCTTCTCGGGAAACCGCACCATTTACGTGATTGACCATAGCCAATCCGGTGTGATCGCGAGCATCTCAGCCAATTCACGTGAACGAGCGAAAAGTGACGCATTATCTGCCTAATTTGGCTCTATTTAGTTGACCAGGCAGGCTCGTATGACTAGGTTCCGCCGGTCTCGTCGGGGGTCTCCCCGATTCAGGCGGGCCCTTAGCTCAGTTGGTAGAGCAACTGACTTTTAATCAGTAGGTCGAAGGTTCGAATCCTTCAGGGCTCACCATTTTTCTACAGACATCTACCGCTGATTTTGATGCCGCTCCGGCGATTAGCTCAACGAGCGCACGGGGCTATCAGGGACGGCAGGACGCGCTGGCCCAAGCGACCATAGGCGCCGACAACAGTTCCCAATCAACCGCCTCATAGGCGTCCCCGGCAAGCGCCGCGCAGAACTATCCGTTTACCAGAAATTTACCCTGTTTCTATGGAATAGCTGGGGGTTTTCAGCGTTCCGTAGGATACGCCATGTCGCTGCTGTCATTCTGGAAGAAGTACGAGCAAGATACCGTCTCGCAGCGTATTCTTGAGCGCCTGGACCAAACGCCAGACCGTCTCTATGCCCGGGTCCATTTTGCCGATACCACACACTCGATTAGCTATCGACGCCTTGCAGAGTGTGCAGCTCCCTATGCAGCGGCTTGCGCGAAGGCAAACCTGTCAGCGGGCGACAGAGTTGTGGTGCTCAAAGAGCAGGGGCCTGATCTTCTCTACGCCTTTTTTGGCGCAATTTTCGCGGGTGCTGTGCCCACTATTCTGGCCCCTCCCAGCCCCAGACAAGATCCTGCCCATTTCTGGCGTGGGCATCGTGAAGTCATGGACCGCATTCGCGCCCAACTTTTGTTCACGACATCAAAACTCAAAACAGAGCTTATCAGCTTCCCGACGGATCATGCCGTCACGGCGATCACGGAAGAGGACCTTCCATCCACGACCAGATTGCCGATACCTGACACCTCCTCTCAGGATGTTGCGTTCCTGCAGCACAGCTCAGGAACAACGGGAACGAAAAAAGGCGTGATGATTTCGCATGCAGCACTGCTGCATCAGGTCGATGCTTATGCGAGGCGCCTGGGTCTCAATGAAAGAGATCATATTGTCAGTTGGCTGCCGCTGTATCATGATATGGGGCTCATCGCATGCTGCCTGCTTCCTGTGTTGTCCGGCGTGCCCGTCACTATGATCAGTCCATTTGATTGGACCATGCGTCCAACCTTGTTGTTCGACCTGATCGAACGCGCAAAAGCGTCCCTTGTTTGGCAGCCCAACTTTGCATTTCAACATCTGATCAACTGTGTCCGGCCTGATGACAATTGGGACCTATCGTCAGTGCGAGCCTTTATTGACTGTTCAGAAAGATGCCGACCGGAAACACTTGATCAATTTGCTTCGAAGTTTGGGCCAATGGGCGTCAGAAAATCTTCTCTGCACACCTGCTATGCCATGGCCGAAACCGTGTTTGCGGCGACCCAGAGCGAGCCTGGTAAAGCACCGCGGACAGAAACCATTGATGCCCAAGCCCTTGTCGACGAAGGGGTCGCGCGCCCGACACTCGACACACATGCGACAACAAGCTCAGTGCTGTCCTGCGGCAAGCCGATCGATGATGTCACAGTCCTCATCATGGATGAAGAGGGAAACCGTTTACCTGATCGCCGGATCGGCGAAATCTGCGTCAGCGGCCCCTGCCTTGCCCGTGGTTATGACCGGCAGCCGGAAAAATCGGCATCCGTGTTTCGTGAAGGGTGGTACCACACACGAGATCTTGGATACCTATCCAACGGTGAATTGTTTGTCACCGGCCGCGTTGATGATCTCCTGATTTTAAATGGGCGAAATCATTATGCTCATGATCTGGAATTCGCGCTGCGAGATACATCCGGCATCGTTCCCGGTCGTATCATTTCGTTCTCTGAATATCGCGAAGACTTGGGCAGTGATGTTCTGATTGTCCTCGCTGAAACACGAGAGACTGACACAGCTGCCCTGAAAACGATCAAGAAAAATATCCGTGACAAGATGCTGGATGAAACAGGACTGGTTCCTGCGTCAATCCATCTGTTTCCGCCTCTTTGGCTCATCAAAAGTACAAGCGGCAAGATTAGCCGTGAAGCAACAGCGCAAAAATACAATTCTCCCGCGCGGGAAGAAGGCCTTATATGACATCTACCGAAGAGACATTTGGACGGGTTTGTTCAGTCATCGCTGCCGAGCTTGGCTGCGCTGAGTGCGATCTCAGCGCCGCCACAACGGCTGAGGATGTGGACGGATGGGATTCTCTCGCCCATGCCCGGTTGATCTTGAGTTTAGAAGATCACCTCAACATCCGGTTTCCAGGTGAAAAGCTGTTCGAACTGGACTGTATTGGCGATCTCGTTTCTTTGGCTGATGAAGCCCTAGCGCCAAAGAAAGAGAACACTCGTGTCGTCGCATAGATTTGAGATCACGGGACAGTCCGACTTCGAACTCGGGATTGAGCGAAAACGCCCGGTTGCCATTCTAGCTGAAGTTCCCGACGCAGATGTAGCTGATGGCCTCGTTTTCATCATTCCTGGAATGGGCGGCGAAAAAGACGCGGACTATTCCGCAATGCTTCGTCGCTATATTTCCGCCAAATACAATCTCGTTGCAGTCTCTGTTGATGCACATTGCAATACATGCCGACCAGCGCGTTCAACGGAATTTGGTGAGGTCGATTTTGAGCTAGATGGTGAGTCTATTCTTGACGCGCTCGGTCGTTACATTGCCTCTGGAGAGAAGATTGATCGCAGACTGGAGACGCATGCAGACATTCTGCAGATGCTCCGCGCTGCTGCACCAAAGCAGTTTTCTGTCAGAGCCATCCTCAACCCTCCGGGCGACCAGTATCAGAATTTCGGCGTTCTTTCCGCGTTGGACCATCTTTGTGCGCTTAACGCCTTGGTAGATTCTGAAATCTCTTTTGACGTCGCGAACGTGCTCTGCGTCGGGTCATCACATGGGGGATATGTCGCTCATATGATGCACAAATTTGCGCCCAACAGTTTCAACGGGATCATTGACGCGTCCGCCTACTGCGAAACAGTGACTGCTTTCATCGATGGTAAATGGAAAGAAGCCCACATAAACGATGGAAATCTGATCTACACCTGTTCGACGCGACAGGCGTGGCAGTTCGCCAATCCCGGCTTAGCCAGCTTCTTTGGACCAGACCGAGCGCTGATCCGCGACACAGCCTATGACACCCATATGCAAACGGTTGCGACGGCAGCGTCGCGCAAATGTCAGTTCCGTATGATACATTCAACAAACGATGCCGTGTCATCTCCTGACCTAAAGCACCGTCAGGCAGAAATGCTCCGCGCACTGGGCTTCGACGCCTCTCTGGATATGATTAACGAGGGTGACGTGGATGGAAAGTTCATCAAGTCTGCAGACCATGGGATGGGGATCGCACTTAATCTGCTCTTCGACCGATACTACCCAACGATCGAACGCCGTGAAGGTGTCACAGACCAGAAGCTTGAAACAGCGCTCACATTCGACGGGCCGAAATACAGCTATCGAATTTCTCATCGTGCGTCAGAGATACAGTTAGCGGCAACATGCGAGGCGCGCTCACCGATCCGTGGTGAAACGGTGGATCGCCTTGCCAGCTAGGCTGAGAGACTAGCGTTCATCAAGTGGCACGACCTGGCACCAGATGCCTCGGTCCTTCAAGCTTGCACACCGGCTTTCTGCTGCGGCGGGGTCAACCGGTCCAGCGACGAGACGCCGATACAAACCATCATGCGCGCTTCGATAGTCCACCACCTTGAGATCGAGATCCGCCAACAGATCGCCATGACCAGCGACCAGTTCGTCCCAGCCCCGCTTGACGTTCTCCGTATCCCGATAGGACGCGAGATGGATACCGACTGAAGGAAAGGCAGTCGCACTTGGGGGGGTGTAGGCTGCGACATCAGTAGATTCTGGCGAAATCGATGCTGTGATAGGGCCGAATGCGCCTTCAATGGCTTGAAGGCGGGCTTCGAGACCGCTTTCAGAAGAAACGATCCGCTCCATCGATGGGCGAACAACTGAGTAGTCGATCCGCAGTGTCGCCAGGTCCCGTTCCAAGCGTTCGACGCGCTGTTCTAGCGTTTCATCAGCGCCGGGCGTCTGCCCCGGTGTCGTGCTTGACGTTGTACTTCCTGTAGGACCTGCGCAGCCAGCAATTCCAACTACAAGCCATCCAAACAGGAGGTAATTGGGCAGAGTTCGCATTGTTCGTGTTCTCCGTCGGGACATTCGTCCAATCCCCAAGCTCATCCATTGCTACCGAAGTGCACTCGGTGATGAACACCGGCGCGAAACCCATGGTTCTGGGTAGAGTGAGTCGCCCATGCGGTCAAATCCCATGGTCGCAGCACATCCTTCGCTCACTTTGCAGGCACTCCGCTTAATATTTCGTCAACCATATCCCTACGGAGCCCAAGAAACGCGCAGTGAACCCCGGGGTTGGCGCTCCGGCCCAACTTTTGCTCTTGTCTCACCCAAAGAGGTTTGGGCAAGCGGTTCTGGCCACAGCAGCAGATAAGGATGGGACAACGGACGATGGGTTTAGACGGATTTTTTTCACTTCCTGCGGCAGCCCAAGCCGGCATTGTCGCGTTCGGAGTGGCTCTATTGCTGTTGATCATTGCGCAATTGCTGATGGCTTCATCTCTTCGAAACAGGTCTCATTCAGCTGCTTTGGAAGGGCTTCGCAAGGAGGTGAAAGCCCTTGCCCCGTCGGCGGATGGGTCGCCGACCATCCAGTCGTCGAATGGACTAGCGCCTCCACCGCGCCCAATAAAACGCAGAAAAGTAAGCCGGCAGGCTAAATAGTGCCGCTGGGCCTTGATTTTCCAAGAGCGCACGTATAGCTCCACATCAATTGGCGGGGTTTTTTAATATTTCCCGGTTTTTATTGTGAATAGAGTTACTCGTGGCAAACCCAGATCCGCATACCAATCTCATCGGCACGGACGGGCGCTGCATCGTCTTAGGAGGTGAAAGAAGCAATCCGAGACTGATCGCTGAGGCATCAGCGCAGATGGCTTTTGCAAACCCCACTATATTTAGCGCTGAAGACTGGTTCAGCTCGTCAACTTCCACTGGAAAAATGGCAACGCCGATAATCGTCCTTGATGCCACGGAAGGAATTGGGGAACAGGACAGGTTTTATGCGCAGCTGGTGAAGTTCTTAGATCTCGCGGACCCCGTCGTCCTGGTCGCCAATCTGGAGTTGATTGGGTATGAGCAGGACCAGTTTGAGCTTATTCAAGAAGAGTTCCAAGACGTCCTGGCCACGATAAATCTCATGCCGTCATTTTTTGGCCCGCTGCCGCTTGGACGACCCGATCTCATTCCATGGTGGCAGGATGACGACTTGATAGATGCACGGCGGACTTCCTCAGAGGTTACGCCTCCGCTGCGCATGAAAGTCGTGTCTTCCACGAGTGAAGATGGAAGGTGGATGGTCACCGGACTCATAATCTCAGGCATATTGGACGCCGGTGATGAAATATTGTGCTCGCCGTCAAACCAACAAAGTGTGGTGGTGAGTGTTTCTGAAGCAGACCGTGGCGTGCTGAAGCTCACTTTCGATACACCCCACTTTGCGGAGCCAGGTGAGGTTGTCTCACACCCGGAAGCGCCGCCAATTGAAACTGATGTCTTCAGGGTCAAAGCGTTTTGGTGCGCAGACCAGCGGACACAAGGCGATCGAGTAATCGTTGAAACAGCCTATGGTACCGCTCAGGGCATAATACAGTCTGTGGAGCAGGTTCTATCACCCTCGACATTCAAGACCAGTTCCGACGCTGCAATCGCCGTTGGCGACCTGGTTGAATTCGTTGTGCGCGTCGATCATGTCATCGCACTTGATCACATTGGAAGCCTGCCGATTGCGGCTGGGATCAAGCTTTTGGACGCGAATGATGGTTCCAGTCTGCATGCAGTCGGGCACATCTCGATGGAAGGCTACGCGGATCAGCGCCATTTACTGACATCAAAATCTGCGAACACAACACCTATAGAATTTTCTGTAGGAGAGGGCGCACGTGCAAGGCGGAATGGGCATGAGGGTGGGGTGCTTTGGTTTACTGGCCTGTCTGGTTCGGGAAAATCGACACTCGCCGGTGCCTTGGAAGCACGTCTGTTTGAGAAAGGCTATCAGGTTTTCGTGCTAGACGGAGACAATGTGCGACAAGGTCTTACGTCAAATCTGGGCTTCTCGCCGGACGACCGTTCCGAGAATATTCGGCGGGTCGGGGAGGTGGCGGCACTCTTTCGCCAAGCCGGTGTTATCGTCATTTCCTCGTTTATCTCGCCCTACAGATCGGATCGAGACCGGGCGCGACATGCGGCCTATTCCTCGTTCCACGAGGTTTACATCAAGGCGGACATTGAGACCTGCATTAAACGCGATCCAAAGGGCCTCTATGCGCGTGCCCTCAAAGGTGACATTCCTGATTTCACCGGCATATCCGCCCCTTATGAGGTGCCTGACGCACCCGAATTGGTGGTGGAAACAGGGACCTCAACCATTGAGACCTGTGTTGATAAACTCGTTAATTACGTAGACAGAAACTTCCGGGTATAACCTTCATAAATAAATTGGACCGGGAGAGATGCATGAGCGTTCTAGTTACGGGTGGTGCGGGCTATATTGGCAGCCATATGGTGCTGGCGCTCGCCGACGCTGGGGAAGCTGTCACTGTCCTGGACAACTTGTCGACAGGCCTAAGGACAGCGGTCGATAGCCGCGCTGAGCTTGTCGAAGGCGATATAGGCGACGCAGAGCTTGTACGCGGCATATTTCAGCGCAAGAACATTACCGACGTTGTGCATTTTGCTGGCTCTATCGTGGTTCCTGAGTCTGTTACCGATCCGCTCAAATATTATTCCAATAACACTGCTAAAACCCGCAACCTTATTGAGTGTTGTGTGAAAGAAGCCGTTCCACGTTTTGTCTTCTCATCAACTGCGGCTGTTTATGGATCGCCTGAACAGGTACCTGTCACAGAAGATGTTCAACTGGCCCCCATGTCGCCCTACGGACGCTCAAAGCTTATGAGCGAGTGGATGTTGCAGGATGTCGCCGCTGCCCACGAGCTCACTTATGTCGTCCTCAGATATTTTAATGTCGCTGGCGCGGACCCCGCAGGGCGTTCCGGCCAATCCACCAAAGACGCGACCCACCTCATTAAGGTTGCTGTTCAGACAGCCCTTGGTACGCGGGACCATATGAAAATTTTTGGCGACGACTACGCAACACCAGATGGAACCGGCGTCCGAGACTATATCCACGTTAGTGATTTAATTTCTGCCCATGAAGCAGCCGTGACCTATCTCCGCTCAGGTGGAGAGAGCCTGATCGCCAATTGCGGCTATGGCCATGGATCAAGCGTAAAACAGGTAATTGAAGCCGTTGAACGTGTCGCAGGAAAGAAGATCGATGCCCGTTTGGACGCCAGGCGTGCAGGCGACCCGGCCGAGATTGTCGCAGATGCTGCCCTTGCGCGGAAGACACTGGGATGGAAGCCAGAGCATGACGATTTGGACGAGATCGTGAGACATGCATTTCACTGGGAAAGAAAGCTAATTCAGGCCGCAGGTTAGCTTCAACATTCACACAGAATCCCCGGAAAAGTGGGCTTTTTGGGTTGTTCACTCAGTGACACAACCATGAGAGCCATGCTATCACACCCTTGAGCTGTCGCGGAGTGCGGCGTAATCGGATAACTCGGCGGAGCTATTTTCGCGTGGCAAGCAAAGACCTCCCATCCTCAGGTGCACGGCAACGCACTGCTGTCATTTTCCTGTTTGATGTGGCGCTCGCAGCCATTTCTTTTCCGATTGCGCTCTACCTGCGTCTCGGGACAGGCTTGTTTGCCTATGACTGGGATCTCATCGTGACATCAACCAGCGTTTTCACGCTCGTTGCCGCCGCCGTGATTTTCCAATCAAAACTCCACCGTATTCCTTGGCGCTACATCTCTGTAGATGATGCGATGTTGTTGGGTCGAACCGCCCTCATCATCAACATTGCCTTTCTGGTCGTTATGTTTCTCACCGTCAGGCTTGACGGCATCCCACGCTCCTCGGTCGTTATCGACACAATGGTGCTCACCGCTTTGTTGATAGGCGCCCGGCTGAGTGTTCGCTTGTGGTACGAGAAACAGATAGGCCTTCTGCGGATTTCCGGCGATAGGACCAATACCCAATCTGTTCTTTTGATCGGCGCAACGGATGAGGCCGAAGCCTTCATCAGAAAAATGGCGCGGGATCCAAAGGCGCAATACCGGGTGCTCGGCATTGTTGAGACAGGATCACGCCCGATTGGCAGCCGCATACGGGGCATCAAAATTGTTGGCGACGTCGACAAACTGCCGGGCATCATTCTCAGTTACCGAAACATTCTTTCGAGCCTGGTTCTTGCCGATCCGGATATGCGCGGCGAACCTGTTCGGGACCTTTTGGAAACAGCGCGCAGTCATAATCTCAAACTCGATCGTCTGCCGCAAATTTCTCTTCTGACCAAAGCGTCCGCACAGGAAATAAATGTCCGGCCTGTCGATGTCGAAGACCTTTTGAGCAGGCCGCAGGCGGAACTAGATCGTGACGCAATGGCTACTCTTATTGGCAATAAGCGGGTGTTGGTAACGGGCGCGGGCGGCAGCATTGGGTCAGAGCTGGTGCGGCAAGTCGCTAGCTTCGACCCTTCCCATTTGACACTTTTCGATAATTCCGAATTCAACCTCTACGAGATCGACCGTCAACTTGGCGAAAAATATTCGACGCTCTCGCGCTCAGCAATCATCGGGAATGTTCGCGATACTGATCATGTCGAGCGGGTATTTTCCCAGGAGCAGCCTGAAATCGTGTTTCATGCCGCAGCCTTGAAACATGTGCCCATGCTGGAGCCGCAACCCTCTCAAGCGGTGCTCACTAACGTATTGGGAACAAAAAACATTGCCGATGCGACGGTACGTCATGGCATAGACACGATGGTGATGATTTCTACCGACAAGGCGACCCATCCAGTTAATGCGATGGGTGCCTCAAAGCGAATTGCAGAAACTTATTGTCAGTCGCTCGACATTGATGCCCGCAAGAACAATCAGACCCGGTTTGTCACAGTCAGGTTCGGCAATGTGCTGGGGTCTGCCGGGTCCGTCATACCGCTATTTGAAAAACAGCTTCGCCAGGGTGGCCCCATTACGGTGACCCATGAAGAAATGACACGCTACTTCATGACCATCCGAGAAGCGGTTGAACTGGTGCTTCAAGCTGCAACGCTGCGGGATGACACAGTTGATGAAGGTGGAGCCATCCTCGTTCTTGATATGGGTAAACCAGTCAAGATTCTTGATATGGCCCACGAGATGATCAAGCTCGCCGGGCTCACACCTCGCGAAGATATTGAGATAAAGATCACAGGCCTGAGGCCTGGCGAACGTCTTTATGAGGATCTTTTCGACGATGCTGAAGAACTTCTTCCCACGAGCCATGCCGCCATGATGGCGGCCCGTCCACGGGTTGCGGATCGTGCCTTTGTGGAGAAGGGAATATCGGCAATGGTTCAGGCTGCCGGTGCGGGCGACGATATCGCTGTTCGAGAGCTAATGGCCCGGCTTATCCCCGACTTCACGAGCGCGGAAGTCAAGGTAGGCCAAACTCCATCATCAGCCCAAAGCCCAAACGCAACAGAATGAAACATTAAGTTATTTTGGGCAAAAATGGTGATATGCCATTTTCTGGCGCGGAATCAGGCTGTCTACAGCCACTTACACAGAGATGAATGGTTTAATGAGCGGACGCGATACCACCGTCATAGTGCTGGCTGCTGGCAAAGGCACCCGCATGAAATCGGCTATGCCGAAGGTCATGCACGAAGTTGCCGGGCGGCCACTCCTTGGACATGTTTTGAGCGCGACCAGGGCAATTTCTCCTGGGCGGATCGTGACTGTTGTCGGACCCGACATGGACGATGTCGCCGCCTACGCCAAGTCTTGGGGCGATGAGGTGCAGACCTGCATTCAACACGAGGCCAACGGAACAGGGGACGCAACGCGAAGTGCCCTTAGCCAGGTGCCGAGCGAGCCCGGCGTCGCATTGGTCGTTTTTGGAGACGCTGCCTTCCTTGAGGCGGAAACGTTGATTGAGATGAGGGAAAAATGTGCCAACGGATCCGCCGTCGTCGTTCTTGGGTTTGATACAGACAATCCAACAAACTATGGCCGTCTGGTGCGTTCCGCCGATGGGGCCTTGGAACGCATTGTTGAAGAAAAAGCAGCGACTGACGCTGAAAAGAAAATCACTCTGTGCAATAGCGGTGTGATGGCGATTGCCCGCGAGTTTCTTCATGAGATGATTGCTGATCTCCAACCCAACCCAGTGAGCGGTGAAATTTACCTCACGGATCTTCCGCAAATTGCTCAAGACCGCGGCCTTACATGTTCTACAACCGCACTTGAAATCGGAGATACGGTCATCGGCGTTGACAGCCGAGGCGATCTGGCGACCGCCGAAGCCATTTTCCAAAAACGCTTGCGTGAGAAGTTTCTCGCAAGCGGTGTAACCCTGCATGATCCGGAGAGTGTCTATTTTTGTGTCGATACACAGATCGGAAGAGATGTTACCATTGAGCCAAACGTTGTGTTCAGGCCCAATGTGCAAATTGGGGATGATGTTACGATCAAAGGATTTTCACACCTGGAAGGCGTTCGCATCGAAGATGGTGCAGCTGTAGGCCCCTTCGCGCGGTTGCGTCCAGGAACGATAGTCGGCGAAGGCGCGAAGATCGGCAATTTTGTTGAGACGAAGAAAGCCAATATCGAGTCCGGAGCGAAAATTAGCCATCTGACCTACATTGGTGATGCCAGGGTCGGCGCAGAGGCAAACATCGGCGCGGGGACGATTACCTGCAATTATGATGGCTTCAACAAACACTTCACGGATATTGGAGCAGGCGCCTTTGTTGGCTCAAACAGTTCCCTTGTGGCGCCGGTCACAATCGGTGATGGCGCCTATATTGGCTCTGGCAGCGTTGTCACGAAAGATGTGACCCAAGATGCCCTCGCGGTTACCCGCGCCAAGCAGATGGAAAAGTCCGGGTGGGGCGCTACCTTCAGAGACCGGCATCACAACTCAAAAGAGAAGAAAGACTGAACCATGTGCGGGATCATCGGTGTCGTCGGCGACGAAAAAGCTTCTCCCATCATACTTGAAGCGCTCAAACGACTTGAATATCGCGGGTATGACTCCGCCGGCATCGCAACGCTCCTTGATGGTGAGATCATCCGACGCCGGGCCGAAGGCAAGCTGTCCAATCTAGAGTCGTCTCTGCGCACAGATCCTCTGGAAGGCGTAATTGGCATCGGACACACCCGTTGGGCAACGCATGGAGCACCCAATGAGCGTAATGCCCACCCCCATGTGTCCGATGACGTCGCCATCGTGCATAACGGGATCATTGAAAACTTTCGCGAACTCAAAGAAGGGCTTGTCGCCTCCGGTGCACCTTTTCGGACGGACACCGACTCAGAAGTTGTTGCACATCTCATTTCCTCTCAGCTCAAAGGCGGCCTCGCGCCCGTCGATGCAGCCAAAGCAGCCTTCGACATGCTCGAAGGCGCGTTTGCACTGGGTGTCTTATTCCAGGGCGAAGAAGATCTCATTGTAGGTGCGCGACGCGGAAGTCCCCTTGCCGTTGGCTATGGCGATGGTGCCATGTATCTCGGCTCTGATGCATTCGCGCTCGCCCCGATGACCAATCGGGTCACCTTCCTTGAAGATGGCGACTGGGCGGAAATTCGACAAGCAAGTGTCACCATCCGAAACGCCAAGGGCGAGGCCGTCGAGCGCCCGATTAAAATTACGGATGCCTCGTCTCAACTTGTCGATAAGGGCAATCATCGGCATTTCATGGCGAAGGAAATCTTCGAACAACCAGAAGTCATCGGACACACATTGGGTGACTATATCGACCCGATGACTGAGACCATCAGGATTCCGCGCTTTCCTTTTGACCTGGCGACTGTTCCAAAGATCACCATCATCGCGTGTGGTACGGCATCCTACGCTGCCCATGTTGCAAAATACTGGTTTGAAGAAAAGGCCAGAATTTCCGTAGAGATCGACATCGCGTCGGAGTTCCGATATCGCGAAGCAGCACTTCCCGATGGTGGTCTGGCGATCTTTATCTCCCAATCAGGCGAAACCGCCGATACGCATGCAGCGCTTACTTATTGCCGTGAGCAGGGACAACATATTTTGTCGATCGTCAACGTAACTGAGTCGACCATCGCGCGGGCGTCGGACGCCATTATGCCGACTTTCGCCGGTCCCGAAATTGGCGTTGCCTCGACCAAAGCGTTTACATGCCAGCTTGTTGTGCTTGCGACCCTTGCCATTGCGACAGGTCGGGCACGGGGCACGATTTCAGACCTGGACGAGAACCATCTTGTTAGGTCGCTGCTTGAGGTTCCGCGCCATGTTTCTTCGGCTCTTGGCCATACAGAAAAACTTGAGGAGCTGTCACACTCACTTTCGCGCGCGCGCGATGTGCTCTATCTGGGACGTGGAACCAACTATCCGATTGCACTGGAAGGCGCCCTCAAGCTCAAGGAAATTTCTTACATCCACGCCGAGGGCTATGCTGCGGGTGAGCTAAAGCATGGGCCCATCGCGCTGATTGACGAAGATGTCCCGGTCATTGTTATCGCGCCCAGCGACAGATTATTCGACAAGACGGTCTCAAACATGCAGGAAGTCATCGCGCGGGGCGGCAAGGTTCTCCTGATCTCAGACGAGCAGGGTATTTCAAAGGCAGCGGACGCTCCCTGGCAGAATGTCGAGCTCCCGACCTGCGATCCCTTTGTTCAGCCACTCGTTGCGACAATCCCGGTGCAACTTCTGGCTTATTTCACTGCGATTGCTAAGGGAACCGACGTGGACCAGCCGAGAAATCTCGCCAAATCCGTCACAGTTGAATAAGAACAACGCATACAAGACGCGCAAAACGTGGTTTCATGCCCCTACAAACCATAGGGGGAAGGGAAATCATGTCTTTTCAAGAAGCAATTTCGTCAGGCCTGTCTCGATATTTCGACTTCAATACGCGGTCGTCGCGTTCTGAGTACTGGTTTTGGGTGCTTTTTGTTTTTCTTCTGTCAATTGTCGCGGGCGCTATTGATGGCGTCGTCTTTGGGATACCCATCTTGTGGCATTTGGTCATGCTCGCGCTTTTGGTCCCAGGGATCGCAGTCGGGGTTCGTCGTTTACATGACATTGACAGAAGCGGCTGGTGGTACCTCATCATATTCATTCCGCTTATCGGCATTCTGGTCCTGATTTACTGGTTTGTGCAGCCAGGATCACCAGGGAGCAACGAGTATGGTGACAACCCTCTTGGGGATGCCGCACCGACCTAAGACGTTACGCCGCCATCTTCGGAATCCGTCGCTTATGCTGAAATCCTGAGGTGGCGACAAAAGCTATGCAGTGACCTACTCTAAATCCCTATAACCGCTGTGATTCGGTCGTTGACCGGCTCATGGAAGATTGGGTGAGAGAGGCATGTTTGTGAACCTGACTGCTGCTAAAGGTGCAACGCGGGATTCCCTGCGCTCTGGCCTCCTTTTTAGCCTTTTTCTTATGAGCGCGGCCTTGATGTCGCAGGCGCAGGCTGCAACCACTGAGGCGGAAGCAGCAGCGATTGCGGCTCTCAATGCCGGAACCGCCGCTATTCAGTCCGGGCGGGCCTTGGAAGCGATCGACTACCTGAACACAGCAATTGAGGGCAATGCTCTCGATGCTGAACGGATGGCTCTGGCCTATCATCACCGAGGCATCGCCAATCAGAAATTGGGCCTGGGTGGCCATGCGGTGGCGGATTACACCCAAGCTATCTGGCAAGGCGGGTTGCCCGCCAGCATTTTGCCACGGAGCTACTACAATCGAGCGGTCGCATATGCTGGGATGGGACAGCAGGAGCGCGCAGCTCGCGACTATGACAAAGCCATAGAATTGGCACCAAACTATGCTTCCGCCTTTCATAACCGTGGCAATTTGCGGCGTCATCTAGGGCGCCATAATGAGGCGATTGCTGATTATGATCGCGCCCTGGCCCTGGGCATGGGGGCCCGCGCGCATCTTACCTATTTTGCACGGGCGCTTTCGCACAAAGAAGTTGGGGATGAGCGGGCTGCTCTCGAAGACGCTGCGCACTCGTTGGAGCTAGAGGCAAATTTTGCGCCTGCCCAAACCGCACTAGCGGAGTGGGATAGTTCGCGCTTAACGCAGACCGCTGCTGCAAAACCCGTAGAAGCACCCATCGTTACCGGGTCTATTCCTGAAACTGTGCAAACACGTTCTGCGCCGCAGACTATACAATCAGTGCAGCAGGTACTTTCGTCTGTTGTGACGGCAGAGACAGAGGCTAGTCGCAGCGAACACACAGAATCCACCGATCTAGATGGCATTCGGATACCCGATGCCGCTTCCAGTGCAGGACGGGCGGTTACTCTTACGCCGCCCAATGTTGCGGCCATTGAGCCCCAGAGTGGCAACGTTACGGTGCGGCCTTTGTCTGAGGCACTGCCACCTCCCCGAGCGACGAATACGGGGTGGAAAGCAACCGTGACACGTTTCGCCCAGCCATCGTCTTCGCCGACAAGCAATTCCGGTCGCGTCGCAGCGGTACCTGCAATCGATCCAATTACGACAGCCTCAATTGACGGTTCCAGTCCAACACCTGTTTCCCGTGATGGAAATCTTCTGACCCCTCCTCGGAATATTCCACGTGTGGAACCGGTTCGGGTTGCTGAAGGAACACCTACAACTGCAAGTGATGCAAGTCCTGCTCCGCGAGGTCTGCGCGTCCAAATCGGGTCATTTCGATCGGCGTCTGACGCCACCAGTGCATGGGATAAGACTGTTGCCGCCCATCAGGAGTTGATCGGACAAAGGCAGCCTTACATTGTTGAGGCAGACCTCGGCGCGCGGGGAATATTCTACAGACTGCAAATCGGTCCGCTGCATTCGGGCAATGAAGCCAAAGCACTTTGCAACGCGCTTAAGGCGCGGGGTCAGGATTGCATCATCGCGGCTCGATAGGGCCAGCCTGTCTTAAATCGACGGCTGGCTCGGTCTCGTTAGGACATAGCTGGCGACGCCAATAAGAATCGAAACCACGCCGAAGACGACGATAAGAGGCGCGGTGGTGCCGAGCGCCAACCATAAACCGCTGATTGTCATCATGGCGACAGCAATGACCTTAGCGCGGACAGGAATGATCCGGTCCCGTTCCCAGTCGGCGATATAGGGTCCGAAATAGGGGTTCTCAATAAGCCAGGTGTGAAGGCGGGGCGATGACCGAGCAAATGCCCACAAGGCGATAAGCAAAAAAACTGTTGTCGGCATAACCGGCAAGACTATGCCGATCGCTCCGAGCGCCACGCACACCCATCCCAGGCCCTGAAGAAGATGCCGTCGGTAGGCTCTTTCAGTCTCAACAGTCATCTCAATACAGGTCCGCAGAATCTCGTTCGCGGCTTCCTTAAGATTGGCCAAGTCAGCCCCCAGTTCGTGCTCCGGCAGACTGACGCAACGTCTGGTTGGTCTTTTCGCGTCTTCATGTCCGCACGCTCCTTATTGTTGTCGAAACCGGAAAACAATCGGTAAACTGGTCTTCAACACCCAGAAACCGGAGCTTTTAAGCCCTAACTATCTGGGACATATAGTGCCTTTTAGCATTCAGGGAAGAGACTCATGGCGCAGAATACGATCGGTCTCAAGGCCTTTGGCGGATATATTCCGCGGCTTCGACTGCAGCGGAAATCAATTACAAGCGCAAATGCCTGGATTGCCCCGAATCTTGTGGGTAAAGGCAAGGGTGAGCGCTCAATGGGAAACTGGGATGAAGACAGCCTGACCATGGCTGTAGAAGCGGCCCGTGATCTGCTCGGCACGGATGAGGATCGCTCTCACATTGATGCAGTCTATTTCGGGTCTACGACGCTTCCTTTTAGTGATCGGCTGAACTCAGGGATCATCTCAGCTGCTCTGACGCTTGATGAAGGCATCCAGGCGGTCGATGTCTCGTCAACGCAGCGTGCTGGCACGACGGCGCTTCTCCAGGCGTTGAACGGCGTCGGTGGCGGTGCGAACAAAGAAGCCCTTGTCTGCGCTGCAGATCACCGCAAAGCCCGTGCAGCGAGCGCTCAGGAGCTTGAGTTTGGCGACGGAGCGGCAGCGCTGTCTGTGGGGTCGGATGATCTTATTGCGACCTTCCTGGGCTCCCATACGCTCACGGTCGACTTTGTTGACCACTTCAGAGGCAGCGGCGAAGAGTTTGACTATGGGTGGGAAGAACGCTGGATCCGGGACGAAGGCTTCAGCAAAATCGTGCCCAAGGCTGTTGCAGGAGCGCTTGAGAAAACGGGGCTAAGCGCTTCTGATATCGATCATTTTGTGATGCCGTGCACCTTTGCTCGCCTGCCGCAAAAACTCGCCAAGATGTG
This sequence comes from Parvibaculum sp., assembly GCA_002695905.1. Lineage (GTDB taxonomy): Bacteria > Pseudomonadota > Alphaproteobacteria > Parvibaculales > Parvibaculaceae > Mf105b01. The sequence continues at coordinate 45,329 of NZQM01000084.1, forward strand.
CGGTATCAACCCAGATGCGGTTGCTGATCCTTTGGGTGCGGTTTGTGGGGAAACAGGTGCCGCCCATGCTCTGGTGATGCTTGTTCACACACTGCAAAACGCAAAACCTGGAGAGAAAGTGTTACTCGCTCATTTCGGTGGTGGGTGCGATGTGATGATTTTTGAAACCACGGATCTGCTGGCATCCATGTCGTCGAAGCGGGGCATTGTCGGGTCACTTGCCGATCGCCAGGAAGAAACAAACTACATGAAGTTTCTTACCTTCCACGGGCTTGTTGAATGGGAACGCGGCATGCGCGGCGAGCAGGACAAGAAGACAGCATTGACAACACTCTACCGGAACGAAGATACGGTTATGGGTCTCGTCGGCGGGCGGTGTACCGAGACGGGTGTCGTGCAATTTCCACGCTCGCGGATATCTGTTGCACCGAACAAGCCCACGGTTGACACACAAGAGCCCTACAAGTTTGCTGACCGGAAGGCGACAATCCTCTCCTGGTCTGCTGATTTCCTGAGCTTCTCCATGAACCCACCCAACCATTACGGCATGATTGTCTTTGAAGGTGGTGGCCGGATCATGATGGATATTGGCGATGTCACCCAGGGCGAAGTCGACAGCGGCATGGAGGTGCGCATGGTGTTCCGAATCAAGGATTTCGACGATCAGCGCGGGTTCAAGCGCTATTTCTGGAAAGCCGTACCCGTTCGAAATGCGGTCCCTGCTGCCCAGGCTGCTGAATAGAACAAGCAAAGACACTGACAATCTGAGTATCTCATTTCCGGCCCTGGCCGGACGACCCGATGGAGGGAAGAATGGCACGAGGCATTAAAGATAAAGTCGCAATCCTAGGCATGGGATGTTCCAAGTTCGGCGAACGCTGGGACAGTGGTCCGGAAGAACTCATGGTGGAAGCCTATCTCGAGGCGATGGAAGATGCTGGCATTGAACCAACACAGTTGGACGCCGCCTGGTTCTCCACACATATTGACGAGATTGGTACCGGCAAGGGCGGCACACCTTTATCCGTGGCTTTGCGCCTTCCCAACATCGCAGTTACACGTGTTGAGAATTTCTGTGCCTCCGGCTCTGAAGCACTGCGTGGTGCTGTATACGCGGTTGCCTCTGGTGCCGCCGACATTGCTCTGGCTCTGGGTGTTGAGAAGCTGAAAGACACGGGCTATGGCGGCCTACCTGTTGCCAATCCCGGCACGCTCAACCCACAGCTGACGCCCAACGGATCGGCTCCCGGCAACTTCGCCCAGCTTGCCTCTGCTTACCGTGCCAAGCACGGCGTTGATAAGGATGACCTGAAACGGGCGATCGCGCATGTCTCTGTCAAGAGCCACGCCAATGGAGCGAAGAACCCCAAAGCCCATCTGCGAAATGAAGTGAGTGAAGAACAGGTGATGAACGCGCCCATGATCGCGGAACCGCTCGGTCTGTTCGATTGCTGTGGCGTATCGGATGGTGCTGCTGCTGCGATTGTGACCACACCAGAGATCGCAAAAGCCATGGGCAAAAGCGATATCGTCACGGTGAAAGCGCTGCAGCTTTCTGTGTCGAACGGCCTTGAAAGCCAGCATAATAGCTGGGACGGCAGCTATTTCCATACGGCCCGTATTGCCGCCAAGAAGGCCTATGCAGAAGCGGGTATCGAAAACCCGCGTGAGGATGTCTCCATGATGGAAGTACATGACTGCTTCTCCATCACAGAGCTTGTCACAATGGAAGACCTTTTCATCTCACCTGAAGGTGGGGCCGTGAAAGACGTCATGGACGGCTTCTATGACAGTGATGGTGATGTGCCGTGTCAGATTGATGGCGGCCTCAAATGCTTCGGTCACCCCATTGGCGCGTCTGGGCTTCGCATGGCTTATGAAATGTATCTGCAGCTTCAGGGCAGAGCAGGGGAGCGTCAGCTTCCTAATCCGAAGATTGGCCTCACCCATAATCTCGGCGGTGCACCGTCACAGAATGTTTGCTCTGTCGCCATTATCGGCGCCCATGACGCGTAACTCTCGGTGCGTTAAACAAAAGCCGGGCTTTCAGAAGCCCGGCTCTTTTTATGCCTTTTGGCGACAATAAAGCGACTGAAGGCGTTGTGGTTCTCACTGGTTATGATCTCAAATCCCGCCGCAACAATTTTTGCTTCTACGTCCGACCCTTTCAGGAAGCTGACGTAAGGCGCTTTGCCAAAGAACTGCATAACGGGAATGGCGATGCGCCCAACCGCACGCCATTTCCAATCGTTTCCTACCTTTTCCAAAATGTGTCAATGCGGCGCGAAATATCTGCGCGTAGATTCATGTGGAACAGGTTGTAGTCGTAGATGTGATAATCCCCCCCAAAAGTACCGTAGGTGAAGCCATCATCATCAGTCGGTGGGGACACGATAAGCATCCCGTCTGTGCACGCTGCTCCTGTCGCTTCCCGACGAGGGGCGCGAACCGACTCTTCGCTGTCCGCGAAGGGCTGCGCACCAAGATTTGCCGCTGCTTCCGCAACCCCGCCCAGACTCCCGGTAATCGGATTGACACAGGCGATCTTACGACCATCAATGTGCTGCAACTTGTCATCGATCCAGATCTTTGTCGTTTCCTTCCAACCCATGGTTTCGGCTTCAGACGTGACGGAATTCCAGTTCAGGTAACAGCCGGTTGTATATGCTTCCCGGCAGGGGCCTACGCCATCTGCGCCCAATTCTTCCGGAATTGAAAAACCGACGAGATAGGCTGCCACCAACCGATTGGCGAGACTGGTCCCCCCGATTTTATCCTGAAGTAGCTTCATACCGTGGAGCGATCCCTGACTATGGGATGCCAGGATAAACGGGCGCCCCTCGTTCATATTTTCGATGAAGTAATCGAACGCGCGCTCCACGTCTCCATACGCAAACTCCAGAGCTTTGTAGGCATCAGGCTCTTCGCCCATAAAGGCGTAAAGTGTCGCCTGCCGATAACGCGGTGCGAACACACGAGCGCTGCTGTTAAACACGGCAGCCTGGTGACGAAGAACACCATCCTCGAGAAACTCTTTTGTTTCGTCTGGCTCGTCATAGCGAGCATTCCACATATCATCCTGGTAATAGGTTGTGGGATGTATAAAAAAGACATCGACCATCGCGGTGTCCTGTCCATCGAGGACACCACTATCAGGTGGCACTACGTCCGCCTTATCAGCAGTCGTTGGCAGAGCCGCCCAGGTATCGGCCTGAGAATAGTCAGGGGCAGGAGGAACATTTGCCACATCAAAGGCGGCAGATGGTTTCAGAAAAAGGCGCTGACTAAGCTTTGGGTTGAGATAAAGCGTCAGTGCGCCGACGGCAGCAACAACAACCAGCCCAGCAATTCCGTAGAAAATCTTCTTCAACATGGTCTCTCGTCTCTGCCTTACGTGTTGATGTCTTCTCCGCCCGCCACAAATTCAGCCATCAGGCGGGATGCCTCTTCGTCTTCAAGAAGCAATGCTGAAAAGAGGCCCCGTTCTTTAGCACACCCGTCGCTCATTGGAGTAGTCGTTGCTGACTTCACCAAAACCTTAGCATCCGCGAGAGCCCTGGCTGTCTTACTCTTAAAGTCCTCAGCAATCTCAAGAGCAAGCTCAAGCGCTGTTCCATCTACCAAATGGTGAACCATGCCCAGCTCGGCGGCTCCTTCTGGGCTAAGTGTTTTCCCACGAAGGATGAGCTCGAGTGCCCGGGCTTCACCAATCACACGGGGCAG
>NZQM01000085.1 GCA_002695905.1 Parvibaculum sp.
AAAGACCGGGAAATAGGTGAGGCAGCCGCCAAAACAGCTGACCTAGAAGCGGCCATTGCCGAAGCAAAAGCGTCCGGCGAAGGGGCTGCAGAAAACCTCAAACAGGAACTCCAAAATGCCGACGCGGCGCTTGACACAGCTCATGGCGAAAGGGATGCCGCAAAAGCCGCTCTCGCCTCGAAAGAGGAGGAGATCAAGGCAGCCGAAGGACGCACTGAAGCGGCTCAGGAGCGCGTAGCAGAACTGGAAAAAGCCATTCGCACGCTTGTCAAAGAAACCTCTCTTTTCGAGACCAGCACACCTAAACAGCCGCCCCTGGAAGCAAAAAAGCTGGAAGCCAAGCCCCTGACTTCACCCGCCATGTCCCCAAACGCAGATGGCGACACAGAAGATAACACGAAACCTGTCGCCACAGAGGCCACGTCCAAGGCTGACGAAGAAGACACACCAGAACCGTCATTGGCGATCAGCCGGTCTCTCGAAGAGCGAATTGAAGCTCTGAAACAAGGCGAAAGCACGTCTGCTTAGGCAAACGCCATCTGCTCAAGATGCGGCATTGACCATCTGTCGCGCGTCATTATTCCACAATACAACCTGGTGAAAGTTGCTTGCGGTGACTAGAGAGCCGTCGCATGCTTGTTAAGCCATAGTCTTATTGGGGATATATGGCGGTTTTCTTTGGAAAACCGGTCGTTCAATTGATCTACGGCAAGTACGTCGCGACCGAGTCGATCTAAAGAAGAGCTAAGGCAACAAGCTTAGGAGATCTATCATGGCGGCTTCCAAAGAAGCGGCCCCTGGCACATTGACAGCTGCGTCTTTTGGCGTTGGCGGTCTCTTTGTGGTCGGTGCGCTCATTTCAATGTTCATTGCGGCGGGGACACATGACGGCGTCATGACGTTTCACGCGACCCTTTTCATTCTCTTTTTTGTGCTCGGCATCTTTGCCATCGGCAAACGCCATTTTGATGCACAGGAAAACCCGCCGGAACCACCTGCCCGCGACGGCATCGCCTATCATGATGGCCCGATCCGGGTGGCAACCATTGCCGCACTCTTTTGGGGCATTGCAGGTTTCCTGGCAGGACTGGTGATCGCACTGCAACTGGCCTTCCCGGTTCTCAACTTTGATCTGGCCTTCCTGAATTTCGGACGTTTGCGTCCCCTTCATACTTCTGCGGTGATTTTTGCCTTTGGGGGCAACGCGCTCATCGCAACGTCGCTCTATGTCGTTCAACGCACCTGTAAAACCCGGATCGCTGGGGATCTGGCGCCATGGTTTGTCGTTTGGGGCTATCAGCTCTTCATCGTTCTAGCGGCGACGGGCTATTTGCTGGGCGTGACCCAGGGCAAAGAATATGCAGAGCCTGAATGGTATGTAGACCTCTGGCTCACCATCGTCTGGGTAACTTACCTCCTGGTTTTCCTCTTCACTCTAGCTAAGAGAAAAGAACCCCACATCTATGTGGCCAACTGGTTCTATCTCGCCTTCATCGTTACCATTGCCATGCTGCACCTGGTGAACAATGCGGCGGTGCCTGTCTCGCTGACCTCGCCAAAGTCCTACATCATCTGGTCTGGCGTCCAAGACGCGCTGATCCAGTGGTGGTACGGGCACAACGCGGTTGGCTTCTTCCTCACCGCAGGCTTCCTCGGCATGATGTACTATTTCGTGCCAAAGCGAGCGGAACGGCCGGTTTATTCCTACAGGCTCTCCATCGTTCACTTCTGGGCACTCATTTTCCTCTACATCTGGGCGGGTCCCCACCATTTGCACTACACAGCGCTGCCTGATTGGGCGCAGACACTGGGCATGACCTTCTCAATCATGCTGTGGATGCCTTCCTGGGGTGGCATGATCAACGGTCTGATGACCTTGTCAGGTGCCTGGGACAAGCTCAGAACGGACCCGGTCATCCGCATGCTGGTGGTCTCTATAGCCTTCTACGGCATGTCCACCTTCGAAGGACCCGTCATGTCCATTAAGGCTGTGAACTCCCTCAGCCACTACACAGACTGGACCATCGGCCACGTGCACTCCGGTGCCTTGGGTTGGGTCGGCTTCGTGACTTTCGGTGCCATCTACTGCCTGGTCCCATGGTTGTGGAACCGCAAGCAGCTCTATTCGCTTGCCCTGGTAAACTGGCACTTCTGGATCGCTACACTTGGCATCGTGCTCTACATCACAGCCATGTGGGTGTCTGGGATCCTCCAGGGTTTGATGTGGCGGGCTTATGACAGCCTTGGTTTCCTCGAATATTCCTTCGTGGAATCGGTAGAAGCCATGCACCCGTTCTACGTGATCCGTGCAATCGGCGGTGGCCTATTCCTGATCGGGGCACTCATCATGGCCTACAACATCTACATGACCATTCAGGGTCATGTGCGTGAAGGCGAAGCCATGGAACCTGCACCAGCCGGTGACGGACAACTAGCCGCCGTCGGCGCGAAATAAGGAGGACAGGTCCTATGTCTAGATTTTCACATGCCACCATCGAGAAAAACTCGATCCTCCTTCTTGTCCTGACCCTGATCGCTGTAGCGATCGGCGGTCTGGTCGAGATCGTGCCCACCTTCCTCATTAAGACCACGGTCGAAGATGTGGAAGGGGTACGCCCCTACACCCCGCTAGAACTGGCGGGACGGGACATCTATGTCCGTGAAGGCTGCTATGCCTGTCACAGTCAGATGATCCGGTCTCTTCGCTCTGAAGTGGAACGCTATGGGCACTACTCACTTGCCGCAGAAAGCAAGTACGACCACCCCTTCCAATGGGGATCGAAAAGAACGGGTCCGGATTTGGCCCGTGTCGGCGGCAAATATTCCGACGAATGGCACCGGGTTCACATGGCAGACCCCCGGGCTGTTGTGCCGGAATCGGTCATGCCCGGATACCCCTTCCTGGCAGAAACACCGCTGGCAACCCACGACATACAGAACAGCCTGAAAGTACTGGCTCTGTTGGGCACGCCCTATTCTGAGGAAATGGTGACCGAAACCCTCAACGATCTCTACGTCCAACAAAATCCGGACGAAGATTATGATCCGATGGTTGAACGCTATCCAGGTGCGGTTGTCTCCAACTTTGACGGCAATCCAGAAGTGGTGACGGAATTGGATGCCATGATCGCTTACATGCAGATGCTGGGCACACTGGTGGATTTCTCCACCGTCGAACGCTCAACACTGGTGCAATAGGAGAAGATTGATGGACTACGAAACATTTTCGATCTTCGCCGGCACCTGGGGGCTCGTTCTCTTGGTGATCATGTTCACAGCCGCAATAGCCTACGCGCTTTGGCCCTCCAACAAAGAGATGTTTGAGCACGCCGCCCAATTGCCGCTCGATACAGACAATCCTTCTGATAAGGGAGAGCCCCGGTCATGACCGATACAAAACACACAGATGACGTGACCGGCGTCGACACAACCGGTCATCAATGGGATGACATTCGCGAACTGAACAACCCACTGCCAAAATGGTGGGTCTACACCTTTTATGCCAGCATTGTCTGGTCCGTCGTCTATTGGATTGTGATGCCAGCCTGGCCGATCTTCATGAACGGTGCATGGACCTATACCGGCGGTGTCATCGGTTACGACCAGCGGGTGGTTGTCGAGAATGACATTGCCGAAGTCGCAGCGGGCAGGCAAATCTTTCTGGACCAGATTAGTGCGCAGGATCTTCCAACCATTCAGCAGAATGCTGAGCTCATGGAAGTGGCTCTTGCTGGTGGCCGTGCAGCCTTTGGCGACAATTGCGCACCTTGCCATGGCTCGGGTGCACAAGGCTCAACAGGCTTCCCCAACCTCAATGATGACGATTGGATTTGGGGTGGATCACTGGAAGACATCCACGTCACCCTGAAACACGGTATCCGCTGGGAAGCAGACGACGATACGCGGTTCAATGAAATGCCACGCTATCTGACAGATGAAATCCTGACCGCCGATCAGGTGAGCGACGTAACTGACTATGTCCTCACCCTGTCAGGCACGGCGGAGATCACAGAAGCCTCCACCCGGGGCTCGGAAATCTTCGCAAGAGAGTGCACCGCCTGTCACATGGATGGCGGCATCGGGAACCGCGAACTGGGCGCCCCAAACCTCGCCGACGCCATCTGGCTCTATGGCAGCGACCGGGCATCTGTCTATGAAAGCGTTGCCAATGCGCGCGCTGGGCAGATGCCTGCCTGGGGCGACCGGCTGGATCCGGTCACAGTGAAACAGCTCGCCCTCTACGTCCACGCGCTGGGTGGCGGCGAATAAGATATGGTCTAAGGCTCGCATAGAGCCTTAGACCACCTTTCAGAATGGTTCGTTGATTAACCCTTAAGACGAACCATTCTGAAAGGTGGTCGACAGAGACAGGAACGCAGGCAGATTGCCGCAGCGGCCCTTCGCCACGGCGAGTTTTCGTCAATCACCCGGTAAATAAAAGTCGCTGCCTAGACGGGAGGCCCCTGCGGGGAAGGCAACGCACAGACCACACACGCCGCTGCTATCCAGCGGCACAGAAGAGGCGGACATGACCAGCGACGCGTCAACAGCCGGACCCGAAACTGCAGGAGCAGGACTGTCCTCCCTCATTGGTGAGGCTGAAAAGCTCGCAAATCCACATGGACACGACGGTGAGACATCAACGGCGGTCAATTCCGAGAAAAACCGTTCGCTCTATGCAAGTCGTATCAAGATTTATCCCAAGCTCGTCCATGGCCGCTATCGACTGGTCAAATGGATCATCATGGCAATCACGCTGGGCGTCTATTACGTCACGCCGTGGATCCGCTGGGACCGGGGCCACTTTGCACCAGACCAGGCGGTGCTTCTCGACTTCCCTCATCGGCGCTTCTACTTTTTCTGGATCGAAATCTGGCCGCAGGAAATCTATTATCTGACGGGCCTTCTGATCCTGGCTTCCGTGCTTCTCTTTTTGGTGACGTCCATCGCCGGTCGCGTCTGGTGTGGCTATACGTGCCCCCAGACCGTCTGGACGGACCTCTTCATCCATATTGAACGCCTGATCGAAGGAGATCGCTCGGCCCGTATCCGGTTGGACAAATCACCTTTTTCCCTCAATAAGCTTGTCCGCAAAGTGTCAAAACATGCCGTTTGGCTGATCGTGGCCGTCGCCACCGGAGGCGCATGGGTCTTCTACTTTGACGATGCACCGACGCTGGCAACCAATCTGCTGACTTTCAGTGCCGACCCGGTTGCCTACCTCTTCATCGCGATTTTCACTGCCACGACTTATATGTTCGGGGGTCTCGCCCGCGAACAGGTCTGTACCTATATATGCCCCTGGCCGCGTATTCAGGGTGCCATGTTTGACGACGAGTCCTTCCTGGTCACCTATAAATACGATCGTGGCGAACCCCGCGGGCCGCATAAAAAGAACACAAGCTGGGACGGACGCGGCGATTGTATTGACTGCGGTCAATGCGTGGCCGCCTGCCCCATGGGCATTGATATACGCGAAGGCATGCAGATGGAGTGCATTCAATGTGCCCTCTGCATTGATGCCTGCGACGACATCATGGCCAAAGTGGGTCGTCCTCGTGGATTGATCGAGTATGACACCCCCGCCAACATGGATCGCCGCATTGCGGGCGAAAAAGAGCGCGTCCATATCTTCCGGCCGAGAACAATCATCTATATGGGCGTACTTGTCCTGGTGAGCGCCATCATGTTCTTCTCACTGGCCACCCGCGCCGCAATTGACCTCAATGTCCTGCGCGACCGAAATCCGCTCTTTGTTCAACTCTCTGATGGCAGCATCCGAAACGGATACACGGTCAAAATCATCAATAAGGTGCATGAGGAACAGGCTTTCTCGATCCGTATTGACGGTCTGCCCTCTGCCCAATTGATCCAACAGGGCGTAAGCGCTGGCGACAGCGTTAAAACAGCCATTGCCCCTGACAGCTTGAAAGACATCAAGACATTTGTCATTCTGCCGCGCGAAGCTTTAGGCTCGCTGGATGAGGGCGAAGCCACCCTTCGGTTTATCGTTGAAAACACCGCTACCGGCGAAACAGTCTACAATGAGACAAGTTTCAGGGGTCCAAGATGAGCATCGACACAAGCACTGACAAAATCTGGACAGGCCGCCGCATATTGATTGGGTTGAGCGCGTTCTTTCTGTCGGTGTTTGCGGCCAACGGCATCATGGTCTTCTACGCGCTCTCAACATTTGATGGTGTTGAAACAGACAATGCCTACCGAAAAGGCCGGGCCTACAATCATGTGCTGGAAGCCGATGCCGCTCAGAATGCGCTTGGCTGGACCACAGCGATAGAGATCATGTCGTCCCGCTCTCCAGGAGGAGTCTCGGTATATACCACAGTGATAGTCACTACCACTGATGGACAGGCGGCCCCCTTGGTCAACCCGACACTCACCTTCTGGCGTCCAACAGTGCAAGGCATGGATGTAGAGGCAGTGGTCACAGCAGCCGGGGACGGCACCTATCAGAGTGTCGCCCAGCTACAGCGTCCGGGCAACTGGATTGTCCGATTGAATGCGGAGACCACCGACGGCAGGCCTTATGTTTACGAGGAACGCCAATTCATACAGCCCGGTGCGGAATGACCCCATGACCGACACCGCCCTTGATGCGAACCTGTTTGTTCGCGGCGATGACGAGACCGCCCATATCGATCTCGTGGTGGAAGGTATGCACTGCGCAGGGTGTATGCAGAAAATCGAAAAAGGCTTAGGCAGTGTTCAGGGTGTGATCAATGCCCGCTGTAATCTCTCGACAAAACGGGTCGGCGTATCCTGGCAGCGCGGCACCACAACCGGCGACGAAGTGATCGCCGAGCTTGGATCGCTGGGCTTCAGTGCAGTTCCCTTTGATCCAAAACTCGTCGGCGTAATTGACAAAACAGAAGCCAGCCAGCTTCTCCGCGCCATGGGCATTGCAGGCTTTGCGGCCGCCAATGTGATGTTGCTGTCGGTCTCTGTCTGGTCTGGCCTTGTGAGTGACATGGAGCTTGAAACCCGGGCGCTGTTTCATTGGCTTTCAGCGCTCATTGCTCTGCCCGCTATCGCCTATGCCGGACGGCCCTTTTTTGGCTCTGCCTGGACAGCCCTTAGAGCACGCACAACCAACATGGATGTGCCGATCTCTCTGGCTGTCTTACTCGCCAGCGCCATGAGCCTCGTGCAAACACTCCAAAATGCAGAACATGTCTATTTTGACGCGAGCATCACGCTGCTCTTTTTCCTGCTGATCGGCCGCTATCTGGATGTGCAAACCCGCGCCAAAGCCTGTTCCGTCGCGCAGAACCTGCTGGCGCTGCGCGCCGTTGCCGCAACGCTGGTCGGCGCGGACGGGAAAACGCGAGCCGTCCCAGTGGACACGCTAGAGCCAGGCATGATCGTTTCCGTCGCAGCTGGCCAGCGTTTGCCCGCAGACGGCGTCATCACGGAAGGCATCAGCGACATCGACACAAGCCTCGTGACCGGCGAAAGCCTTCCCACAACAGCCAATGTCGATACGGCCGTCTATGCCGGTACGTTGAACCTGTCTGCACCCCTGCTGGTTAAGGTGACGGCTAAAGACGATGCGTCGCTCCTGTCTGAAATTGTGCGCCTGATGGAATCTGCCGAACAAGGACGCGCGGGATATGTTCGCCTCGCCGACCGGATCGCTAGCAAATATGCGCCCACAGTCCACGCCCTGGCGGCAGCCACGCTCATTCTCTGGATCGCCCTTGGAGCAGGCTGGCAGGTCGGTCTCATGAACGCTATCGCCGTCCTTATCATCACCTGCCCCTGCGCGCTGGGGCTTGCGGTTCCAGTGGTCCAGGTCGTTGCCAGTGGACGCCTGCTCAAGCTCGGCGTCCTTGTCAAAGCACCTGACGCTTTAGAACGGCTCGCGCAAATCGACACCATTGTCTTTGACAAGACAGGAACGCTGACGCTGGGCGAACCGAAACTCACGAACGTGGACACCATCGCGCCGGACGACCTCGTCCTTGCCGCAGCGCTTGCCACGCGAAGCAACCATCCGCTGGCCCGCGCTGTCTCAGCCGCTGCAGACGGCGTCTCCCTCCCCACCCTCACTAACATCACCGAAACACCAGGTTTTGGCGTTGAGGGTGAACAGGACGGAGAGACCCTGCGCCTGGGAAGCCGGATCTGGACGGATGCGGAAGGCCCAGCAGCATCCGGTCCTGAGCTCTGGCTCCGTCGGGGAACAAATGCACCCGTCCAATTCACCTTTGCTGACCTGCTCCGCGAGGATGCAAAAGCAGTCGTCAATCACCTGAGCAAGACCTACGACGTGGTTCTGCTGTCAGGAGATCAAAAGCCTGTTGCGAAATCTGTCGCTGAAGAACTTGGCATTACCAATTGGGCAGCAGAACAAACACCCGCTGACAAGATCGCCAAGATCGACACCATGACCAAGGCCGGCAAAACCGTTCTCATGGTGGGTGACGGGTTGAATGATGCGCCTGCGCTGAAAGCAGCGCACGTTTCCATGTCCCCGGCAAGTGCTGCGGACATATCCCAGACAGCCGCTGATTTTGTCTTCCAGGGCACACACCTTGGGGCTGTTGCGGACACCCTTTCGACAGCCACCCGCTCCCGCAGCCTTGTCTTTCAGAATTTCGGGCTCGCCATCGGATATAATTTCATCGCGGTACCGCTCGCCGTGATGGGCTTTGTCACGCCGCTGGTGGCAGCTGTGGCCATGTCATCATCCTCATTGATCGTGACACTCAACGCCCTTCGTCTGGGATTGAAGTCCGGAACCACGCCATGGACGCGCTGATCTTTCTGATCCCGATCGCGCTGGGCCTTGGCCTTTTGGGCCTCGGCGCCTTTCTCTGGTCCCTGAAATCCGGACAATATGACGATATGGACGGTGCAGCCGAACGCATCCTGTTCGACGACGACACGCCACCGAACAAATAGGTGCGCTTAATCTGCGTCTGAAATGGTCGCCCGATAGGCATGCCATGTCGCATGACCAACAAGCGGGAAAGCCA
>NZQM01000086.1 GCA_002695905.1 Parvibaculum sp.
GGTCGGCTAAAGTCAGTTTGATATTGTCACCCTTTGCTTTTCTATACAATTCGACGCTTTCTTTCAATTCGTCGTCGCTTAATTCGGGTAAATGCACTCTTCTTACTCGATTGAACGAGAATCCTAGTGGCGTACCCGAAATTTGTCGGGCGTGTATTCTACATAAGCAACCATACTCCGCTTCTTTTGTGCATCTTGTTGTTACTTTTGTCTTGTTCAAATATTTCATCGCTTTACATTGCATCTTAAATCACCTCGTTTGAGATATCTTGGGTTCCTAAGACATCCGAATCATTACTCATGCTTTCGACTTGTCTTTCGTATGCTCTTACATACGGTATTTTCTTTCCGTCGAAATGCCACCGCTTGAGATTATCATAGTCGAACTTCTTGTCATAGGCACATCCCCAAATGTAAGCCACATCTTGAAGCGTGAAATCGGATAGTTCCGACGCTTCTTCGACTTCAAATGAGATAACGACATGTGGGTTCTTGTCTTTTGAGATTGGCGCTGTCGGTGACATGAAACCGAAGTTACCGGCTTTACCGAATTTTTCGATTTCCCTAAGTGGTATGTCCCATTGTCTTCTCGCATATTGCTTAACCATGTTCGATACCTTGCGAGTTTTGACCGAGAATTTGTGGAATACCGGCAAGTCGAGTATTTTTTGATTCGGTTTTCCGAATATGTGTGGGTACACAAGTTGCCAAACTGTCTTGAGAAGTATTTCGACTCCGTCTTTATCTCGATAATGTGCGATAGAGCGAGGTCGACCGCCTATCATGACAAACCAAGAGCCGAGTCCATGACATTTAGCGCCGAAAGTCCCGTCTTCGGCTACTAGCGCATATCTCTTTGAGCCTTGAACTACGCCGATTTTCGCTAAATCATGACCTTCTAGTTCGTCGGATGTCTTGTTTGAAAACCCGATGTTCAAGGGCTTCAAAGCCTCGACCGCTTTTTGAAAGCCTTCGACAGTACACAAACCCGAATCGGTGTCGTTGTAGTATGCGTCGCTTGCCTCGTTGACTACCCACATACAATGTCGAATCGCTCCTGTAATGCTCGATGCGATGATGGCGTTGAACCATTTACCCGAAGACTCTCGCTTTTTCCCATTTCGATTAGCGAAAGAACCGTACAAACAATTTCCGGCAAGTTTGAACCAAGTATTCGGAACCCAGTTTTCCCAAATGGGCGTACCGTCTTTTTCTCTCTTCGGATATTTACTCCTTTTTTCGGCTGTCATTTTGAACAGACATGGTAAATCGCTGCGTTCACTTGTAGCCATCAAACCTCGGTGAATCACATGTTCGGAGGGTCGAGAGTGAAGGTAGTCACCTATACTCATAACAGTTCGATAATTTGAAACCGAAGCCCAAACAAGTCCCTCGCTTTTTGATGGCTGCGTGTGTTCACCACATACACCCACCCTCAAAGGCACATTGTCAAAGTCACCGGAAACTTCGACATGAAGCGAACCGTATTTCCAATAGAGAGAAGGGTCTTCTTTGAGTTCTTGAACAATAGATTGGACTTTCTTTTTCGTCAACCATTCGACAGCAACCCACTTGAACACCTCAAGAAGTTGACCGGAGGCGTTGTAAGCGCCGTCTAAATCTCCGTAGATTACATTTTTGACAGGTTCCCGAATACAGTCTAAACGAAGTGCGCCGGTCATTCCTCCATAGTATGCCCTCCAAGCGAAATCGTGTTGTTCAGCATCAAGATAGAAAGGCTCGTAATACTGAGACATCATGTCTTTTGATACAGTAGCACCCGAAATGAAACGGTCGGGATTTCCTTTGAAGCCCATTCTTTCTAGGTCTTGAGATAATTCGATTGCGGCTCTCAAAGTGATGACAGCGTCGACGGCGGCGTAAGTCATCGAGTCTTCGCCTTCTTCGACTAATTTTCTCAAGCCGACTTTCTTTCCAACTTCGGACAAATTCATCGAGTCCCACAATTCTTTCGCTAGTGATTGGATGTCCCACACGACTCCTCGCTTTTGGACATACGGAATAGACTTCGGCCCTAGAAACAAAGCCTTGATTCTCATACCGAATTCTTCGTCTTCGTGCTTTTCGTATGCAGAACGAAAGTCGTATGTGCAACCGGCCCCCTCCATTCCACCCATGAACATCTCGTCGTCGAGTTCTGTAAAATCTGCTATGACTCCCAAATCAAAATTAGCGTTGTAAGCGACCGCACATCGCTTCGCTTTTCGACCGCTCATCTTCATCTCGCCTTTTCGGTTTCTCTTAATTCTAGGAGCGTCTCCGAAAACCAAGAGTTCATACCTTTTTTGAACGGCTTTTCTCATCTCTTCGACAGTATCGAAAGTCAATAATTTGAGACGAACTTCGTCTTCACACATTGAGTTCAATCGTGATTCACATGTGGCCTTCGTTTCTTCAAAGAATCCTTTCAAAGCGTAGATTTCAACCCTCAAGAAAAAAGTGTCATAAAATGCGAATTGACATGAACGCATTTCCTTCTTTCCACATCGAGTCGTTTCAGTATCGAAACCGAACATTTCCTTCGGCCCGAAGTTCTTCGGTGAAGGTCGAGGTTTCTTCGCCTCCGGTAACGAAGGCGCAGGTTCAAGAACGGGTTTGATGACTCTCAAGAATCGTCATCTCCGTCATAATCATCGGGTTCGCTACCATCAGCGAGAAGACCTGCGTCTCTTGATTCGGTGTCGAAGTAGTCGTACATATCGCCGTATTCGTCGTAGTTGTCGGGGTCGTTCTCCCACTCCGCTTGCTCTTCGTCGATTTCGCCTCGGCGGATTCTTTGCCACTGGTCGGAATCAATTTCGGAAATATAGTAAGAACCACCACCACCGCCGCCGCCCGAAGGTGCTGATACACCTTTTTCTTCAAGTTGGGTTTTCGCTAAGTGCATCGACTCGGCCGAATCTTGAAACCCGATGTACTGGTCGACTTCGACCGGCTTTCCGGTTTCTTCGTCTATCACAGTTCGGCGAATAATCGGCCGCTCAAAATATGCTTTGTCGATTTCCTCCATAGACAAGCCCGATTTATCTATGTCGTCGAGCATCTTGTTCAAAGCGACCTTCACGGTAGGATTTTCTGTTTTTGATAGTTTCACTATTTCGTCATACTTGATGACGGTGAAATCTTTGGGACTAGGATTTTTGACGGGTTTTATTTTCGACTTCTTCTTTTTACTGTCTTCGGCCATAATTACCCCTCACATTGAAATTAAAAAAAGCCTCCCCCCGAACCGAAGTTCGGAGAGAGGCGGCAATCCCTTTCGGGCGACAGTCGAGTAATCTTAGTTCAAACTCGACCGACTTACTGAAACATCAAACTCCGTTTCAGTCGTTGGTTGACACAACCCACAAACGGCCTTTTTCCCCGTTGTGTGTGATGTTCAAAGTCGCATCGTTTTCTTGAAAGAATGCTTCAAGGTCTTCGATGTCGGCTATTCCGATTCGCAAGCATCGTTCGACGGCTCGACCTAATCGAACTCCGTCGGGCGTTGACTTGTATTTGGCGCTAGGGTGATTTTGGAACCAAACGGTCAACGCTTGGTTTTTCTCACTGTCTATCAAAGTCAAGCACTTTGGCTCGTCTGTTTCTTCGTCTCGCTTTAGTTTGGCCGTCGAAGGTCTTAGCGTGAATTGGTCGCCATCATTGGCAACCTCTTCATAGACCTTGACGAACTCAAGGGGCGGTTGTTCTTCTTCGATGAAGCCTCCGAAAAGACTCATCTGCTTCGTTTTCTTATTTTCTTTCATATTTTTCACCTGTTTGGTTTTATTTTGGTTTCCCTTCATTGGGGGGAATTCATTTCATTTGTTAGGAGAACCCAAGATGCTCTTTCTAGGCAATAATAGCATTCAAATGAAAATGCTACTCCTTGGGTTTCACAGTGCCACGCTCCGCAAGTACATTTGTAACCTACATACTCGATATAGACCATCAGCACTCACCGTCCTCATCTATCACTTTGAATACTCCGCACTTGCAGAGAAGATATTCTCCTCCAAGCGGAGCAAGGAAAATCGACAGTGCGTCATAGCGACCACATCGAGGGCAAGTAACTTCGTTCTTTGGTACGGCCAACTTCATTGTCCATCACCTTTTTCTTGAACTATTTTTATCATCTCGTCACTAGCGGCGGCCGAAATCTTCATGGAAAGTTGTAGCGATTGGTACACATCTATGAAAATCTCAAGTTGCTTGAGAATTGCTCTCTTGTAATTCGTTTCTAGAACTTGGTCTAATTCGTTTAGGGCATATCTCGTTTGAGCATTCATAGTCGATAGACAGTCGTAAAGACTCATCGACAACAATTGAATTTCGTCGCACATTTCGGGAGTAATCTTTCTCATTGGTAACCACCATTCCCACCGTCGAGTTGAGGGTGAATCCAATACAACTCATCTTCATACAATTCAAACCATCCGTCTTCTCCGACCCACAGATATTTCCTTACAGCCAACAAACGCTGTCCGTCATGGTTTAAACCCGACAATTCTTCTTTGATTTCCTTGTCGGCTTGTCGCTTGTTACGGCTACCATCAACATCTTGACCCATGCACTGGTCTGTTACTTCGTCACCGAAATACATTACATATTCTGTCTTTCTCGCCATCAAACATCCACCTCGATGTTGAAAGTGAGTCGGTCTACGACTTCTTGAGCGATTTGGTCATAGTCGAATTCGGCGAGTCGACCGACCGCCATTTCTACTTCATCTTCAAAGTCGAAGTCGCTGATGTGAGAACGAATCTCGTCGGCTACTCTGTCTTCGACATCAATGTGATTGGCGAGTTCGTCAAGTTCGACATGGTAGGCGACATCGGATGGACAGACTTCGATGTATTCGGCGACATCGGAGGCGCTAATATAATCGGCCACATCGGATGGGCACATTTCTATTTCGTAAGCAAGTTCGCCAGTGTCGATTTGACAAGCGAGGCGGTGGTAGTTGATTTCGGGTTCTTCGATATCTTCGACAAGTTCGTCACAGTATTGCGATAGTTCGCTTTTCATTTCGCCTTCAAATTCTCGTAGGTACTCTTGACTCATTTCGATAACGAGAGTTTCAAGCATGACTTTCATTTCGTCAAGTTTCTTGGCTTTTCGGTTCTGCAGTATTTTCTTTATTCGGTTAAACATTTTTTTCATCCTCAGTTTATGGATAGCGAAGACCGCTCCGCTATGGTAATGCTACAGGGTGACAGGTTATCAAAGTTGTCAACTTCTGTCAAGTCATCCCTTTATTTACAAACCGTACCCATCTTTACAGCATGGTCGAAGAGTCGAATTCGTCATCCTCCGCCGACTCTTCGGCCATCCATCACGCATTAGACCGTTGGGCTGAAAAAGGTCAAGCGGAACTTAATTCGCTGTTTGATGTTCTTTTTGAATCTCAAATTATCGAAGACCATACTATGAAAGTCATGATTTTCGCCGTCATCGGAGGTTACACAAATCGACTCGCCGCCGCTTGGACTGAGACTCAAGATTTACACACATCTCATGCTCTTGCTCTTAGCGAAGTAATGTCGAATCCTGCAGTCGATTCGATTGTTAATGGTATTATGGGTAACATGGTTTCAAACCAAGTCGAGGAGTTGATTTGATGGTGAAGTACGAAAAACACGAATTTGACGATAACAAATATCAATGTCCTGTATGCGATTACGGACACGGAGAAGGTAACGGTAAATCTCGACAAGCAGTTTCGATGCACTACAAAAAACAGCATGAAGAAAATGTGATTATCGACAAAACACCCCCTATTCAAGACGATAAAATAGAAAATTTTGACGACACTAAGCCCGAATGGCTCGACTTCGACATGTCAAATGAAGAAGACGATTCTTCGACTGTTTCGGTGTCTCCGTTAGCGTCTACTTTGCTACGAGGCATGGTTTCCGATGAAGAGGTTCCGAAATCGGCCAAGGCGATGAAAGAATATTATCGACAGCAAGGTAAAATGATGAGGTGGATTTTTAGCGGATTCGTAGACCCTATTTTCGCATGGTGGGGTAGGGCTGTTACATCGAACGAAGAATTCGATGTCAAAAGAACGGCTAGTGATTGGGAATTGTTTGAAGACGCTTCGTCGAACTGGTTGGAATATCACGGCATGTCTATTCCTGTAACACCCGACATGGTGATGGTCGGTACAATAGCGACTTTCTATGTCCCCGTCATCACATCAGTACATCGACAACGCGACCCGACGAAGATGTCCTTTTTCAAAAAATGGAGAACTCGCCGAGCATTGAAAAAAGCCCTCAAGAATAAGAAAATAGAAGAGGCGGTAGAATGACATTATCGCCTTCAAGTCTTCTTGGCTCTAATCGAGAAAAGCCATGTGTGCAGCAGGTCTTCGGGATTTCCGGTACTGGAAAGACCGTCTTTCTATGTGAGACAATTCGACAAGCGGCTCGTTCAACCGACTTCGGCCCGAAACATCGCTTCGTGATATTCGATGTCAAACACGAAGGTTACGAGACTCTCGCCCCGCCCAAATCGTCGACATCCGAAGCACTCAAGAAAATCGACAAAGAGAAGGTGTTGGTTATTCATCCCGAAATGGACACGGCGCTTCAAGAATTGAACGACCTCATCAATTTCCTTTTTGACAGCGCCAAGTTCGACAAGGAATTTTCGGCGACTTTGATACTTGAAGAATCGTCTACTTTCATCGGTTCGACTGTCGGTTCTATCCCGCCGACGGTCAAAAGATTCGCTACTCAAGGTCGAAGTCTCGGACTCTCTCTTTTACTCGTCAATCAGCGAGCCTTGTCGAATAAGTGGACAGACACCCAGTCGTCGAGCATCACATGTTTTCGTCTTGCTCGACCCGATGCCAAAATGTTGAACGATAGATGGGGACTCGATGCCGAACAGATGGACGACAAACTGAGTGAGAAAAAATTCTCGTTTTCACATTTCGATTTAGAGACACTTTCGCTTTCTTATTACGACCCTATTCAAATCCCCGAAGTCCGACGGCCGATTGTCGAGAAGAAAAAGCGCAGGTCTATCACCTCGATTTTTAAGAATCCCTTCATATAACACTCGACCCATAGGAGTATCATGGCATACATGAATAGCCTCGTAGATGGAATGAAACTCGCCTTCATGGTGGGATTGGTTCTAGCAGTAGTTAACGGAGGAGTCGCACGATTCTCCAAAGGAAACCGAACGCTTGACCAAATAGTGACCGAAAGACTCCCAATGGCAGGTGGCAATTGATGAACGCATTCAAGTTCGTTTCGTATATGGCCCTATGGTCTGTTGGATTTATCGCCGTTCGTGCGATTACACAAAAGCCAATGCAAGGCATTCAAAATTTCATTGCAGGGACTAAGGAGGCTTGAAAATGGCATATGTAGACCTCGTTTCAACTGGTGTTACTCCTGTCGCTGGCGGCGCAACTTACAACTTCGCCTACGACACCCCGATTTCAGCCGACGGTTCTCCGCACATTACCCACATCGGATTTCAAATAGATTGGACTCTTGCTAGTGCTTTGCTCGCTGAAATTCCTGCGACCATCGGTCGTCTAGTTTCTAATTTTAGAATCAAGATAGGTAGCGAAACCATTCTCAATTTCGACGACCCCGCTTTTTCTGTAGATACGGCGAGCCCGTCGAACATTTCGGTTCTTGCTCAAAAGGTCGGAGGTATCGACGCTACGACCGCTTTGTCAACGACTACCGGAATCGGTGAAATTACTCTCCCATTCGGTATCGACGCCTCTCGTTCTCACCGAGTCAATGTTTCAATTACTCTTGGTAGCGAAACCGGTTGGTGTGGACAGGCCTTCACTCCTGCTACTACTGAATTCAATATGGTTCACTATTACGGTGTTGCGGCTCAAGCGACTCTTTACGGTTCTCGCCAAGATTTCACTTTAACTAGCGGCGCAGAACGAGCCATCACCACCTACGGTAAAGCAGGATGGGAAATGCTCGGCGTTGTCGGAATCAATGACTCCGACGCTGACGAGATTTCACAAATCCGTGTCAATAACGGCGCTTTCCGAGCATTGACTCTCGCTCAGTGGCGTGTCCTCGATTCTACTTACACTCAAGGTCTTCGTGCCGAAGGTGCTGGTGATGGGTCGACCGGCGGTGTCCTCGTCCCTTCTTGGGTTACTGCTCGTCTCGGCTTCATCTTCTTGGACTTGAAGCGATTGACTGCTGGTGCCAACATCGACATGACCGTGACTTCTACTGCGAACACGACTTATTCTTTCTTCCCCGTTTGGGTTGCGAACATCGGTGCTTCTACCGCTAACGCTCCTCGACAAAATCAAAAGAGCATTTCGTCGACCGCTTACAATGTTGAACAGCAATCCGAGTATTGAATGAGGTGATGCCTCATGTCGACACTTAGAAGCGAGTTTCTTGAAATTGTTTCAGCAAGTCAAACCGATTATCAAGTCATCGACTTGTCGGGCGCTGTCGAAAGCGTATTCACTTTGAAACCCTTGACGGCTAGTGGAAATCTCACGAACGAGCCTTACGCTAATTCGCCGAGACTTCACATCTCCGACCAAATGACTCAGCCCTTGGTAACAAGGTCAAACGACAATCGACTCTACTGGGTTTCGGCTGAACCGTCGGAGTCTGTGTTACAAGTGTGGGTAATTCGGAGGGGTTGAAATGAATCCCGACGATGAGCAGAACACTCGCATACGAACTCTTGAACAGCAGTTTAACCAACTGTCTAGCGATGTTGCAGCACTTACAGCGCAGATAACTACCCTGTCAAATATTGGAAAGGCTATCGCTGTCCTTGCAGGTGCGGCCATCGGAATCGACTTTTCACAAATGGCGGGTGCTTGAAATGGACTATTTACGACCTAGAATCCTTCAAGACTTTTTTGGGTCAATAGACCCTTCCTCATATGTGAAAGTCGACGGCACTGTCGTAGAGAAGATTATGAGTTTAGAAAGTCCCGATGTCAACGGTATGATGAAAGACAGGCTCCGTGTGTATTTTCCCGAAAACTGTAAGGTTACTTTCATCGGTGCAGGAACTTTAGAACCCGCTCTAAATGATGTGACTTGGACTGTAAAAGAAGTAGAGATACCTTCTTTTGAATATATAATTTTCAACGAGGAAGGCATCGAGGAAAGAAAGGCGGTCTATAACGAACCCGTTTATTGTGACATCGGAGGTTACGCCACCGAAGAAAAAGAAGAGATTCGGAATTTAGACATAGTTGTGTTAGCCGACAGCGAAGACCCCGACACATGGGATTTTGAGGTCGAAGATACACGCCCTTATTGAGAAAATAGGTGAAAAAAATGAGAGAAGCAAGCATACCACAAATAGCAAGAATGGCCGAATGTTCCACACCCGAAGGTGATGATACAGACGGAGCCAAGTTTCTAAGAGAGTGTTTCAACATGGCCGAAGAACTCTCGCTTGAATTGAGAGATTTTAGAAACGAAGATTATGACATGAGAATCGACGACTTGGCCGACGAATTCGCCGACGGTCTAGTTCCAATTTACACTAATGAATTGTGGAATGTTTGGGTCGATTGCGGCGGGTACAGATTTGACGGTACATATCGAGACTTCTCATCTCACGGTGATACAGGTGACACGATGAATCGTATCGCTCAAGCCGACTGCTACGAATGGGCACGAAATGTCTTGTTCAACGCTCAAGTATATTTTAGAGGGAACCGTGATTACTGATGCGATTTTTGAGACTGCCCGTAGACCATGACGAAAAGCCGATTAAGACGGAGACGAAAAAAGTCGAACCTAAACCAAGTCGAAGAAAAGGTAAGAGAATGAATTACACACGACCGACGAAACAACTCATCAAGGAGAGTGAAGAATAATGAAGGCATCGACTCAATTGATTGTGTACGGCGTTTTCGCTTTCTTCGCATATCGACTCATCAAACCGAAGTCGTACAGCGACGACGGTTCCGAAACACCGACTCCTACTCAGCCCGAAGACCCGACCCAGCCACCTCACACAACTCCTCGGCCTAATGCTCAGTGGACAAATGTCTACTCGACGGATGCTTCGCCCAATGTAGTTTGGAGATATGAAGCGCCGTATCAATGGACAGAACGAGGTACGGTGACTTCTTGGGAAACACATTATGTCGTCGGCAACGAATCTCACACATCTTTTGTGAGTTCAAGTGCGGCACGAACGACTATCCGAATCAACGGCGCTACGGCTGAGACTTTCTTCTCCGAAGCGGCGGCCGTCGACTATGTCAATCGAACCGCCCAAGCGCCGACCGGCGGCCCAAGTTACTTGCCACCCGAACCGGCGAGTCCTAAGCCTTCGTGGCAACCGACCGTTTCTACTGGATTCGGCTCTTCGATGAAACCGCCGAGTCAAGGATGGTGAGAATTATGGCGAAGAAAAATAGGGCTATCGTTAAGAATTTAATAGAAAGAGCAAGCGGTCATTTGACCATAATAACCGGAAAAGGAGACAGATTGGTTTTTCCTAAAGGTCAATTCGGTGATAGATATAAGAGATGGTATCAAAGTCAACTCGATAAATTGAACAAGAAGTGAGAAGCATGGCAACCTTTGAGCAACTTGTCGAAGACTCGTCGGATGTGGCGACCGAATCATTCCCTTTTTCATACATCACTGTTGACGACGATGTGTACTTTCAAAGTCCGAATGTCATGGTAGTTCAAGGAGGAGTCTTAGACAGCGGCCGACTTCATCTCATGGTTAAACCGAACAAAGAAGTTCGATTTCGATTGCACTCAAACAAAGTAGGTTTCTTCGGCGGCATACGGTCGAATATTCCTCAGTATGCGAAAGGAGCATTCGACATCGAAACCGACTCTCCGTTATTGACGAACCCTTTCGGCGAAAATTCGTCGAGCATGGATGTCACTTTACGAGGCGGTTCGATGCTCGCAGTTGTAGCAGGAAACGAAGGCGACCGAGGCAAGTGGTCGAGTGAAAACGACCCTTTCCATTTGGAAACCGAAGCAAGAGATATCACACAACCTAACGAAACTTTCCGTGACGATTCTATCTTGATGTCTTTGACGGCTCCTTACGGCGATTATTCCGACTTGTCGACTTACACTCTTCGATTTAACCAACATTTCGGAGATGTTTGGGTTCAAATTCTCTCGATAGACAGTGCGCCGGTTCAAGGCTTCAACGAACTGACAGAATGGGAAACAACTGTTCCCGAATATGTCGCCCCCGAAAGCGGAGCGGGTGTCAATACTTGGACAGCGAGTCGATTTACGAGAACCATTTACTTCGATAGTGGCGACGATATCGACGGTCGACCTTGGGAAATAGACATCGGAATCGAGACTTCAAGCGAATTGTGGTATGTCATCGTGAACGGCGTAGTCGATTCAAACGGGGTCGCCGAGTTTTCGACAGCCGAACAAATAGCACAACTCAAAGCCGACCGACTAAGGCAGCGACAACAAGAAGGTGGCCCCGAAGATTTCACCATACCGGCTTTGGGAATCGGAGCGATTGCGTTAGTAGGCATTCTACTGATAGTAGCGGTGTACGGATTTTCAAGAGGTAAAGGAGGGGTTTGATGCCATATGTCAACGACAAAAGATGTGGTCGTGTCCGAGTATCGTCGAAAGTACGAGTCGGAAAAGTCGGTTCAAAGCGTCAAAGGTCGTATTGTGCGAGAACTGCCAAAATCAAAGGGAAATGGCGTAGCAATCCATGTTCAAAGAATGCGATTCAGCGTAGAAGATGGAGGTGTTAATCATGCCATTCAAATCTAAGAAGCAACGAGAATACTTGAGAAGAGAAAAGCCGGATGTATGGTTCAAATTGAAGATGGGCTCGATGGGAATTAAACTCAAAGCAAGACAGAATGTGAAACAAAAAAAGAAGTGAGAATTATGGCTAAAAGAAGATATTACACACAAAAAGAACAAAAATATTGGCGTAGCACTTGGGAAAAGACAGGGAAAAAAAGGGGTCAAACACTTCTTGAGTGGCTGCAGGATTTCTTAGGACAGTGAGAATTATGGCGAAAAGGTGGAGTTCAAATGATGGTCTGTTTCTGTTACAGGCTATGCGACCGGCTTTTTACTTGGTTGGAGTTTTCATTCTGTTAGACTTTCTTAAATTGAGTCCTAGACATAGAGGTGAATAAATGGCTAAGAAAAAGAAGAAAAATCCTCGCCGAGTTCAAGCCTCAAAGAACGCATGGGCGGTAC
>NZQM01000087.1 GCA_002695905.1 Parvibaculum sp.
CCAGATTGACCAGTTGGCTGGTGACGCAAGCTTCAACGGTGTGAACCTTCTCGATGGCAACGACCTGACAGCAACGTTCAATGAAGATGGGTCCTCTTCACTGACGATCTCAGGTGTTTCATTTAACGCAGCTGGTCTGGGTTTGAGTGACACGACGGCAGCTGCTTTCGGCACCGATGCTGGCATCAATGCTGTTTCTGCAGCGCTCGATTCTGCGACAGCAACACTCCGGTCGCAGTCTTCTACATTCGGTAACAACCTTGCCGTGGTGGAAAACCGTCAGAGCTTCACAGAATCTCTGATCGGTGTTCTGGAAAGTGGCGCTGGCGGGCTGACCCTGGCTGACACCAACGTTGAAGGGGCCAACTTACTTGCCCTGCAAACACGTCAGGCTCTGGGTACGACTGCTCTGTCCCTGGCTTCGCAGGGCGACCAGGCCGTTCTTTCGTTCATTCGATAAGTTCTTATCGACGACATCCGGAAAGGCGGGGACCACGGTCCCCGCCTTTTTTATTGCGCCAGTTCGATAGGAATTTGGGGTCAAAAACACCCCAAGAACACCTCTTCTTAACCCTGATTGCCTAAGCTCACTTCATCGATGTTGAGTTGGTTACTGAAGAGTAAAGGCCTTTTGAATGGCAAATCCGGCGCAAGCCTACGGAAATATGGCAAAACTTGGGAACGACCCAAGGGAACTTGAGGCAAACCTCCTGCTTCGGGCAGCTTCGCAACTCCAGAAAGTTCGGGACAATTGGGAGCCTCGGTCGAAGGACATTCTCCCTGCCCTACACTTCAATCGACAGCTATGGTCGATTTTCGCGACATCAGTGACAGGTGAAGAGAGTGAACTCCCTTTAGATATCCGCCAAAACCTGGCAAACCTTTCTCTTTTCGTGTTCAAGCAAACACTGGCCGTACAAACCTCGTCGGACCCTCAGAAGCTAGATTCGCTGATCAACATCAATCGGCAAATCGCTGCGGGCCTCTTCCAAAAACCCACAGTAGAAGCCGAAGACGCTACTCTCTAATCTCCTTACGTATCACAAAAACCCCGGCGTCAGACGCCGGGTCTTTTTTGTTGGAAGAATACCTACAAGCAAAGAAATGGTATTCCAGCCTAACGAAGGAAGTTCAGCAGGCTGAGCTCGTTGATCCGCGAGGTCACCTGGTAGGCAGCCTCCAGTTGAATCTGAACAACACTAAGCTTCGTGGCAACTTCATATGAATCAGCATTCTCGACTTCATCAATGATGCCTTTTGACACTGAGATTGACCCCCGCGCCTGTTCTTTCGCGCCGTCGATCTTGGCTTGCAGGAAACCCATTTCCATCAAGGCATCCTGCGGCGACCGGGTGTTCGTATAGGCAATTGTATCAGCCACACGCTCCACCATCTCGCCATAAGCTTGCTCTTCCAGAGGATCAACACCAGTGTATGTGGTCACTGCCAGAACAGCAGTCGATTTCATCAAATCAATGATTGAACTATCGTCTGCCCGTACACCGTAGGAAACCGTCTCATTCTCACCGATTTTTGCAAGTGCCGGCGCACTGCTAGAGGTGTCACCCGTGTACCAGAAAACCGTATCGGTCTCAGTTCCATCAACAAGATCCGTGGCAGATGTAAGTGGTGCTCCGTTCACTCTTTGCGGCGGGTTGCTTTCAAAGAAATTATTCGCCGCTTCTGACGCAGAAGCTGCCTTGAGGGATGTCTGGGTCAACTCTTGAAGAGCAGTATCAAAAGCTGTCTGAAAATTGGCAGCAGTCACATTTGCATCCGCACCAATCAAAAACTCATTCTCACCCAAAGGAGCCGTTGATTTTGCCGACAAAGTCATTGTCTCACTCGTGCCGTCAGGCATCGTGAACTCAAACGTGATCGTCTCGCCCTGTTGAGGCAGCGTGGCGGTAAAATCCACATCCAGAGATGGCGGCGACCCCACGGGGCCGGTTACAGTCGTCCCGCTCAGAGTCGATGTCGTTCCAACAAGCTTAGCGCCAAAAACACTCGGATCTGCATCTTCCGCCACATTGAAGGTCGCCCCTACCGTACCGATTGTGAGACGCCCACGATTGTCGGCACCCATGTCAGCCTGGGCCCGCTCGGCAATCAAATCTTGCAGGCCTGCTCGGGTCGTATCGCCATAAAGCAACTCATTTGGCAGCGCGATTGGCGGCGCGGCAGTATCCCTGCCCCCAAACATATACCGCCCTTCCAGCTCGGTATTGAGGAGAGAAGCAATCTCGTCAAACTGAGAAGCAGCGGACAATTGAAGTTGAGTCTGACCAGCACCTGTCAGGTCAAACGATGTTGTCAGAGAATCTGTACGAAGCTTGGAGGCTATTTCATCCATCCTGGTCAACGCCGTAGACTGAACGCCAAGACGCAGATTCACCAACTCCATGGTTTTCACATAGCCTTCAAGGGAACTGATCTGATCGCGGAGCGAGAGAACAACAGAAGCATCGGACCCAAGACCACCATAGGTCTCAGCCTTTTTTCCGGTCACCAATTGTCGACTCAGATCATCCTGTGTAGCCTTCAACGAATTGACGTCGTCCTGCATCCGCAGAGTTCTGGCGAGGGATGAGATTTCCATGTGTCTTACTCCACCTTATCCTAGCGGCCAATATTCAGCATGATTTGCATCAGTTCCTGAACCGTGGTCATAACCCGCGCATTGGCGCTATAAGCTGTTTCAAGAACCAATAGGTTCGACATTTCTGCATCAATATCGACACCAGCGTCGGCGTCATATTGTGCCTGCAACGTATCGCGAATGATTTTGAACGAAGAAACAGCGTTCTCCGCATTTGCAGCTTGCGATGCTTGATAGTCGACAACGCGTCTGGCAAATGCGTCAATGGATCCCTCAAACGGAGCCGACGGGCTCCCAATACCAACATCGGCGGCATAGCTGCGGATATCATTTGTCAGTCGCTCGATCAGGTCCAGCGGCCGCGTTGGGTCACCTACGTCTGTGGCCGGCGAAGTATTGTATGTTACAAGAAGCGAGCTATCAGATACCACCGCATTGTTAACCCGAATACGTTGAGCAATACCTGTCTTCTGACCACCATTGTCCAAACTGTTCGAGTAGATTGTCTGGCCATTGCCGTCGACAAACAAGGCAATGCCCGTACCTGCATCGGTAAGCGATGCGGGTGTCGTTGTCGTCGACAAAGAATTGATGTCTGACGTAGCACCAGCGCCGTCGTCCACAAATCTCAGAGTTGTCCCCGCTGGGTTTGAAACGACGACCGCCGCAGGAAGCGCAGCGTTGAGATCCGTAACGATGTCAGCAATCGGCTGAGTCCAATCGATCCCTATAACCGTGTCGTTTGGATTGTTTGTTGCCGTGTTGCTAAGCGGGAGAATACTGGGGTCTTCAACCTTGACAATGGTAACATTCGTTGTTGTCCCGCCGATCGTGTAGCCGAGATTAATTGTATTGCCAGAGAGCATACCGGCTGTGTCGACCTCAAAACCGGAGGCTGCACCGGCAACCACTGCGGTACCATTCGTCGTTTCTTCCGACAATGACAGCATAAGTTCCGACGCCAGCTCATCAAGCTGAGATTGCGCTTCGGTCAGTGTGTTGTCTCTAAGCTCAACCAACGCCGCGATCTCGCCAGACCGAAAAGCACCTGCAGCGATAAGATCCACAGACGTGGACCCAGCCGTCAGAGAAATGGTCCCAACTGTTCGCAGACTAGGATCAGTGCTGTAGACAGATGTGGCATCCATTGAGGTGCGCTCATCAAACGAGAGCTCAGCCGCCGCGGAGTCCAGCAATGCAAAGCCACCGCCAGTGAAAAGGCTTACAGCCCCATCTGATCGAGAGACAACATTGATATCCATCAACTCAGCAAGTCGGTCGATGGCAATGTCGCGCTGATCAGCAAGATCGGCTGTGTCACCCGTCGTTGCATTGGCGCGAACGATCTGGTCATTAATCGTTTCAATCCGCTTCAGCAATACATCAGCTTCTTGGATTGCCGCACCGATACCAGCCTCTGCCTCAAGACGCAGGGTCTGAATCAGGTCAGACATGCTGTTTAGAGAATCGGCAAGATCGTCGGCTTCATTGAGCACGTTTGCACGAATTGCGGCATTCTCAGGCGTCGTCGCCATCGCCTGCAATGCATCAGTCAACTCAGCCAAGCGTGAAGAAATGGCGATACCGGAGTCTGACGCCCCCATGGCTGTATCAATTCGCGACAGATAGTTAGCAACCGTCTGCGCTGCAATCGTGTCTGCTTTGGAGACGCGGAGCTGTTGCTGCTGCAACAGATCAATATCCCGCTGAGCAGCCGAATAGGCGACACCAATACTGCGTCCATCAACCAACTGGTTTTGGGTTGTAAGCGTTTTGCGCGTATAGCCTGGCGTACCGGCATTGGCAATATTCCGCGATACCACATCAATACCCGCCTGCGTGGCATTAAGGCCGCTAATTGATGCGTTGAGTGCATTAGTGAGTGTCATCGGAATACCAATATTTAGGAGGAGAAACTAGGGAGCTATCCTCAAAGGCCTACTTATCGTTTCATGTTCAGCGTTTCGGTGATCATCTCATCAGCCGTAGTCACGATCCGCGTGTTCGCAGAATAAGCCTGCTGGGTGATAATCAGCTTTGAGAATTCATCAGCAATATCAACGTTGGAGCCTTCAAGAGCCGCCGAGACAATCGAGCCGCTGGCACCCGTCACCGCTTCACCCGACCCTTGAGTCGAGGCATACGCACCGCCGTCCATTTTTTGCAACTCATTGGCGTCATTGAAACGCACAACCGCTACCTCAGCGAGATCGACCGACTTGCCGTTTGAATATGTCCCTACAATCCGTCCATCATTGGACACAGCCACTTCAAGAAGAGAGCCGGAAGCAAACCCATCTTGATCAAGCGTATTGACTGAAACCGAACCGTTCGTGTCTTCGAACTGAGTGATATTGGCGGTCCCATGATCGAGTGTCACGTTGCCGAGATTGTTGCCGTTGATTGTGAGGTTCGTAATCGTTGCCGACGACACAGCCGGGGCCAGCTGCCCATTTGCGAAAACATAATCCTGACCAACATTGGTCCATTTTGCAGCAGTGCCTGTTGCCGTATCGCTCGTTTTATAGAACATGTTCCAGGTGTCGCTGTCAGGGAGGCCTGCTGGACCATCACCATCGGTGTTTTCAACCTTTGCCCAGCGAACCTGAACCTGCAAAGGCGCGCCCAAATCGTCGTAAACGGTTATGGAACCACCTGCCAGCGAGCGATCAAGAAAGAGAGGCTCCTCGGCGGCCTGCACGAACCCATTGCCAGCGCCACCGGTAACAGTGGTCGGGTCATTCGCGAATGTCCCAGCAAGCAACAATTCACTACCCGCTGTCGTCGGATCCGAGTTCACAGTTTCTGGATAGGCAGGAAGATTGGCCTCGTAGTCAATTACAGTCGTTTGGTTTGCGTTGAGGAAAGACCGGTTGATCTGAATAGCTGATGGAACGTCCCCGACCGGGTTACCCGTCGCGATGTCAATGTCGACGCCCTGCAAATAGTAGCCAGAGCTGTTCACAAGATAGCCATTTCGATCCATCTCAAAATCGCCTTGGCGGGTGTAGCGATCGACGTCCAGGAGCACAGGTTGATTGTCCAGAGATCCAACAGCTTCAGAGACAACAAAAAAGCCATCGCCATTGATCGCCATATTAGTTGCAACTGAGCTGGCATTGATCGCGCCCTGCACATTATTGGTGTAGGCGGGCTGCGCATAGGTCGTGCCAGGCAGATAGAAGTTCTGGCCGCTGGACGTCACGGAATCATAAAAACTCGCATCCGTCCGCTTAAACCCGGTTGTCTGTGAATTCGCGATATTATCTGAAATATAGGATAGCGCTGTGGCTTGCGCCCGAATCCCTGAAATGGCCGTCGACATCGCACCGTTAAAGCTCATCTGTCCTATCTCCTTAAACCTGCCCAATGGATGGGGGGAAACTCGTTGGTGGGTAGAACGCAAGGACTGGGCCATACTTTTTTTCTTTTATTTTCAATAGCTTAAGGTATTTTCCCATACATACAACCGGGCAAAATAAGCGCCCTGCCCGGCAAAATCTGCCGCAACGTCGGCAACGAATTTAGAGACCCTCTGTTCAATGTTGAGAGAGGGTTCCCCAAGAGGTTCCTGGCCTTTTGCTTGAACGTAAGACCCGCTAGCCCTAGGTTCTGTGGCAATTATGAACAGGGAACCAGGCCGCACGAGGCGGTCAACCAAATAAGGCCGAGGAAGCATGAAGTTCGAAGGTACTAAAGATTACGTCGCAACAGACGATCTACGGATCGCCGTCAACGCGGCAATTACGCTGGAGCGCCCCCTTCTGATTAAGGGTGAGCCAGGAACTGGGAAAACCGTTCTGGCAGAAGAGATGTCAAAAGCGCTCGATGCAGAGCTCATCACTTGGCACATCAAGTCCACCACAAAAGCCCAACAGGGCCTCTATGAGTATGACGCCGTCTCCCGCCTGCGCGACAGCCAATTGGGCGACGAACGGGTCAATAACATTTCGAACTATATCGAACGCGGCAAACTCTGGGAAAGCTTCGAGCGTGAAAAACGCCCTGTTCTGCTGATCGACGAAATCGACAAGGCAGACATCGAATTCCCGAACGACCTGCTCCTTGAGCTCGATCGGATGGAGTTCTTCGTTTACGAAACCGGTGAAACGATTAAGGCAGCACAGCGCCCTATCGTTGTGATCACGTCCAACAATGAAAAAGAACTGCCCGACGCCTTCCTGCGCCGTTGTTTCTTCCACTACATTAACTTCCCTGACGAAGAGACGATGAAGCAGATCATCGCGGTCCACTTTCCAGACCTCAAAGGCCGTCTGATCCAGGAAGCATTGAATGTTTTCTACGAAATCCGCGACGTGCCAGGCCTGAAGAAGAAGCCTTCCACATCGGAATTGCTCGATTGGCTGAAACTCCTGCTGGTGGAAGACATTTCCCCGGAAAATCTCAAAGAACGCGATCCTTCCAAGCTCATCCCGCCGCTTCACGGCGCTCTACTCAAAAACGAGCAGGATGTGCATCTGTTTGAGCGTCTGGCCTTCCTTGCCCGTCGTGAGCGCAACTAGGACTTGGGCAACAAAAGGAGACGAACATGTTCGTTAACTTCTTTCATGAGCTGAAATCGGCGAATGTCCCGGTCTCCTTGCGTGAATATCTCACGCTCCTTGAGGCCATGGACCGCAAAGTCATCGAGGACAAGGTAGAGGATTTTTATTACCTCTCCCGCTCCGCTCTCGTTAAAGACGAGCGCAACCTCGATAAGTTCGACCGCGTCTTTTCTCATGTATTCAAAGGCTTGGACTCGCTCGAAGAAGGCGACATCGCCCAGATTCCAGAAGAATGGCTGAAGTCGCTCACCGAGAAATTCCTGACCGACGAAGAAAAAGCCCAGATCGAAGCCCTGGGTGGTTGGGAAAAAATCATGGAAGAGCTGCAAAAGCGGCTCGATGAGCAGGAAAAACGTCACGAAGGCGGCAATAAGTGGATCGGGACCGGCGGCACCTCCCCGTTCGGCGCGGACGGCTACAATCCGGAAGGCGTGCGCATCGGCCAGAAAGAAGGTCGCCACGGCAAGGCCGTCAAAGTCTGGGACAAGCGCGAATATAAGAACCTGGACGACGGTGTGGAGCTTGGAACCCGGAACATTAAGATGGCCCTTCGCCGCCTTCGCCGGTTCGCCCGTCACGGCCAACCGACCGAACTGGATCTGGACGACACGATCAAGTCAACGGCACATCAGGGCTATCTGGACATCAAGATGGTTCCTGAGCGCAAGAACAAGATCAATGTCCTGATCTTCTTTGATATTGGCGGGTCTATGGACAGCCACATCAAGCTCTGTGAGGAGCTCTTCTCCGCTGCGCGGACGGAGTTCAAGAACATGGAGTATTTCTACTTTCATAACTGTCTTTATGAATATGTCTGGAAAGACAACAAACGTCGCCATCAGGAACGGATGGAGACCTGGGACGTTCTCCACAAATACCCATCAGACTACAAAGTGATCTTTGTGGGCGACGCGACAATGTCCCCCTACGAAATCACCTATGCCGGCGGATCCGTGGAACACTGGAATGAAGAACCCGGCGCGATCTGGCTTGAGCGTATTCAGCAGATCTATGAAAGCGCCATCTGGCTGAACCCGGTTGCGGAACGCCATTGGGAGTACACGCCCTCCATTCAGGTGATCGAACAGGTCTTCCAGGACCGCATGTTCCCGCTCACCCTGGAAGGGTTGGACAATGCCATGAAGGAACTTTCCCGGGCATCATAATCGCCACAGGGTTTTCCCTCTCAATATTGTGAGTTTAGGGCCGCTTCAATTTCTGAATGCGGCCCTTATCTTTAACCCTCCCCAAAAGGAGTACTCTCATGCAATTACATGCAGATCTGACCAAGCGTGCGGTCGTCGACAGCGCGACCCTTGACTGGGTTCCCTCCCCCCTCGCCGGTGTCGAACGGCGCATGCTGGAGCGGGATGGCGATGAGGTCGCACGCGCCACCACCATCGTGCGCTACGCACCAGAGAGCTATTTCGACCCGCATGTGCATGTTCTCGGTGAAGAATATGTTGTCCTGGAAGGAACATTCTCAGACGAGCATGGCGACTTTGGCAAGGGCTTCTATGTGCGCAATCCGCCAGGCTCACGCCATCGTCCCCATTCCAAGGAAGGCTGCACCATCCTGGTCAAACTTCGTCAGATGGACCCGAGTGATACCGCACAGGTGAATGTAGACACAAATGCCGGGGAATATGTGGAAACCGGTGTTCCGGGCCTGACCGTGCTTGAGGTTCACAAGGATGAACGCGAGCAGGTCGGCTTCTTCCGCTTTGCCCCCGGCACCAAAATCCCGCTACACAAGCATATCGGCGGTGAAGAGTTCTTCGTCATCGAGGGCTCCTTGTCTGACGCCAACGGTACCTACACATTAGGCACCTGGGTCCGCCAGGAACATGGCAGCTCTCACGAGGTCATCAGTGAAGAAGGCTGCGTGCTCTATTCAAAGTCGGGGCACCTGCCGCGCTAGGCCGGTCCGGGATCATGTCGCTCGTCCCCTTATCTTCGACGGTCTCGACAAAGCGATGCGCGACCCGCTAGCCACGCGGCTTTTTTACGAACCGCCCGGGCGTCTCACCCAGGGTACGCTTGAACATAGCAATAAAGGCACTGGGGTTTTCGTATCCCAGATCAAGCGCCACATCGGTAACACGCGCGCCCTCCGACAGCTGAGCAATCGCTGTCATCAGCCGCGCCTGCTGCCGCCAGGCGGCAAACCCCATCCCCATCTCCTGCTTGAAGACCCGCGCAAGTGTCCG
Organism: Parvibaculum sp.; assembly: GCA_002695905.1. Classification (GTDB taxonomy): domain Bacteria; phylum Pseudomonadota; class Alphaproteobacteria; order Parvibaculales; family Parvibaculaceae; genus Mf105b01. The sequence goes on from NZQM01000087.1 coordinate 9,375, forward strand.
CACGCTCATCCCACAAGCACGGGCCCAATGCACCACTGACCGGGCATCTCCTGGATTCTCCAGCAACGCGTCGACAAGCGACCGAAGCCGCGGATCATCTGGCAAAGGCAAACGGTAAGGAACTGCGCCAGCTATCGCTACCTCATCAAGCGCCACTTGGGCCAGTCGGTCCGTCGCACTGCCCGGCTCATAAATCGGCGCACGCGACACAAGACTAAGGATCAATTCCCGCAGAAACGGCGTCACCCACAACACCTGACAATCATTTGGCAAACGCCGCGCAGAATCCGCCGACACATAGAGTGTACGAAGCTGCGCCGCTGCTCGGTTCCCAATCCTGTGGGGCAATTCTGGCGGCACCCAGACAGCCCGCTCCGGTGGAACAATCCAGGCGTTTCGCTGACCTTCGACCTGAATGATCCCCTGAGCGGAATAAATCAGTTGCCCATGCGCATGGTCATGCAGCGGGATCCCCTCTCCGGCCCTCAGATCGATGGCCAGCCAAGTCACGGGCCGATGGTCGGTATGTTGTCCTGATTGAGGCATTTATTGTCATAATATCACAAGACGGCCAAGCATCCCTACACCAAAGTCAGACCATTCTGATCGGAACGCTCAAATGGCAGAGAAAAATTTCACCCCACCCTTAGGCTTTCATGCCCTTACCGGCCTTTACGACAAACTCATCGCGAGCACGACGGACGAAAACAGTTGGCGCCCTGCCTTTGTCAGGCAGGTCTCTCCCCGACCAGGCCACCGAATACTGGAGTTCGGCTGCGGTACCGGTGGTCTGTTAAAAACCTTCGCGGACACAGAACCCAGGGCCCACTATGTCGGCCTTGATCCCGATATGTCAGCGCAAAGGATTGCGCGCGACAAACTCGCCGACAGCCACGCGAAGATCACATTTGTAGAAGGGTTCGCCGACGCCCTGCCAAACCATAAAGAACTAGAACCCGCCTCTTTTGACCGCATAGTCTGTTGCCTGATGCTTCATCACCTGACCCGAGATGCGAAGCGGGCAACCCTTGGGAATGCACACCAGCTTCTGAAACCGGGCGGCGAGTTACACATAGCCGACTGGTCGAAGCCGTCGTCCCTAAAAATGCGCCTTGCCTATCTGCAAATTCAGCTGATCGACGGTTTCAAAACCACCGCCGATAACGCCCGCGGCCTGCTGCCGATTTTCATGGCCGACGCAGGGTTCCATAACATCACCGAAACCATATCAACCCCAACAAGGTATGGACAGTTCGGCTTCTTCCGCGCGACAAAAGAAGCTTAGGGTCGGACGATTGCTCCATCGACGAGATGGACATTGCGGTCCGCCGCTTCGGCAAAGTCGATATCGTGGGTTACGGCAATAACGGTCGTGCCCTGTTCTTTGGCGAGCCGCACAAAAATATCTCGAACAATGTCTGAATTCTTCGTATCGAGATTGCCCGTTGGCTCATCAGCGAGGATCAATGTCGGAGCATTGCCCAGAGCACGGGCAATGGCGACCCGCTGCCGCTGACCACCCGACAGTTGATCCGGGTGTTTCTCCGCCTGATCCCCAATTTCCAGATCATCCAGCAGTTGACGCCCTCGGGCTTTCACGTCTCGATCCGAAAGCTCACCAAGCCGTTTCATGGGGATTGTCACATTATCGAGGATCGTGAATTCAGGCAGCAGAAAATGAAACTGAAAAACAAATCCCAAATGCGCCAATCGGAACTGCGCAAGCTGATCTGCGTTCAACTCGCTCGTGTCCTGGCCTTCAACAATCACGCGCCCTTCCGTTGGCGCATCCAGGAGGCCCAGAAGATACAAGAGGGAGGATTTGCCCGACCCAGACGGCCCGGTAATGCTGACGAACTCACCCGCTGCTACCGAAAAATTAATGTCGCGGACCAGCGTCACCGGCATAGTCTCCTCCAATATCCGTGTGACGTCTCTCGTTTCCAATACAATACGCGGCGACGGATCGCTCATGCCGCCCCCCGGATAATCTCGACAGGCTGAACCTTGCTCGCCCGATGTGCCGGGATCCAGGCCGCCATGATCGCGGCGATCAGGGCAAACACCGCTCCGATGACATACTGATAGAAACCCCTATCAAGTGGCAGGCGGGAGTCGTCATAAAATCCTTCAAGCTCGAACTTGACACTTCCCAAGGCCTCAACGAGGCCGTATCCCACGGCCCACCCGAGCAACATGCCGATAACGCCTAGCGCAAAACCCTGAAGCAGAAAAATCTGGCGAATATCATAAGCACGGAAGCCCATCGACATCAGGATCGCAATGTCCCTGCGTTTTTCCATCACCACCGTGGAGATGATGTTGAAGATGCCGAAGGAGGCAACGATCATGATCGCGCTGACAATGGAATAGAGAATGGCATTCCGCACCACAAAGAGGGAGAGAAAATCTTCGTTCACTTCCTGCCAGGATTCTGTGCGATAGGTCCAACGCTGTTCAATCTTCGATGCAATCTCAATCGCTGTATTTGGGTCCGGCAGCCGAATCCGGATCTGGTCGGCAATGTTAGGCTTGTTCATGAGGACTTGAGCATCTTTCAGCAAAACATAAGCACGCCCCTCATCAAGCAGAACGTTGCCCGCCCGAAAAATGCCCACGATTTTCATACGCACAACAAGGCCGGTGGGGGACACCACAGAAGCCAAATCGCCAACCTGAAGCTGCAGACGTTTTGACAATCCGGTCCCAATGACAATGCCATCAGATGTGGTCTTGAGAGCCGCCATATCGCCCTCAATCATGTCATCTTCGATTGTCGTGAGCTCCACCTCTTTGTCCGGGTCAACACCCAGAATAGAGACACTGCGGTCCTTGCCGCCATACCGCACAATCACCTGACCCGTAAGCACAGCAGAGGCGATGGCGTTCTCCTCCCGCTCAATCTGCTCAACCTTGCCTTTATAGTCTTTGATGCCGCGGAGACGCTCGCGGGGCTTCACACCTTTCAAAGACAGAGCTCCCTCCTCATAGGCCTGAAACAAGGGCTGGATTGACGGATTGCGGAATTCATCTTTGATGGTGACGTGGGGCTGGCTGTTGATCAGCTTGTCGGTTAGGTCCTGCTCAGACCCCTGCATCATCGCAGACACCGCGATGAAAAACCCAACCCCCAGAGAGACGCCAAGAACAGACACGAGAGTCTGCCGTCGGCGATGCGTCAGATGAGCAAGAGCAATCTGGATATTGACCCACCGAAACATGGATCACTGCCCTTCTCTGGTCACACGCACCTCATCACCGTCTCTGAGAGCAGAGGACGCGTCGCGGATGACCCAGGCACTTTCATCAAGCCCTTCGAGCACCTCCACAAACGTCCCATCAATCGGACCAAGCTTTGGCATGTTCTTCACCAGGACATTGTTGTCATTCACTGTCCACACCGCACCGTTTATGACCGAACCGCTCGGCACAAGCAGTGCGTCTTGCATTTCCCGGAGAATGATATTGAGCTCGGTTGTCATACCGGCAAGCAAGGGCGTGTTGTCAGGCAGAGCGATATGCACACGGTATGTCCGCGCGATCGGATCTCCAAAGGGAGTAATCTCCTTAATGCGCCCTTCCAGGGCTTGACCTTCAAAAGCATCAGCTCGAATAAGCGCCTTTTGACCAACAAGGACCCGTGGAATGTCCTCCTCGTCGACCTCTGCTTCGACCCATAGCTGAGACGGATTGCCGAGGACGAACAGCACCTTGCCAGCAGCCACAAGGTCACCCACATCAAGCTGCATCTCAGAGCGCATCACATCGCCACTGATGGCCGCGCGAATAAAATGTTCTTGCAACCTCACGCGGGCGGCCTCTAACGCAGCTTCAGCAGACCGGAAGTTGGCTTCTGATTGATCCTTGGAAGCAGCGCTCGTATTGCCGGATCGAAAGAGACGGCGATAGCGCTCGACATCCGACGTCGCATATTCAAGTCGCGCTTCGAGCTCTCGCACCGCCGCACTTGCCTCCCGGTAATCGAGGACTGCAAGCACCTCCCCTTCAACGACAGAGTCGCCCTCCTGTACCAAAACTTGTTCAATACGACCAGACACCTTGGCGCCGACACGCGCCACATGCACGGGCTCCACGGTTCCCGTGGCGTAGACGGCGACGACCGACGGACCTCGTATCGGTTGAACCGCAATCAATGTCGACTGCGCAAAAAAAGAAAAGTAGAAAAACACGGCCGCCGCCAGCCCAGCGAGCCCCGCCCCTATGATCCACCGGCTTCTTGTCACAACGGCCTCTTTTGTTCTTCAAACAAACCCTGATCAGACTCGACGCGTTGCATCAATAAGATTCTACATCATAAAAATGGTATATAGTCAGGCTAATACAAGGTCCCTTTGCGTAAATGCGACTACCAAAGCCACAGGTTTCCATTATTCTCCGCGTCCTGAGGGTGGAACAAAATGATGCAGATCATCAGTTGGCTTAAAAATGAAAAATGGAAGCGTCCGGACATCCTCTTGATGTTAATGGCCATTGCGGTACCACTTTCCTTTGCCACCTGGAACTCCTTACTCAACAATTTTGCGATTGAACGTGCAGCCTTTGATGGTGCTGAGATGGGCATTCTGCAATCGCTGCGCGAGGTGCCAGGCTTTCTGGCATTCACCTTTGTCTTCGTTCTTCTAGTTCTGAAAGAACAGAGCTTTGCGCTGATTTCGCTCGCAGTGCTCGGCATCGGCACAGCACTCACCGGGTTTTTCCCCACGACAATTGGTCTCTACTGCACCACCGTCCTTATGTCGGTCGGCTACCACTATTATGAGACCGCCCAACAATCTCTGGCTCTGCAATGGCTCCCAAAAGGGGAAGCACCAGTCGTCCTCGGGCGACTACTCGCTGTCGGCGGTTTCGCAAGTCTGCTCGCTTACGGATTGATATTCATCATCTGGGAGTGGATTGGGCTCGACTACAAGTGGGTTTATTTGGCCGGTGGAGCCGTAACCGTCCTCATCGCCCTGACCGCCTGGGTGCTCTTTCCCACATTCGAGGCGCCGACTGTACAGCGAAAAACCCTCGTCCTGCGGCCTCGCTATTGGCTCTATTACGCCCTCACCTTTATGGGTGGCGCACGACGCCAAATCTTCGTGGTATTTGCCGGTTTCATGATGGTGGAGAAGTTCGGCTATTCTGTAACTGCCATCACTCTGCTCTTTTTGATCAACCAGGCATTTAATATGGTGCTGGCGCCCAAAATTGGCGGTTTGATTGCACGCTTTGGCGAACGCCGCGCTTTGACGTTTGAATATATCGGGCTGATCGGCGTCTTTGTGACCTATGCCTTTGTTGAGAATGCGACGCTTGCGGCGGTACTTTACGTAATTGATCACGCCTTCTTCGCGCTCGCCATCGCCATGAAAACCTATTTTCAGAAGATCGCAGATCCGGCGGACATTGCGCCAACAGCGGGCGTTGCCTTTTCAATCAACCATATTGCAGCGGTTGTGATCCCCGCCCTTTTCGGCCTGATCTGGCTTGTGAACCCAAGCCTTGTGTTCCTTTTGGGCGCAGGCATGGCCGCGATTTCGCTGGCTCTCTCCAGACTCATTCCGACCCACCCGGAAGAAGGGCGCGAGCTGAGATGGCACAAGCCACTCTTTGGAGCCCATCCCGCGGATTAGGCCGTAAAGGCCCTCAGTGAAAATCCCGACTTTTTGGCATCAGACGCGCTGCCCGGAGCTGCCGCTCATAGAGCTTCTGTAAGGACCGTGTGCGCGGGTCTTCACCCGGGCGTTTCACTTCATCTGCATGGGCAAGACCATTGTCACCGATCTCATATTGTCCGTCTGTAAGGCCTGCCAGTTCGTGGGTCCAGTCCTCCAGCCAGTCGGAGACGACATGGATCACCCCTTCCGCTTTCTGCACCCGGCCGCGCACAGCGAGGAACCGCGCTTGCAAAACCGTGCGTCGATACCGCTCAAAAATCTTCGGCCAGATGATGATATTCGCAACCCCCGTCTCATCTTCCAGCGTGGCAAAAATCACCCCGCTCGCGGTGCCCGGCCGCTGACGCACCAGAACAAGTCCGGCGAGATTCACCCGCGTGCCATCCCGAATGGCCTCATCATCCAAACGTGCATTTGTCACAACCCGTCGCGCGTCCAGGTTTGAGCGTAGGAAAGAAACTGGGTGTGCCTTTAAAGACAGGCGCATGGTGGCATAATCATGCACCACCTGCTCACCGAGAGGCATGGAAGGCAGATGCACATCCGGCTCTTCCTGAAACCCCGCCTGCTCCAGATGCTCAAAGAGCGGAAGCGCTGCGGGTGCCTTCCCGTTCTGGCCCTTCTTATGCTGCCCCCACCCTCCAAGACCACGCACCCCCCAAAGCGCATCGCGACGATCCAGACCGATGGAGCGAAACGCATCCGCATTCGCCAGAACTTCAATCACCCGGGGCGTAAGGCCGGTCCTCAGCCAGAGATCGCGAACGGAATCATAACCACGCAATCGCTTGTCTTCGACAAGTTCCGCCGCCTCTTCCCGAAACCCTTTAATATGACGCAGCCCCAACCGCACCGCGCATGTGTGACGCGGTTTTGTTTTCCACTGTTTGCGATAATGAGCCCTCACCTCATCCTGAGGAGAGGTCGGAGACCTCGTCTCGAAGGATGTGTTCCCCTTACCCTGCTTCGAGACGCGCGCTGAAGCGCGCTCCTCAGCATGAGGGAAAAAAATTCCGCCCCCCAAAGGCTCCAACGTTGAATCCCAGTCAGACGCATTCAC
>NZQM01000088.1 GCA_002695905.1 Parvibaculum sp.
CATGCAGAAGGCGGCATGTCAGACATGACGGCCCTTGATTATGCCTCCATGGTCGAAGACACGACGGTGAACACAGGTGTCTTCGAGTATCGGGAACGCCAGGAACTGGGCAGCGAAACTCAAGGCCCACTAACAGCTGTTGCCCTGACAGACCGTCTCGAAGACGGACTTTCGATGGTCTACTCCTATTTCGACTCCAGCCAGCCAAACAGAAGCCTTGGCACCTATATGATTTTGGACCATATCTCCCGCGCCCGTCAGCTAGGGCTCCCTTACGTTTATCTTGGATATTGGGTCTCTGGCTCCCAGAAAATGGCTTACAAGGCACGCTTCAAGCCGCTTGAGGGGTTGCGCCCGGAAGGCTGGGAAGTCCTCGCGGACGACTGAAACAGGTCTCTCAATCGAGCGCGCTAAGCCCCTCGAAACACTGCAAAATCCCCCTCTTATGCCATTGCGTGCGAGGCCTCGCTCCCTATACTGAGCCCAACTAATCAGCCGGTCGCCCTCAGGCCGTCCGGCAAGGGGCAATACGTGGGTACCGGGAGTTACAAACCATGAAGCGGCGTTCATTTTTGGCAGGCGCAGGCGTCGCCGCGACTGCAGCTACGACCATCGCAACACCAGCAATCGCGAACAGTCCCCGAACCCTGAAGATGGTCACCACCTGGCCAAAGAATTTCCCGGGTCTCGGCGTCTCTGCAGAACGGACAGCAAAGCGGATTAACGACCTCACCAATGGCGAGCTCGAAGTTAAAGTCTTTGCCGCCGGTGAATTGGTTCCTGCCCTGGAAGCTTTCGACACGGTCTCAAGTGGCGCTGCAGATATCTACAACGGCGCTGAATATTACTGGCAAGGAAAATCTGTCGCCTATAACTTCTTCACCGCTGTCCCCTTTGGCATGACGGCGAATGAAATCAACGCCTGGATCTACTGGGGTGGCGGTCAGACGCTTTGGGACGAGCTCGCTGAGGGCTTCAACATCAAACCCTTCATGAGCGCCAATACGGGCGTCCAGATGGGCGGCTGGTTCCGCAAGGAAATCAACACGCTTGAAGACTTCAAAGGCCTGAAAATCCGTATGCCGGGTCTGGGGGGCGAAGTGATGCGTCGCCTTGGTGCCGCAGCAGTCACCCTGCCCGGCAATGAAATCTACCAGGCCCTGCAAGCAGGCACGATTGACGCCACAGAATGGGTCGGCCCATGGAACGATGTTGCGTTCGGATTCCACCAGGTCGCCGACTACTATTATTGGCCGGGCTTCCATGAGCCAGGCTCAGCGCTGGCAACAGGCTTCAACCTGGAAGTCTGGAATTCCCTGACGCCGTTCCAGCAACAGGCCATCCAGACGGCATGCCAAGCAGAAAACAATTACACCCTGGCCGAATTCAACCATTTCAACGCCACATCACTCCAAACGCTGGTCAGTGAACACGGCGTAAAGCTTCGTCATTTCACGCCTGAAATCATGGCGGGTATTAAGGAACAGTCCGACATCGTTCTGGAAGAGGCTGTGGGAACCGACGATATTACCAAACGGGTATATGAAAGCTTCAAGGCGTCTCTGGATGCCTCCCGCGAATGGACTCGGATCGCCGAGCAGGCATTTACCGAAGCACGTGGCTGATTTTGACTACGCTCACGAAAGTTGCTGATTGGATTGACGCTTTCTCCGATCGCACGGGACGGATCATCGCCTGGGCAGCCCTGCTCATGGTCTTGATCCAGTTCGCCGTGGTGATGATGCGCTACGTGTTTGGTCTCTCCAGCGTCTGGATGCAGGAAAGCATTTTTTATCTCCACGGCATCCTGTTTATGCTGGCGGCGGGCTACACGCTCTATTGTGATGGCCATGTCCGGGTCGACATTTTCTACCGGGAAGCATCACCGAGATACAAAGCGACCATCGACCTGATTGGGACCATTCTGTTTCTGTGGCCAGTCGGAATTCTCGTGATCTATGTCTCATGGCCCTATGTCGCGAGCTCCTGGAGAGTCCTTGAAGGCTCACGGGAAACCAGCGGCATCCCAGCAGTTTTCCTACTAAAGACGATTATTCCGGTCTTTGCGGCATTCATCATCCTGCAGGGCCTGTCGATGGCCATTCGCTCCATCCTGACCCTCAGCGGACAAGCACCAACAAAAGACAAAAATAGCAGCGCGTCGGAGATTATCTGATCATGACCGCGGATGTTCTCGATGTCCTGATGTTCGCGGTCGCCTGCATCGTGCTCCTGTCGGGCTTCCCCGTTGCCTTCACGCTGGCCGGTGTCGCCCTGCTCTTTGCGCTTGTCGGCATTACGCTCGGCATTTTTGATCTCGGATTTTTAGGCGCTCTCCCGTCTCGCATCTTTGGCACCATGACAAATGAAACGCTGATCGCCGTGCCTCTCTTTGTCTTCATGGGAACCATGCTGGAACGGTCCAAGGTCGCTGAGGAACTTCTGGAAAGCATGGGCCAGCTCTTCGGCTCCCTCAGGGGCGGGCTTGGATACTCCGTCTCGATTGTGGGCGCTCTGCTTGCTGCGTCGACCGGGATCGTCGGCGCGACGGTTGTGACAATGGGGCTCTTGTCATTGCCGACCATGCTACGGCGCGGCTATGACATTCCCCTTGCAACCGGAAGCATCGCTGCAGCCGGGACCCTCGGCCAGATCATCCCCCCCTCCATCGTCTTGGTGCTGCTGGGTGATGTTCTGTCGAACGCCTATCAACAGGCACAGACATCTCAGGGCCTATTTGTGCTCGAAACCATGTCTGTGGGCGATCTCTTCGCAGGCGCGCTCATTCCAGGTTTCATGCTGGTGGGTCTCTATATCGCCTATCAGATATTCCGCGCCGCGGTGCACCCCGCATCGAGCCCCGCCATGCCTGCCGATGAAACACTGAACCGCAGCGAGCTCTACAAAAAGACGGTTCGGGCATTGGTGCCGCCGGTTCTGCTCATTCTTTCCGTCCTCGGCTCTATTTTGGGGGGGATCGCCACGCCCACAGAGGCAGCTGGGGTTGGCGCAATCGGATCCCTGCTCCTCGCGGGCTACCGTCAGGAAGGCGCTAAACGCGCAATCATCATTGCGACGGCCAGCCTCATAAGCATCCTCCTTCTGACCAGTATCGTCGACCTGCGAGTGACCCGAACGGAAATCAGCGCAGGCGAACAAGTAGCAATAGTCCTTGCTGGGCTCCTATCGCTTGGCATCGCCTGGGGCGTTATCATCAGTTGCCTCAGGCTCTTTGGCGGCGGCATCCTCTCAGACGTGGTCCAATCGACCACCCGCACCAGTTCAATGGTCTTCGTGATCCTGATTGGGGCTGCCCTCTTCAGTCTTGTATTCAGGGGACTGGGGGGAGACGAAACCGTACAGGAGTTCCTGCTCCATGATCCAGAAAGCTGGGCGACACATCTTTTTGGACCTTTGGCACCCATTGTCATCGTAATGGCAGTTATGTTCATCCTTGGCTTCTTCCTGGACTTTATCGAGATCACCTTTGTCGTTGTTCCCATTGTCGCGCCCATATTGCTGGTGATGGGCTTTGACCCGATCTGGCTTGGAGTGATGATGGCGATCAACTTGCAGACGTCTTTTCTGACCCCACCTTTTGGCTTTGCGCTTTTCTATCTTCGAGGTGTCGCCCCAGACGAAGTCCGCACTGCCCAAATTTACCGAGGCGTTATTCCCTTTGTTTTCATCCAGATCCTGGCACTCATTATCATTGCGCGTTACCCGCCAATTGCGACCTGGCTACCAGAAGTGATATTTGGATGAACCGCCCCAGACTGTTAGGCTTCCTTCATGCGTATACCTGATTTTCTCAAACCCGGCCGGGGTCTCGGCGCTTTCTCGCCAATGACCCTCGTGCTTGTTTTCGGCATCCTCGCCATTGGCCTTGCAAGCGAATACGGACTGGTAAACTTTCAGGATGATCTGGAGTTGAAAGTCTCTGGAGAAGTTGGCGCGCAGTCTGGAGACACCATCCCGCTGCAGGTCCAGGTCCAGCTCATCAACAATACAGACAATGAAATGGCGCTGACAGCCCCGACCCCTTGCAAGGTTTTCAAGTGGGTTCTGGTTGATAGCCGCCGCGACTTTGTTCAGGCGAAGTTGGATGAAGCCTGTCCGCAGGTGATGATGCAGGGGAGCCTGCCAGCAAACAGCAACACAACTGAGGCCTTCGTCCTCGACATTGATGCGACACGCCTGCGCCCGGATACGAGCTACGAACTCCGCGTGAGCTATTGGGGCACCATGGGCACCCTACCCGTCGACTTTGTCTTCGACCTGCCGCAGTAAGCCTCTACTCGAACTTATTGCCAAACTTCTCAGTTCGCGGGAAACCCTTAGGAGGCAAGCGGCCCGCCTGGGCACGCGCACCCATCCAGTCTTTGAGCTCGGTTTTGGTGAAGCTGCGCGCACGCCCAGAACGATCGAAGATCGTGAGCCCTTCTTTCAGTGAGAATGTCTTCACGTCTGAAAGACCGCCATCCTTGTATTTTTGCAGGCGCACTCCTTTGCCGCGTCCCATCTCAGGCACGTCGTCGATTTTGAAGAGGAGCAGCTTTCTATTCTCTCCAATCACCGCGATATGGTCTCCATCAACAACCGCGCAGGCACATGCCTCATTGTCGCCAGAAACATTAATGGTTTGTTTGCCAGGGCGACGCAGCGCCACTACTTCGTCTTCAGGCACGATGAACCCATGCCCCGTGCGCGAGGCCACCAGTAACTTTCGTCCAGGTTTGTGGATAAAGAGCGCAACGATATCGTGCCCCTCTTCCAGATCAATGAAGAACCGGATGGGCTGGCCATTGCCGCGACCACCGGGAAGCCGGTCCGCAGGAATGGTGTAGAAACGACCATCCGTGGCAAACAGCAAAATCTTGTCGGTTGTCTCTGCATGGAGCACGAACCGCTCTCGGTCGCCCTCTTTATATTTGAGGTCGCCGGTCTTCTCCATATGCCCCTTCATGGAGCGGATCCAGCCCTTGTCTGAACAGACGATCGTGATCGGCTCCTTATCGATCATCGCCTCAAGAGGCACGTCTTCCAGAACAGGCGCGTCGCCAAGCGTTGAGCGCCGTCGGCCAAGCTCTGTTTTCGGACCATACTCTTTCTTGAGTTCGCTGATCTCACCAGAGATCACTTTCCACTGATCCGGATCAGATTTCAGCAGTGCCTTGATCTTCCGCCGCTCTGCGGTGAGATCTTTATGCTCCTTCTTGATTTCAATTTCTTCGAGCTTGCGCAAAGCCCGCAGACGCATATTGAGGATTGCCTCGGCTTGATTGTCGGTGAGGTCGAACGCCTTCATCATGAACTGCTTAGGCTCGTCTTCTTCACGAATGATCCGGATCACCTCATCCAGATTGAGGTAAGCGATCAGATAGCCCGCCAGTATCTCCAGGCGGCGCTCAATCTTCTCAAGCCGGAATTTGCTCCGACGAACCAGAACCTCTTTGCGGTGGTCAAGCCACGCTTTCAGCGCATCGCGCAGGTTCATCACGCCCGGCACCTGGCCGGCGGACAACACATTGAGGTTAAGCGGAATGCGAACTTCCAGGTCACTCGTCTTAAAGAGCGACTCCATCAAATGTTCCGGGTCTACATTCTTACTCCTGGGAACCAGAACAAGCCGGACATCTTCTGCAGACTCGTCCCGAACATCGTCCAGCAAAGGCAGCTTCTTAGCGAGAAGCAGGTCTGCGATCCGCTCAATGAGCTTCGCTTTCTGAACCTGATACGGGATTTCAGTGACAACGATCTGCCAACTGCCCCGGGCACCTTCTTCTTTTTCCCACCGGGCCCGCAAGCGGAAGCCGCCACGCCCCGTCGCATAGGCTTCCTGGATCGCCTCTTTGTTCTCCACAATGATACCGCCGGTCGGAAAGTCTGGGCCGGGAACCATTTCCACCATCTTCGCTGCGGTTGTGTTCGGGTGCTTGATCAGATGCAACGCAGCCGTACACAGCTCACCCACATTGTGCGGCGGAATGCTGGTCGCCATACCAACCGCAATGCCGTTCGCGCCATTGGCCAAGAGGTTGGGAAAGTTGCCTGGCAGGACAACCGGTTCGCGCTCCTCCCCGTCATAGGTCTCCCGGAAATCGACCGTATCCTCGTCGATCCCGTCCAGCAGTCGCTGAGCGACCTCCGTCAGTCGGGTTTCCGTGTAGCGCATGGCGGCAGCATTATCGCCGTCAATATTCCCGAAATTGCCCTGTCCTTCGGCCAGCGGATAGCGCTGTGCAAATTCCTGGGAAAGCCTGACAAGCGCATCATAGATCGCCTGGTCGCCATGAGGGTGATAACGCCCCATCACATCACCAACGATACGCGCTGATTTCTTAAACCCGGAGTTGGGATCAAGCTTCAACTGCCGCATGGCATGGAGCAACCGCCGATGCACCGGCTTCAGGCCATCTCGCACATCAGGCAATGCCCGATGCATGATGGTCGACAGCGCATAGGCGAGATAACGCTCTTCCAGCGCTTCACGCAGATTGACTTCTTGATCGGGTGTTTCTGGGGGCAATACGGCCTTTGTCATGCCTGATTTATAGCGAGATTCGGCGCTACTCCCAGCCGAAATCCGCTCAAAAACAACAAAGAACCAACATCACGGAGAGTTCACGCACTGTGACGCCCTGAGATCGCTGCGCTGGCTATGCTTTCTCCGACAATGGAGAGAAGAATGGCCCACTCCCGACAACAGCGCCTATCCCACCTCACTATGGGCTTCTTGGTGGTGCTGGCCCTCATGGCCCACTTGGCGCCAACAAAGGCCAGCGAAACAGATGATCTGCAGACGGCCTTCATGGCCGCTCAGCTGCTGTCTCAGTCCCCGGTTCTGCGGCGGGTGTCCATCGAGTGGCTGAGGGATGTCGGCGGCAAACCAGCCATCCCCGCCCTTATTCGCGGTCTCAGGTTCACCCCAGATGAGCGAGAACTCATCATCAATGCCCTCGAAACCCTGACCGGTGAACAAGCGGGCAAGCGATGGCACGACTGGGTTCTCTGGCAGGAGGCCCACCCAGAGGTTCGGCCGTTCGACGGTCATGACAGCTTCCTCACCACTCTCTTCACCGCTATCGACCCGAATTTCGTCAGTTTCGTCTATCCCGGTGTCAGCCATAAAATCCGCCTGGAGGAGATTGTTTGGGGCGGTGTTTATAAAGACGGCATACCGGCCCTCACAAACCCTGATTTGATTGAGGCCGCCGACGCAGACTATCTGACCGACGATGAGCTCGTATTTGGTGTCTCGATCAATGGCGATGTGCGGGCTTATCCTCTACGAATTATGGACTGGCACGAGATGTTCAACGACGTCATCGGCGGCGTGCCGGTGTCACTCGCCTACTGCACACTGTGCGCATCCGGCATTCTTTTCGACACAAGACGGCCAGACGGATCAAACTTTACATTCGGCAGCTCCGGTTTTCTCTATCGGTCGAACAAGCTGATGTATGACCATCAGACACAGTCTCTCTGGAGCCAGTTCACCGGCAAACCGGTCGTCGGGCGTCTCGCAGACTCTGACATTGAACTCAAGACGCTGCCCGTTGCCATCACCAGATGGGGTGACTGGAAGACCAACAATCCGGCAACGAAAGTACTGGCGATCGAGACTGGATATCGTCGCGACTATCGCCCAGGAAAACCCTATGGCGACTATTTCGAAAGCGCCGACTTGCTTTTCCCCGCCCTTGTCGAGCGAACGGAGTTGAATGCTAAAGACTATGTTTTCGCTCTCAGATCGTCCGGCATCGACAAGGCCTGGTCGCTCGCAAGTTTTGAAAACGAGCCGGTTATCAATGACGTCGCCAGCGCACTTGCACTCACCCTGATCGGTGATGCGAAGACCCGGTCCGTGCGTGCGTATCGAACTGATGGAACCAAATTCGAGAAAACGGATGATCCGCGACAAGTAGTCGCAAACGGAGAAAGATGGGAGGTCACCGAGGAAGCCCTGACAAACGTTGCTGGAACGTCCTTTCCAAGACTGCCCGGTCACATCGCCTACTGGTTTGCCTGGTCAGGCTATCTCGGCGATAGTGGCGAGCTGGCGGACGTGTCGAAAGACTAGCAATCACTTCTCTCACGTCGGCCCGAATGTGCAAGCCCGGCCGGAGAGAGTCCTATGAGTGCTGTTGAAACATCCATCAATCCAATAGAAGAGTGCCTGGAACGCATCGCCGCAATTCACGGCGATCCGACCGACCTGGTTTACAAGCGGCTATTTGCCAAGCATCCAGAAATGCGTGACTTGTTCTTACTTGACCGAGATAACAGCGTGAAAGGAAATATGCTCGCGCAAGTTATTGAATGCTTCCTCGACTTCACAGGCGAGAAGCACTACGCGACCAGCCTGATCGCAACCGAGAAGATTAATCACGATCAGATCGGGGTCCCGCCTGAAACCTTCGAAACCTTCTTCATCACGGTCGTCGAAACATTTCGAGAAATACTGGGCGAACACTGGACCGATCACGACGAAAGAACGTGGACCAATTTGATTACGGATCTAAGCAAGGCAGCGGCCCAACAATAAGCATCGAACCAGTCCCAACGATCTAGTTTTTAGCAAAAATAGATCCGTTCCAAGAGGGCCATAATCGGCTTAAAATAAAGGACAAGGATGATTCTTTGTATGCGAACTTTGGGTTTGCATAAAATTTACCACAAAATGTTGGTGGTCATTTAGTCACTGTAAGGAGTTTCCAGTTAACAATCGCTGATGAATTAAAACGACTTAGCGAGAAATGCTATGGCATCGCCCAGTTATGATCTCAGTGTACTGACGGCAATGTTTGTGGACGACAGTCCCTACATGCGTAAGCCGATCCACGACCTGCTGACCCTCATGGGTATCGGCAAAGTGATCACAGCAGCAGACGGTGAGTCGGCGCTTAAGATGTATAAGGAGCAATCGCCCGATCTGTTGATCACAGATGCCAACATGGCACCAATGGATGGATTTGAATTCGTTCGTCGCATCCGAATGGATGCAGACAACCCCAACCCATTTGTCCCCATCATCATGCTTTCAGGCCATGTCGAAATGGCGAACATCGAAAGAGCCCGAGACCAAGGCGTGACGGAATATCTCGCTAAACCAGTTTCAGCCCAAAGCCTCATGACCCGTGTGATCAGCGTGATAGAACGCCCACGACAATTTGTGAAAGTGGGGCCCTATTTCGGCCCCGACCGGCGCCGACACACCGACGATGTTTATTTCGGTGAAGACAAACGCGGCGATGAACAAGGTCATAAGGTGCAAGATTCAGATGACGCCGAAACTTGGGCAATCTGATTCAACCCTCAGAATTGAAACAGACTAAGTACGGACCTAAAGCGAGCATAGACCGATGACCACAAAAGCTGACAAATCGAAGGAAGGACGCAAGCCCGCGCCTGTCGGCAAACGTGGCGGCGATAAAAAGGGTGATCCGTGCGAGTTCATCAATCCGCCAAATCTCCTGCTGGCAAAAGTCACTCACGACCCAAGCCTGAAGCACGTGCGCAATCTCACAGAAAGCAAATATAAGCCGGACAAAGCGCGTTTGAAAAAGATGACAACGCTTATCACCGAGAACCAAGAACGGTGTGTTGCAACACTGAACGAGAAAATCAAGCAGATAGAGCCCGTCTACCGGGGATTGCAAGACGGCACGCTCCCCGACCGGGAACCATTTATCGAAGAGTGCAAAGACATACATGGTGCGGCAAAAGCGCTTGATCACATGCCGGTCATCCGCATTACGGCATCGCTTTTGCGATACCTGCGGGCCAACATCTCTGAGGCTGAACTGGAGCCTGCCGTCTTCACAGCCCACCTTGACGCGCTCTTCAACAGGAATGCGCTTGACGTAAAACTTGATGCGCCAACGAAGCTCGTTCTCACCGCGCTGGAAGCACTCGTCGACCATGCAGTCACGGCAAAGACTTAAGACGCTCTACTGCTCTCCAGGCGGCGTAGCCTTCGCTGCGTTAGAAAGCCGATCAATCAAACGATACCGCGCATCGGGCAATCGCCCGTGAAACGGCCCAAATAGGTAGCGTTCCAGAAAGTGTCCCGTCAGGCGCAGGCCATCGGCAACATCCTCAGGTTCAGCTGCAGTCACACGTCCCCCAACCAGAAATGGGGGCAATCGATAGAGCCGTTTCTCATAGGGCTCCCCTGCCTCACGGCTAACCGCACGGCCGGTCTTAGGGGATACATAGATGAGATCGTCAGCTTTGCCCGTTGCCGCGCATTTCGTCAGATCAAGGCCAAAGCCAAGTTCCTGCAGGAGTCCCAACTCAAACCGAACAAAAACTGCCGGCCAAATGTCGACTTCCTCCAACGTATCAAGAAGGACGACAAACGCCTCATAGAGAGCAGTGTGGCGCTCCCTCTCCGGCAGCGCAGATACAACAGCGCATGCCCCACTCAGGCCCGCCAGTGACAAAGGATCGTCCATCAAAACCCCGGCGCGAGCCCGGTCAAGGTCGATGGTAAAGTTTCCCAAATGGTCTGGCAGACGAGCACGCCAGGTCGCGCTCACAGTGTTTCCGGGCTGCAGGACCGGCTTCATGCGCCGCGAGGCACCGCCTCGGACCAAACCGGCGTGGCGCCCGTGTGCTGACGTGAAGAGTTCGACAATCGCACTGCTCTCGCCATGCGATCTGACGGAAAGCACGACACCTTCGTCACGCCACTCCAACTCAGCCTCCTCCTAATCTGCGAACCTCTCAGGCTCTTAGTTCCAGTTCGATCTTCAGTCTTTCGGAAATTCCAATCCCATTTCCTGAAACCGTTCCTTCTCTTCGCCCCATTTCTCGCGGACTTTCACGTGAAGGAAAAGGTGGACCTTGTGATCAAAAAGCTCAGCCATCTCTTCCCGCGCCATCTTGCCGATGGTTTTGAGAGACTGTCCGCCCTTCCCGATCACAATCTTTTTCTGGCTATCCCGTTCCACATAAATTGTCTGTTCGACTTTGGCGCTGCCATCTTTTTGGGCAGTCCACTGTTCTGTCTCAACGGTCAGGGCATACGGGACTTCCTGATGCAGCCGGAGATAGAGTTTTTCACGGGTGATTTCAGCTGCCATGGAGCGTAAGGGTATGTCGGCAATCTGATCTTCTGGATAATGCCAAGGACCCAGTGGCATCAACTCTGCGAGATGTTTGCGCAGATCTTCAAGGCCGTGTCCTTTCTCCGCAGAGATCATAAAGACATCGGAAAAATCAGCTCTCCCTGTTAGCCGCGCCGTCAAGGCAAGCAAAGCCTCATGTTTCACCAGATCGATCTTGTTGAGTGCCAGCATGGCCGAGCGTCCGGATTTTTTGAGGCCATCAAGAATGCGCTCAACATCTTCATCAACACCACGCTGAGCATCCACAAGCAGAACAACCGCGTCCGCGTCAGCTGCCCCGCCCCACGCAGCCTCAACCATGGCGCGATCCAAACGGCGACGTGGCTGGAAAATGCCGGGCGTATCCACGAAGACAATCTGTGTCTGCCCTTCCAAGGCGATTCCCCGGATACGCGCCCGGGTCGTTTGAACCTTGTGGGTCACAATTGAGACTTTGGAGCCTACCATCTGGTTGAGCAGAGTTGATTTGCCGGCATTCGGCGCACCGATCAGCGCCACAAAGCCGCACCTTATCTGCGGTGCACCGCCGTCTGCGGGAGCATTCGTCATGAGCTAATTCCTTCTCGCTTCAACATCCGCTCCGCAGCAGCCTGCTCGGCCATTCGTTTGGAAGATCCCGTTGCCACAACGGGCAACAATCCGGAAACCGTCAATTCTATCTCAAACTCAGGCGCATGATCCGGCCCGGTTCGACCAACCGCATTGTAATGCGGCAGGCCCTTTTTCTGCGCTTGCGCCCATTCCTGCAAAATGGTTTTGGGATCGCGCGGCGGCGCTTTCATGGCTTCAAGTTTTGGACCCCACCAGGTCTCTATAAACGCCCTCGCAGGAGGCATTCCCCCATCAAGGTAGAGCGCCGCAATGACGGCTTCGCAGGCATCCGCCAGAATGCTTCCTCGGTCCCGCGCACCAGCCTTTTCTTCGCCCTTTGTCATGCGAAGGGCAGCGCCCATATCCAGCTCACGCGCTACAGTGGCGCAGGTCTCCGCGCGCACAAGAGCATTCAGACGAACAGCAAGATCACCCTCTTCTTCTGCCCGAAAGCGATGATACAGAATGTCTGAGATGATGAGCCCAAGTACGCGGTCGCCTAAAAACTCCAACCGTTCATAGCCAATCTCACCCTGAGCCAATGCCTGGCTTCCATGGGTCAAGGCCCGTCGGAGCAGGGTCATATCTTTGAACTGATGTCCAATTCGCTCCGCCAGTGCCGCAATTTCATCCGTCATGGGGCTGTCAATTGAGGCCGTCGAATATCCGACCCCAACGGATCGCACTCGGCCAGCCCCAAAATTCCCAAATGCGGGCAGAGCTATCAGTGGAGAAGAAAATTACCTGTGCCTTGCCGACAAAGTTTTCCAGAGGCACATAGCCCACTTCACTTGGAACGCGGCTATCTGCAGAATTATCGCGATTATCGCCCATCATAAAATAATGCCCCGCAGGCACGCGATAGACCCCGGTATTGTCGCTGCGAGCATTCAACCGGCTGTCGAGCGTTGTATAGGCCACACCATTCGGCAGCGTCTCCTGATACTGGGCGATCTCTTCCACATTCCCAAATCGGTTGCGCGAAATGAAATTCTCGATCCGCTCTCGTGGCACCGCCACACCATTAATGTAGAGGATCGAATTCCTCAATTGGATCTCGTCACCCGGCAGGCCGATCACCCGCTTGATAAAGTCAGTCCGATTGTCTTTCGGCGTTTTGAAAACAGCAATGTCGCCACGCTCTGGTTCGCCCGACAACACGCGTCCGTCAAACAGACCCAAGCTAAATGGAAAGGAATGCCGGGAATATCCATAGGAATATTTCGAAACGAAAAGATAGTCGCCAATCAGCAGATTGGGGATCATTGATCCACTTGGAATATTGAACGGTTGGAAGAGAAAGGTCCTGATCAACAGCGCAATAAGGAGCGCATAGGCGATAGTCTTTACATTCTCTGCCCACGCAACTTCCCGCAGGCTTTTCATTTTTTCGGTCATTACTACCGGCGCTCACTCAATCGAGCATTTCCTGGTGATGTGGACATGGGTCTCACCGTCCGGAAATGCGTTCATAAAAACCAGAACGGTTGGCGCCTAGATGACGGCGACACCGTTCTAAGGGGTCAAAAGTGGCGGGACCATACCACAAACTGCAGCCCGTCACCCTTCGAACCTCGCTAAAGGTTACCAATGCCGAGTCCCCCAGCAGGAACCGCGGAAATAATGACGATCGCCTGGGCTAGAGGTCCATCATCGGTGATCGTGAGGTGAATCTGAGGCTCCATATCGTTCGGTACCATCCGAGCCAGGCGGTCCGCTGCCCCACCTGTCAATGCCATGGTCGGCTGTCCGGACCGGAGGTTCACGACTCCCATATCCCGCCAGAAAACGCCCTGCCGGATACCAGTGCCCAATGCTTTCGAGCAGGCCTCTTTAGCGGCAAAACGCTTTGCATATGACGC
>NZQM01000089.1 GCA_002695905.1 Parvibaculum sp.
AGTTCGTAGCGACGGTGGGTCATGCGGCTCTCCTCTGTAGAAGAAGTGAATCAGCAATCCCAAAACCACGCTAGTCATTTATGAGTGCGTGACCTAGTCTGCTGGAAGCGGCTGCACGGTTGCGCCTGGAATGACGGATCCCTGCTCTGCCTCGCCGCGCCTTACCGCGCGGCGCGCATAGGCCTCTCTGATGCGCGTCAAGCGCTCTGCGGTGATAGGGAAGTTCCAAATCACCAGCGCAGAGATTGTCCAAAGACCGAGCGGCAACAGGCAATAGACCATGACAATTCCAAATGTCCCGCTGTCGGTTTGCACCTCAGCCTGGGGATCAAATCCGAGAAAGGCAATGAGCGGCAGTGCAATGCCAACGCCCGCTGCTTCGAAGAACTTTCTGGCAAATCCTAAGAACGCAAACAGGAGACCGGTGCGGTGCTCGCCGGAACGCATCATGTCCAGATCCACAACATCAGCGAGCATTGAGGCGCCCAAAATCGCCCCCGCGCCAAAGGCAAAACCCTGGACTAATGTGATCAGGAACATGGCGACAAAGGTGAAATCCGGCGACACGGGAACAATGAGGTATACAACCGCCGGTACAGAGCTGAACGCAAGCATTGACAGGAACACCGCTACGCAAAGCGCACGATGCTTGCCCATCTTGTTACCCAGTGACACCCAGAATGGAGAGCCAAGAGCCGCCGCGCCAAAAAGCACGAGGATGAGGACGAAGCCCGCTTCTCCCAATTTCAACACGTGGTCGTAAAACAGGATTGCAACTGCCGCATTCAATGATCCTGCCAGTGCGCTCACCATTGTGGAGATGAGTATCCGACGGAACGGGCCATTGCGCATGATTGCCTTGAGACCCTCAACCAAAGATATCGTCTGCGTTGTCTGAGGGGCAGGTTCACGGATTTTCCAGAACAGGATCGCCGCGCAAACAGGCAATAAGATGATAACCATCCATCCAAGAGAGGCCATGGCTTCTTTGGAAACAGAATTCAGTTCGGCATCCTGTGTTTCCGCGCCGGATACCACTGCCCATACGACCGGTATGAGGATTGCCGAGATGAGGCCGATCAGCAGAAACACCTCCCGCGCGCCGGTGATACGGCTGCGTTCGCGATAGTCTGTCGATAGTTCCGCTCCCCAGGCCCCATAGGGAATGGTGATCAGCGTGAAGCCGAGATAAATCGCTGAGATCCAAAGAAACAGATATCCAAGAGACACAGGCTCACTTGGTACAAACAACATGAAGGCTGACAGCGCCATAAGCGGCACACCCAGCGCAATCCACGGACGACGGCGACCAAATCTGCCACGGGTCCGGTCGCTCATGCGTCCGATCAGGGGATCAGTGATCACGTCGGAGAAACGCGCGAGCATCAATACCACGCCGACCGCCGCAAGGTTCAGGCCCAGTGTACCGCTATAAAAGGCGGGGATGTAAATAGCGATGGGAAGGCCAATCACGGCGAGTGGCAAAGTCATTTGCGCGTAGGCAGCAAGACGACCCAAGGGGACCTTATCTTCCGCGAGGCTTCCTGATTCCTCTGCGTGATTTTTTGCCGACATTACGCCTCCCCTGGACCCCCAAATCTTGCAGCGAAACAGTAACACAAATTTACGACTTACCAAAAACCCCAAAAAACTGCTAAAAATACGTTGGTTTCGGGATGACCGAAACCTGTTCATCTAGTTCAGGAACTGTTCAGGTGGATCTTGCCATTTTCATCTCAACCGCTGGGAACGGCGGCCTGAATGCCCTGGCTAGATTGTCATGCGTTATCTGGTTGGGTCCTGAGGGGGCAAGGCGGTGTCTGAATGTACCCCCGGCCACCGCCTTCGCCCCTCTCATTTTACCCGATATTCCGACACCCAGTCTCAGCGTGAGGATAATGTAAGACTGCTACGCTGTCGCACTCGGACGCGATGAGACACGGTCGTGCCAGGCTTTCAAATTGGCTGCATCGTCAGGGATCGGGATACCCACGAAGGTCGCAAAGTCGATCACACAAAGTGCCGTGATGTCTGCAACGGTGAAACAGTCACCAGCGAAATACTCGCGGCCTTCAAGGTCTTCATTCAACCAACTGAGAATGAACTCAGCGCGCTTTTTGCCGGCTTCACCCGCTTCCCTGATCTGCCCACCAAGAGCCGCTGTCAGCGGATGGCAATGGCGCCAATAGGCCCCCACCGTGCCGAGCAGCTGAAACTCGATCCGGCGGTTCCACATCTCAACCTGCGCCTGTTCTAGCGGCGTTGAGCCGAACAGAGGGTTTTTTGGGTTTGCCGCTTCGAAGTAGCGGCAGATAGCAAGCGACTCTGCTATGCAGGTTCCATCATCCAGCTCCAGCACAGGGATCTGTTGCAGCGCATTCTTCTCTTTGAAGGCTTCGGTCCGATTTGCCCGCTCCATCACCGGTGTTTGTTCCAGAGGCACGTCGATGCCCTTCTCCGCCAGATAGATGCGGACACGCCGCGGATTGGGCGCGCGCGTGTCGTCATAAATTTTCATGGGTGCTTCCTTTTTGGGTTTACGAAATCATTCCGATGATCGCGCCGGTCATGGCGGCAGCCAGCGTGCCGCCGACCAGTGCCTTCATGGCCAGTGACGTAATCTCCTGGCGGCGCTCTGGCACAATGGCCGACAGCCCCCCGATCATGATGCCAACAGAGCCCAGATTGGCAAAACCGCAAAGGCCATAGACCATAATGAGGCGGGAGCGTTCTGACAGGTCTTCGACCGGTGTCTGGGCCAGGCTCACATAGGCCAGGAATTCGTTTAGGATGGTCTTGGTACCCATGAGCTGGCCTGCGACTGCCGCTTCTCCCATCGGCACGCCCATCAACCAGACAAGCGGGGCGAAAAGCCATCCAAAGATGCGCTGCAGTGTCAACGGCGCATCCCCCACATTAGGGAACATGCCGAGCAGAATATTGGCGAGCGCGACAAGGGCGACGAGCACAAGCAGCATGGCAAGGATGTTGAGAAAAAGGGAGAGCCCATCCAGCGTACCACGGGTAACCGCGTCCATGCTGCTTTGATAGCCCAAGTCTTCTGCGCTTACCTCACCGTCTGTTGGTTCTTCGTCAGCGCGGCCTGGCACCATGAGTTTTGCGACCAGAACGGCGGCGGGAAGAGAGATGAGAGAGGCGGTGAGGATTTGCCCCATTGCACCCTCAAGGATGGAAGAAAGCACAAAGGCGTAAAGTACAATCACTGTTCCGGCGACGGTGGCGAGCCCGACCGTCATCAGGATGAAAAGTTCAGACCGTGTAAGGCGTGCCATGTAGGGCCGAACGAGCAGTGGCGATTCCACCATGCCCAAAAACACGTTGGCCGCTGTGCCAAAGCCCACCGCCCCACCGAGATTGAAAGATCGTTGCAGTGCCAGCGCAAAGCCTTTGGTCACCCAGGGAAGAATACGCCAGTACCAGAGCAGCGCAGAGAGCGCAGAGACAACTAGGACCAGCGGCAGTGCCTGAAACGCCAACACAAAGGCGTTTTGAGGATTTGACACATCGAACGGGGTCGCACCGCCGCCGACAAAACCAAAGACGAAGGAGGTTCCTGCATTTGTCGCTGTCATTAACGAGTCTACAACATCATTCAGCGCAACCAGAGCCTCGCGGGCGAGCGATATTTTGGTGAGAACAAGTGCAATGATGATTTGGAGACCAAGTCCAGTTGCAACCAGACGCCAGGAGAGCCTGGACCTGTCTTCGCTGATCGCCCACGCGAGCGCCGTCAGCACCAGCAATCCAAAGGCGCTCTGCGCCGCATAAATCGTCATAAAGCCCCTTAGAGCCCAAGCGGTTTTGATTGGATCAAAACCGGGCTCTACTCCCTTTGTTCCGTCGCGTTTCCGGACAGAAAACCGCATCGCACTTTTCTTGGAAACACGTAAGCCCGCCAAACTCGCTCCGGCATCTTAAGGGCGGGAGCCGCAGCGGCAACCACAAAGCCTTGAAATTCCATCCTTTTTGGCTGTCGGCCCGGCCGCTTGACCCCTGAGGCCTGCTCGGGCACAAAGAGCGCCAAATTTCCCGTAAATCCGCGGGCGGAGGGGCTTTTGTCCAGTTTGGACGCGTCGCTCGCATACCACAAAGAAAACACCTCACAAGGAGACAGTCAGACATGACCATAAGCTTTGAAGGCAAAGTAGCCATCGTAACCGGCGCAGGCGGGGGCCTTGGCCGTTCGCATGCTTTGGATCTTGCCAAGCGCGGCGCAAAGGTTGTCGTGAACGATCTCGGGGGTTCTGTTGACGGGTCTGACGGATCTTCTGCGGCTGCCGACGCTGTGGTTGCAGAAATCAAAGCAGCTGGCGGTGAAGCCATCGCCAACGGTTCTTCTGTCACTGACGATGCTGGCGTTGCCAACATGGTCTCACAGACCATGGACGAATTCGGCCGGATCGACATTCTGATCAACAATGCCGGTATTCTTCGCGACAAGAGCTTCGTGAAAATGGAAATGGGTGATTTCCAGATGGTGATCGATGTTCACCTGTTCGGCACAGTGAAGCCAACCAAAGCTGTGTTCCCGATCATGAAGGAACAGGGCTATGGCCGCATCATGGTCACGTCTTCTTCCTCCGGCCTTTATGGCAATTTCGGCCAGACCAATTATGGCGCTGGCAAGCTGGGTGTTGTTGGTTTCATCAACACGCTGAAGCTTGAAGGTCAGAAAGACAATATCCGCTGCAACGCGCTGGCCCCTGTCGCTTACACACGGATGACAGAAAACCTGATGCCGCCGGAAGCAGAACAGATGCTGACGCCTGAAAGCGTGACACCTGCGGCCATGTATCTCGTATCCGAAGACGCTCCAACCGGCATGATCATGTGCGCTGGCGCAGGTGTCTTCTCCGTTGCGAAAATTATGGAATCTGACGGCATGTATCTTGGCCGGGATGGTCTCACAGCCGAAGATGTTGCTGAGAATATTGAGAAGATTTCCGACATGTCCAACGCCAAAGCCTTCTTCATGGGCGGCGAGCAGACCGGCAAATTCTTCGAAAAAGCATCCGGCAAGTAAGTCTTTGCTGCGTGCAAGTTTATGGGGGAGCTTCGCGCTCCCCTTTTTTTGTGCCGGACACACACCAGCTTGTCTCTCCCCTGGTCTCGTTTCATGGTCAGACCCGAATAGAACATCAAGAACAGGATCTCTCCCTTGCTCAAAAAAAATTGGCCGTTCGTGCTCGCTCTTCTGGTTGTTTTTATTGTCGGCGTCGCGCTTGTCCATCAGAGTTTCTATCGGGGCACGTCGGCCGCTATTTTCGATTGCGAGGGTGAGGTACGCGGGCGGGACAACTCGGCTATCGGGTATTAGCGCGAGAAGAAGATTCGGCGCTCCGCTGCGCTTCCTGCCAATCCCTCAGTCTGAGTGATCTGGCCAATGGGAGATGCCTGCTGATTTTCACGCCAGTTTGACCACATCTGTAGGGTCTCTACAATCGAGATACTTTCCATAACCTCTGCAGGCTCCCATCTCTTTTCTCCGACTTTTAAGCCTTCTCATCGTCAGCCTCTTCTGGCTCACACCTTCCGCCCATGCCGAAACCTGCGATATCGACCGCCCGATCATGTTTGGCGGCCTCGACTGGGACTCCGCGGCCTTTCACAATGAGGTGGCGCGGATCATCCTTGAAGAAGGCTATGGCTGCGAGACCGACTCCATTCCAGGCTCGACCCTGCCGCTCGTCACCGGCCTCGCACGTGGTGACATTGACGTGCTGATGGAAGTCTGGCGGGATAATCTCGTGGAGCCCTGGACGGCAGCGCTTGCGCGCGGCGATGTCATTGATCTCGGCATCAACTTCCCGGATGCGGTTCAGGGCTGGTATGTCCCGCGCTACCTGGTTGAGGGTGATGCGGAACGCGGCATTGAGGCGGCAGCGCCTGAGCTCAAATCCGTTTTCGACCTGCCCCGCTACGCCGCCCTCTTCACGGACCCGGAAGAGCCCAGCAAGGGTCGTTTCTATAATTGCATCTTGGGCTGGCAATGCGAGTTATTGAACAACGCCAAACTGCGTGCCTATGGCTTAGATGAGACCTTCACGAACTTCCGCCCAGGCGCCGCGTCTTCGCTTGCCGCCGCCATTGCCTCCGCCTATGCGCGCGGCAAGCCCATTGTTGCCTATCATTGGGGGCCCACCTGGGTGCTCGGCAGCTATGACATGGTGATGCTGGAAGAACCGCCCTATTCACGGGAAGCCTGGGAAGCCTTCAGCGACGATCCTGATAGTGCGCCGCCCACCGCCTATCCCATGACGGAAGTTTCCATCGGGGTGAATACGAAATTCGCGGTCGAGGCGCCGCAAGTCGTCGCGTTCCTTAAGCAATATAAAACCACATCTGCGATGGCGAGTGAGGCTCTTGCCTTCCTCAACGCAAACAAGGAAGCGACCACGCGAGATGCCGCCCAGAACTTCCTGGAAACCCGCCCAGACGTTTGGCGGGAGTGGGTCTCGCCGGAGATTGCGGCACGTATTGTGGGCGAGCGCAGAGAAGCAGAAGCCTCCTCCTTCCCACACGAATGGCATTTTCCCATCTCCGCCTGGGTCAATGATTGGATCGAAGGCTTTGTCGCTAATTATGGCGAGCTTTTTGAAGCGGTCGGCAACCAGGTCTTAAAGCTCATTCTTCTCATGGAGGATGGATTGCAAGCACTGCCCTGGTGGCTGGTGCTCGCCATAGCTGCGGTCGTTGGATGGCACGCAACTGGCAGCTTCTGGGCCCCTGTCGGGTTCACCCTCGCGCTCTTCTCTGTCGGAGTATTGGGGCTTTGGGATCTCGCCATGCAGACCTTGGCACTGACGACCGTCTCTGTGCTTCTCGCCCTGGTGATTGGCATTCCTTTTGGCGTGATGCTTGCTAAACTGCCTCGGGTCCGACGGTTCTCCCTTCCCGTGCTGGATGCCATGCAGACGCTGCCGAGCTTTGTCTATCTCATCCCTGCCTTGATGCTCTTTGGTCTGGGGAAAGTACCTGCGGTGTTTGCGACAGTAATTTATGCGACGCCGCCGCTCATTCGCCTGACAGATCTTGGCATCCGCCTGGTGGCGGACGCTTTTACAGAAGTTGCCGCTGATCTGGGCGCGGAACGCTGGCAGCTACTCATCGACATCGAGATGCCGCTCGCCCTTCCCAATATTATGGCGGGCATCAATCAGACCCTCATGATGGCACTTTCCATGGTGGTGATCGCCTCCATGATTGGTGCGCGGGGCCTTGGCGAACAAGTTCTGCTCGGCATTCAACGGCTCGACGTGGGACAGGGCCTCACGGCGGGCATTGCCATTGTGGCCCTTGCGATCGTGTTCGACCGAATTACCCAAGCCTATGGCAAGCGAGAGATCAAACGCCCTGCTCTTCTCCAGCCTCTTAAGCGCCTCCTCCAAGGAGTTATGCAAAGAGAAAACTGATGGAAACGCATCTCTATGAGCCCCCATTCACTCAGCATTTTATCGACAGGTTTGTGGATACCTCGGACCGGATTTTCGGGCAGGACGCGGATGATGCCTGGCTCAATTCGCTTCAGTGGCGCCTCACCAAAATGCCGGACGTTACGGTGTTTGCCGTTGAAAAGGATGACAACCTTATAGGCTACAAAGCAGGCCATGCGCTTGCCTATGACCGTTATTACAGCTGGCTCGGCGGGGCGGATCCCGACCATCGACGAGAGGGGGTGGGCAGCCTCTTAATGGAGGCCCAACACAAATGGCTCGGCCCTGGCCGCTTCAAGCAGGTTGAAACCTATGTGGAACCCCAAAACACAGCCATGGTTCAGCTCAACATAAAGCACGGCTTTGTTGTCGGGGGACAATTCATGAAGGGCGACAAACCCTTCCTGATTATGCAGAAAGAACTTTAGGGAGAGGAGAACTTGGCCTCCAAACCACTCATCGCGGTAATTCTGGACGAAAATACAAGCGTAGACAGCCTGAAATATGAAGCCTCTAAGCGCTACTTCGACGCAGTTGCCCGCGCCGGAGGTATCCCCTTCGGCGTTCCCTACCTACCCGAGATCGTCGAAGCGACCTTTGAACGGTTTGATGGGCTGGTGTCGGTCGGCGGACGGTTTTCTTATCCTGATGACTGGTACGTTTTTGACCAGAAATCGCACGCGCCCCAATCTGATGTGCCCCTAGATTTGTAGACGCCTTGCTTGGTAAATTTGGAAGCAAGGAGACTGACATGTCAGGGATGAGATACACAGAAGAGTTCAAACGCGAG
>NZQM01000090.1 GCA_002695905.1 Parvibaculum sp.
CTTGCAGCACTTCGGCCCCCCAATCCTTGTTACGTTTCCGGATCTGGGATGGCGCAAAGAAAAGCGTCGGCTGCGCGCCAGGAAGATTGTCAGCTCCACCACCTTGCTCCCAATGGGTACCACCTACAGCACAGCTGCAGGTAAGCCGGTCTGCAAAATGATTGTGGATCGCCGCACGGACATTCGCGTCCCCCGCCATATCGACAAACACCACATTGCCTTCAACCTCGATGGAAGAAATGTCGTCATAGGCGACGACATCATCGTAATATCCAACACCCTCAACAAACTCTATATTGCCTTTGGAGGTGAGACCGATCACCCGTGGTTTGTTCGTCGCCCGGCTTGAGAGCACCTGAGCGAGCCCCAAAGAGGTTTTGCTCGAGGCACTTGAGAGGACGACAGTTGATGCTTCAAAGAACTGATTGTCGTCGAGAAAATCATCGATCAGGAAGGATGTGGTGAACAGAGGACGCAGAAGGCTTTGTTCAGCCTCGCGTGCGGCGTCATACCCAGCATCTGCCGTCACTCTGAGGTAATTGTTATAGACCGGCGACAGCTCAGCTCTATTCGCAGCACCATCAAAAAAGCCAGCATCGGAAATACGGACCGCTTGCGCCACGAAATGGGTCGACATGGGGAAGTAGCCATAGAAGCGTTCACCAACGGCAACGCCTTCGGCGTTAGACGCGAGCACATCTCCAAAGCCCCAAACCGGAACACGTCCCCAGCCCTCATCTGCGGGAAAGAAATCCCAATATTTCATTGCTTCACCAAAGGCTGCATAGGTGATGTTGTTCGCGGTGAAAGCAAAATCATCAACCTTGAAAAGCACTTCACCGGGTTGGAGCGCATCCGCACTGGGGATCGCAGTTTCGACGATCTTTGTTGTACGCAGATCGTCTCGTTTTACCCAGAAGTTTGCTGCTGCCTGTTCTGCCATGTTTCACTCCGTTGAGCCTCGGGGTCGGGCGCCCGCCAGCCAGATGACCAATTTGCTGCATGGTAAGCGCGAGAGCGATAAGCACCAAGACAATCCGTGCCCAAAAAGACGCAAAACCTGTTCATTATTTGACACCAATCGGTCCACTAATTGACTTGAACAGGCCGATCCCTCACACTATTTAGGGGTACATTTATGTCTGTGGGGAAATATGAATAAGGCAATCCACGCGGCACGCGCCGCAGCTGTTGTAGCGCTAATTGGGCTGTTTATCGTCGTGACTGCGGCGCCAAGCCAGGCGGAAGATCGCCGCGTTCGCATCATCAACGAAACAAGCGTGACATTGGTCGAATTCTACGCCTCAAATGTCGGCACCAATGATTGGGAAGAGGACATTCTGGGTTACGATGTCTTAAGCTCAGGCGATAATGTCATCATCAATATCGATGATGGCACAGGCTACTGCTTGTACGACTTCAAAGGTGTGTTCGCGGATGGTGACGTCATCGTGGACGAACGGATCGACGTCTGCGAGGTATCAAGTCATCGCTACTATGAATAAGCGATCCACACTAAGTTTCAAAAACCGCCCTTGCGCAAGCAACGGGCGGTTTTCTTTTGCCCAAATTTATGTCACCGAACAAATAAATTAGGCGACGAGAACATCTCCAGCGACATCCGTCATCCGCTTGCCACGCGGAACTTGTCCAAATCGCACGGCGGGCAGAAGCACCCTCATCAGGAATGGCGGTTTCAACGATCTTTGTCGTGCGCAGATCGTCTCGTTTCACCCAAAACTTGCTACTGATTGTTGCCCGTCATCTCATACATTCCCTTGAGCCGTAGATCTACTCAGTCAACGGATTTTTGACATAATTTGGCTAAATGGTATGCCAACAGGGGGCGCGGATTAAGACAATCTATGGAGAAAATGTCACAGAAACTGCTTAATGTTGAACAGGTCTCAACTCATTCGCGGTCCGCACATTGACTTGAACTCCCTATTTTCCCAGAATTCACATGGGCGCATTTTAATCTGTGGGGGGATCATGACCAAAGCAATTCACGCGGCCCACGCCGCAACGGTCGTCGTTCTGGTCTGCCTTTTTATCGCGGCGAGCACTACGTCAAGTCAGGCCGACAAACGGAAGATTCGCATTTTCAACGAAACCCGTCAGACAATGGTCGAATTCTACGCCACAAGTGTTGGAAACCATCATTGGGACGATGATCTTCTGGACCATCACGTTTTGGACTCGGGCGACAGCCTCATGATCGAAATCGATGATGGCACAGGCTATTGCATGTACGACTTCCGGGCTGTGTTTGCAGACGGGGATACCCTCGTCCGCAATCGGATCAACATTTGTCAGATATCAAGCTACCGCTATCAAGACCATAAGCATTGAGTTTCGAAAACCGCTTTGCAAAGATGAAACCCATAGTGATTTCGCGCAACGCGAAATGCTGATCGTTTTCGAGCATTAAAGTGGCATCGACAATCGCCCGCTCTTCAGGGGTCTGCGGAAAAATGGAATCCGCATCGCTCGGCAGGGCATCCAGATAGGCAAGAATGTCATTGCTCTCCACATGCACACCCCCCTCATATACAGACACCACACCGCGTGGGTTGATACCAAGATACCAGGGTGATGCGTGCTCATGCTTCCCAAGATTTAGGTCGTGAGAGAAATCGTCTATGCCCTTCTCACGAAGCAGGGTGCGGACCTTTTGAGGAATATGAACTGCCGCTAAAGTGCAGGAGATGCAGCCCCTTCCAGGACTTCGCTTCTTTTGTCGTCACGTGCTCATCGCTGAGAGTCATAGCTTCTCTCTACCCTTAAGACGTCAACCCGCCATATCTTCCAAGGGCTCCGGACCCCATTGCTGCCCAAGCAGCTCTTCAACAGATGCTTTCCCAGGGGGTGTTGACACATCAAACAGATCACCGTCTGTCCAGTGCTCCACCATATGTCCCCACGGGTCGCGCCAATAGTCGAATATTTGCGACCCGAGAATATGTCGGCCGACCCCCCAAACGGGCTTATGCCCCTTATCAGTCAATACGTCGCGACCAAGCATCAGGTCATCAAGATCAGCAACCTCCCAGGCTGCATGATTGAAACCAGGCTTACCTGTGCCCAACAAAAACAAAGTGTGGTGGTCTACAAATTTCTCACCCTGGTCACACCGCGTGAACGCACCAATCACCGTGTTCTCATCACCCATGTATATTTCATCTGATTTCAGCAGGCCGAATTGCTCGTGATACCAAGCATAGCTTTTGTGATAATCAGTGACATTCAAGACAATGTGCCCAAGACGATGCACATGGGCAGGACCTGCAGCCATGCGCTTAACGTCACCCAGCCTTGGCTTATCCAAGCGTGCATTGAGCGGCGCTTTCTCTTGCACCTCTGCGACATCCAAATGCTCAAGGCCATGAACAATTTCAATTGGAAATCCGTCTGGATCATAGACAAGAACGCGCTGTCCGCCGCCCGGCTCCGTCCGCGCTTCCACCGACGCACCGCTCGCCTCTGCGACTGAAATCAGATCAGCCTCTGAGGAGGCTTGCAGCGCCAACCCAACAAAACCAGCGTCTCCCAGTTCTGTCACGTGCACGATGGGGTCTGGCCCAACGCCACGCATATAAAGGGCGGTGTCGGTCCGCGCATATCGCTCCATGCCGAAATCGACAAGAAAGGCTTCCATCTTGTCCAGGTCAGGTGCACGGAAACGTGCATACACAATGTCTTCGACTTTGATCATTTCAAGTTTTCCATTCGGTGCTAGAAATGGTGGTGTTATTCGATGACCACGCCACCCTTATCATCGACCACCTTATTCTCAATGGCTCCGAGACTTTCGATCTCAACACGCACAACATCACCATGCTTGAGCCACGGCTGACCTTCCATCGCGGCGGCAACACCAGCACAAGTGCCTGTGGCGATCACGTCGCCTGGCTCCAGAGTGAAAGCCGTTGATAGATGTTCAATGAGCGTTGGCACATCAAATATGAGGTAGCTCGTGTCAGAATGCTGACGCACATCGCCATTCACAAGCGTCTTCAATTCCAGCTTGGAGATATCAACCTCGTCTGGCGTAACAATAGCGGGGCCCATCGGACAATGACTGTCCCAGGATTTCCCCATCGTCATAGTCGGCGACCGGCGCTGCCAGTCCCTGATTGTGACGTCATTTAGGACTGTGTATCCCGCAACGACCTCGGCATAGCGTTCCTTCGGCACCCTACGACAGCGCTTGCCAATGATGACACCCATCTCACCTTCATAGTCCATTGCAATACTTTCATGCGGACGCAAGATAGGGGCGAAGGGACCAGTTGCCGATGTCGATTGCTTATTGAAGATGATCGGAACCTTGGGAAACTCCCGCCCGGTCTCCTCCACATGCTCACGATAGTTCAATCCAACCGCGAGAATTTTCGGAGGTCGCAGGACGGGACTCTCAAGCGCCACGTCGGACAATTTTATTGTCGCTTCAGCGTCGGCTACAGCACGTGCCTTCTCCAAGGCAGCATCACCCGCCTCAAGAAAGGCAACCATCTCTTTTGGAAGATCAGGCGCAGCGACCGAAAGATCGACAATCCGGTCATCTTGCAAAATGCCAATCCGCGTCGATTTTTTGTCTGTAAACGTTATGAGCCGCATGAGCTTCTCCCCTGAATTCCTTCCACGCCGAACAATGCGACATGTCGTTTGTTTCTATAAAATGATACTATTATCAGATATGATTAAAATCAACATTTACAATGCCCGCAGCACGCCCTCCCCTGATTAGATTGTGCTGCCTAGAAAATCTCCGCTACCCACTCATTAACGTTAGGCGTCATTTCCAGCCTGGCCAGCAGATTCCGCCACCAATAGCGTGATTCAGTTGGTAGCCATAGCGAGGGCTTGTTACGCTTAAAACCAACGACAGGGAGGATCGTGCAATATGGAACAACTTACAGGCCTCGACGCCGCATTCCTTTATATGGATCAAGAGAATTCGCCGATGCATATCGGCAGCGTCGCTATCTACGATCCCTCAACAGCCCCTGGCGGGTTTGTCCGATATAAAGACATTCTCAAATTCGTTGAAGACCGACTGCCGCTGGCCAACACATTCCGACGCGGGCTGGCCAACGTACCCTTTGGTATCGACCACCCCTATTGGGTTGAGGTTGAAGACTTCAATCTGGAATATCACGTGCGCCACGTGGCCCTGCCGAAACCAGGCGATTGGCGGCAACTCTGCATCCAGGCAGCGCGCATCATGGCGCGTCCGCTCGATCTGACAAAGCCCTTATGGGAATTCACGATCATCGAAGGCCTGGACCATGTAGAAGGGGTACCCAAGGGCTCCTATGCCATCATCTCCAAGATCCATCATTCAGCGATCGACGGCATGTCGGGCGTCGACATCATGAATGCACTGCACACAATCAATCCAGACGACACACTTCCTGTACTCGAAGACACTTGGAAGCCAGAGAAAAAGCCGAGCGCTGTGGAAATGGCGGTCCGGGGCTATCTCGGCAATGTAAAGCAGCCTTTCAAATGGGTCGAAATGGCCGGCAAGACCCTCCCGGGCCTCGCGCGCACAATCAAGGGCTTGCTGACGAAAGAATTCTCACTTGGCCAAGCCATGGCCGTACCGCGCACGCGTTTCAACAATAAGATTTCTGCGCACCGTGTGATTGAAGGAGTCGCCTTCGACCTAGCACGGATCAAAGAGATCAAAACCGGTGTGCCTGGCGCAAAGGTCAACGATGTCATGTTGACCATCGTTGGTGGGGCGATGCGAAAATACCTGGAGTCAAAAGCTGAACTGCCAGAGACAACGCTGGTCGCAATGGCACCCGTCTCCGTTAGAACCAATGACGAATCGGGATCGCTGGGCAACCAGGTCTCCGCAATGATGGTCCAACTCGGGTCCGACATTGCCGATCCGTTAGAACGCATTCTATCGATCGCAAACCACACTCAGGAACAAAAAGCTCTGACAAACGCCCTTGGCGCAAGACAAATGTCAGAACTCAGCAAAACAGCTCCTGCTTTGTTCACTGGCATCGCAGCGAGGCTCTACACGCAGTTCGGTCTGGCAAATTCTACCAAGCCGTTTTTCAACACGGTTGTGACAAACGTGCCTGGGCCGCCCATCCCGATCTATATGAACGGCGCTCAGATGGTGAAATATTATGGTCTTCTCTGCCTGTTTGATGGGCTGGGACTGGGCCACGTGGTGATGAGCTACGACAAGGAAGTCACCATCACCATTACAGCTGATCGCGAAATGATGCCCGATCCTGACTTCTATGCAGAGTGTCTGCAGCAGAGCTACGACGAACTGGAACTGGTTGTCTTGGGCGCCAACCAAAAGAAAGCACCTGCGAAAAAGAAGGCGAAAGCCAAGGCTGCGCCTAAGCGGAAAGCACCTGCTAAGAAAAAGACAGCAGCAAAAAAGAAGACTGCCGCTAAACTTGAGGCAGAGCCGAGCGAACCTTCACTTGAGCAAAAAACCGGCTGACGACAACGACCCAAAAGAAAAAGCGGGCCCCGATCAAAATTGGGCAGCCCGCTTTTTTGTGTCGCGATGACATCGAAAAATCAATGACCGCTCGACGGATAAACGAGTGCACGCCAGCCCTCACGGTGGAACGGCCGCCAATTGTCTTCTTGCTGTGCCAAGCGGTCTGCCACTGCATACATGGTCGGTGCGTTGAAGCCGAGGCCACAATGCGAGGTCCGCACCTCAATATTGTCTGTATGATCTTCCTGCGCTTCGATGGAATTCTTCCAGTGCACGATCCCATCTGTCTTCGTATAGATTGATGTGGTCGGGATGCTTGGAGGAACAGCAATACTTTCGACGAGTTCCCGGAACCTCTGAGTCTGGGTCTCACCTTTCGCCATCACCTTGAAGAGGGGCCAGGCGCGACTGGTTTCAGGCTTGCCTGAAAACGGACTGCCGAGCGTAATCACCTGCCTCACGGCGTCCGGCGCGCGTTTCGCCACTTCCCGTGCAAGCACACCGCCCAAGCTCCAGCCAACCAGGCTGATCTTCTGACCACCGTGACTGTCAGAAATCTCTTCAATGCGCTCAGCAATCAGTTCGCCTTCATGGCCAACTGTTGCGGTCCCGAGATTACGACCAAGCTCCCACGGATAGGCCTCATACCCGCGTGACGCAAGGAAGCGTCGAAGCACACCCGTGCTGCTATCACCTGCCATAAATCCAGGGAGCACCATCACCGGATGGCCGTCACCCATGGGTGCGCGTTTAAGGAACTGTTGAAAAATCGGTAGCATGGCCACTTCGGCCATAGTCCGGCTGGGCTCAAGATAGAGCCAGCGCAATTGTGGACGGTCAAGATCGGCAGACTCAGACATCATTGCCATTCAGGATACCCCCAGTTTGTTCGCCTTGCGCCCACCCGCGCAACTTGCGAATCGACAAAGGCTACAAACTGAAGGGATAAACCGTCAAGAAACTGTCTTATTGGGGTTAACCACCAAGCTGGTAGGGCCCGCCCTTCTCAAGTGCTTTTTTGTACGCTGGTCGCGCCTGAATGCGCTCCAGAAAGCCCGCCAAATTGGGGGAATCCTTAAGCAAACCGGTGGATTGGCCCGCTTCTATTGGAAAGCTCATCTGTACATCACAAGCCGTAATGTCACTGCCAGCAAACCAATCCCGGTCAGCCAGAGCGCCATTCATGTAGGAGAAGTGATTTGTCATTTCACCCATGATCCGCGGCAACAAAGGTGCACCGGCATCGCCGAGGCGCCCCACATAGAGCCCCAATAGAAGCGGCACCATGGCGGAACCTTCTGAATAGTGCATCCATTCTAGGTATTGGAGAGCCTCAGGCGTGGCCGCCGCAGGTTTCCACGCACCCTTTCCATAGGTGTCGACCAGATACTCAATAATCGCAGCAGACTCAGCGATTTTGACGTCACCGTCGGTCAGCACGGGTGATTTACCGAGAGGATGAATTTCCTTTAGCGATTCAGGCGCCAGGTTTGTCTCTTTATCCCGCTGGTAATGCACGATCTCATAGTCGAGCCCCAATTCTTCAAGCATCCAGAGAATGCGTTGTGACCGGGAATTATTGAGGTGATGGACGGTAATCATGGGTGTGTTGCCTTTCATTGACCAGCTGCAGATAGACTTCGTCCTGAGCGCGCCAAAGTCAACAAAGAGCGCCATTCAAAGCTGCCCAAAACTGAATTGTCGCTCCACGAAATTGCAAAGCGGGCTCACTTGAATAGTGCCAGGCTCTGCCAGCTCACCCGGTTGCAGCTTTTGCATAAGCCATCACCCTGCTAGCCTTTCCTCCATCAACATTGAGAAGGAAACACCATGGCCATTGATTTCAGTTTTCCTGAAGAAGTTGAGGTCATCAGAACCTCAATCCGCAACTTCATTGATGAAGTCGTAAAACCCATCGAAGACAAAATGGACGAAGACGATCGGGCATCTGTTCGCGAGGGCGTCATCAAAATGCGCACCGAGGCCTATGAGCGGGGGCTCTGGCTTCCCCACATGCCTGAGGCGTGGGGCGGCATGGAACTGGGTCATGTGGAACTTGCAATGATCTCCGCCGAAGCGGCCCGCTCTCGTTATGGACCTTTCGCCATCAATTGTCAGGCGCCAGACGAAGGCAACATGCACACACTCCTGAAGTGGGGAACAGACGAACAAAAAGACACATACCTTCGTCCCATGTGCGAAGGCAGAAAATTCTCCTGTTTCGCCATGACCGAACCAGAGGTTGCCGGATCCGATCCGACGCTTATCCGGACACACGCAAAGCTTGAAGGCGACACTTGGGTGATCAATGGACATAAGTGGTTCATTTCCGGAGCCCACCGCGCCAACTTCGCAATCCTCATCGCACGGACAGAAGACGATCCGAAAATACCGCAAGCGGCAAACACAGGCTTCATCATCGACTTGCCTTCCAAGGGCTGGTCTGAAGTTCGCGAGATCCACACTATGCATGGGTCTTCTGGCCATTCCGAGATCCTCATCGAAAACCTGCGGGTGCCAGATACGCGCCGTCTAGGTGGACGCGGAGACGGTCATCGGCTCGGTCAATCGCGCTTAGGTCCAGCACGCCTAGCCCATTGCATGCGGTGGATCGGACAGGCCGAAACGGCTCTTGAGATGATGGTCGACCGCTCAACCAAACGTTTCTCCCATGGCTCATATTTGTCTGAGAAACAGGGCATCCAGTGGATGATCGCAGACAGCACGATGGAACTCTATCAGTCGAAACTGATGGTGCTTCACGCGGCTTATAAAATAGACAATGGAGAGGACTTCAGGTCGGAAGTGTCCATGGCGAAGCATTTTGTCGCCAACTCCTTAAACAGGATCATCGACCGCGCCATACAGGTGCACGGCGCTCTGGGCTACTCCCATGACACACCGCTCGCCCATATGGCACAGCAAGCAAGGTGGGCGCGCTTCGCCGACGGGGCCGATCAAATCCACCAGATGCGAATTGCCGAACGGGCCATCAAGAGTTTCAAAGAAAGTGGGACATTGCATTCTGCGCTGGGTGGCCTGCCAGTCTGACCGTGAAATCTAAAACAAGCTCGCAGATCATCTACCACTTCGCTGGTCTGCGGCCTTAAAGCCGTTGCACCAGATCACGGCCACACACTATCCTCATCATGAGAGATAGGGGACGATACGTGACGGGCGAAGAAACCACAGAAAAAATTACGCCGGAGAAGGGTCCTTTCGACTTCAACTTCCTTGTCTCCCTGGCGCTAGCCATGTTGGTCTGGGTCGGGCTGCGCAATGACGTCGTCTGGGGCAGCTTTGTTGGCGAGGCCGACCGTGAGGCGCTTCAAATTGCTTTTGAAATGCGCGTCAACAAAACGCTTCCCGGCTCTCACCCGATCCTGTTCCTCAATTTGGATGACTCGGTCTGGCAAGGGGCCACCACCAACGGTCCTGCACTCGCCTACGCGCCGCGACCGGTCCTAGCTGACCTGATCCAAGCATCTTACGGAACTCCGGGCATACCACGCCCGAAAGTGGTGATCGTCGATATTGATCTCTTTTGGCGCACGCCGGATGAAGCCGCCGAACAACGCATCGATGCTCTCCTCCAGAAATGGGGGCGCGATCCTGAAGCCCCTCTTTTGATCCTACAAAGAGAGGTAACGGAGGGAGACGGCCGACCTGACTCCCTCGCTGCCGCCCGCGCTTCTGACAGAGACAGCATCATTCTCTCTGCACCAGAAGACAATATCGTCTGGGCAAGCGCCCAACTAACGGGTGACGAGGTGATGGGCGCCCGCTACTTCACGCACTTTCTGTGTATAGACACGCCGACTGGCATCGAAGCATCTGCGACCACCGCTTTTTATGCATCTGTCGGTCGAAAAGCAGAAACGCCTCGAGAAGCCATTCAGATTGTCCAAAAATCAATGGAAGGCCCTCGTTCCTATTGCACTGGCACATGGGATGACGTCGCGTTCGACCTCACCATCCCCGGTCGAGAACCACTCACATTCAAAAGCCAGCAGAGCCTTATCAACTACAATCTGAACGCGGGCACCGCAGATGACCCAGAACCGCAGCTTCCCGCTGCGGATATGTTCGTTATTCCAGCGGGATTGGTTCAGCCAGGCATGGTTGCTGGTCTGTCGGCAAATGATGGGGTCGTGATCATTGGCTCTGCGGCAATTGCCGCAAGGGATCGTCATATCTCAGCCTATGGCGCCATGGGCGGCAGCCTTGTTATCGCCAATGTCATTAGAGGGGTGGAAGCAGGCGGCGAAGTGCGGCGCATGGCCTGGTATCTCGAAGCCATCCTGTTAACCCTATTTGTCATGCTAATCGTGCTGGCTTTCTGGTATTGCCGAAAGGCCAGGGATTACCTCAAACCCATGGAAGGCCTGCACTGGGCCATGCGAATAGCCCGTACACCTATCAATTTGTTGACCAATCCGGTTATCATCAAGATATTGATCGGAATAGGGGTTTTCTGGGTTGGGGCAGGTGCCAGTTATTTCCTTTTAGATGACGGTCTGTGGCTGGGTTTGGCGGCTCCTGCATATGCAGCAGCGCTTAACGAAGCCCGCGAAGATTTTGAAGAATTAATGGAAAGCTTGAGAAATGCCGAAACAAAAAATGTTTAGCGCCGCAATTG
Source organism: Parvibaculum sp. (assembly GCA_002695905.1). Taxonomy (GTDB): domain Bacteria; phylum Pseudomonadota; class Alphaproteobacteria; order Parvibaculales; family Parvibaculaceae; genus Mf105b01. Next base: position 11,124 of record NZQM01000090.1, read on the forward strand.
CCATCGCATTGGGTGCTGCGGCCTGGGGAACCACAACGAGCGCAGAAGCTGCCATCCCAGCTTGCGGATCAGCCACCGTTGCATTCGTAAAGCAAATTGACGGCAGCTCCGAAAGTGTGCGCATCAAGCGTGCGGGCTCAGAGGACTCTCTGTCAGTTTTCGCGCCTCTGTGCGAAGGCGATGTTGTAAGCCTGAAGACCGCCAGCGATCGGGTGGTCCTCGGCGTTGCCGGGAGCTCGGGCCCAAATGAAATTCGCGGGCCCAAAAGTTATACCGTTGGCCCGGCCTCAACCGGTAGCCAATCCATCAGCGAATTGATCGAAGGACGTTTGCTTCCTCTCGGCGACCGGCTGGTCGGCCAAGGGTTGGCGCGCTCCGGCGGTGAGTTTGGATTTGGACTTCTTGATCTTGAAACCGAGTCCGCGCAAATCAAATCAGGCTTCCGCCCCCTTTGGGTTGGGTGGACCGGCGGACAGGCACCCTATGAACTGCTTGTGCTTGATCCCACGGACCGCATATTCGCAACACAGACTTTGTCAGACACATCCACGACGCTGCCAGCGAGAACCATTACGCCAGGCCGCTACACAATTGTTGTGAAAGACGCCTATGGGCGCACCAGGCAGACCTTCTTCGACGCTGTGGAAGATGTACCTGCGACATCTGCTCCCTCAGTACCCGCATGGATGGGTGAGGACACCGCCGTCATGCTTGCAGCTTTCTGTGTTGCAGCTGAAGACCCATATGTGTGGTCCTACGAAGCTGCGCAACAGATCAGCGGAGCAAAAGACACCGGTCTTGACCGGGAAGCAGCCCTTGCGCTCATCGGCGGTGGAGACTCTGACGCTCTCTGCCCTCGCTAACCACTCGCTTCTGGTTTAAACGCGATTGAGCACCCTGTCTGCGTCTCCGATCATAACGTACGGAGCCCAGAAATAGGGGTGTGAGAACTTGTCTTGAGCGATGAGCGCTTTCTGTGCACCGCGCAGGGCTTCATGCATGGGCACTCTGGCGGCATCTACAAAAAACTTACGCACCACAGCGTCCGCCGCCGCGTCATCTGCAACCCAGTGCGTCGCGAGCACAGACCGGGCCCCCGCATAGACAAAGCTGCGAACGAGCCCGTCAAGTTGCGCGCCATCGAAGACAGCGGCAACTCCCTCAGCACCTTCTGCCGCCCGCGCCGTATCGCACGCAGCCAAAACCACCAGCGTGGCATCCAGTTTCATATCAAGAATTTCAGTCGCGCTCAGCATGCCATCGCCGCCTGCCTGGTCAAGCGATGTGAGAAGCGACGGCTCGGAGATACAAAAGCCATCCCCGAAGAAGCCATGGGTGACAAAGACCAACACCTGTTGATCAACAAGCGATGCATCTTCAATCGTATCCACATCGGTAAACGACTGTCCTGTCACATCACGGCGACCGAACGCTTGCCCAACCGACGACCGCAAAGCCGTCAGCGGCTTCTGGAGATTTGGTTGACCGGCAAACACCTGACCACATCGGGCTGGCCGGCCTTCCGCCGTCATACGAGCTGTGAAATCAGCTATCCAGGCATCTGAATTATTAGGTGGGACCGGCGGTCCAAAAACGGTCATGCCTGTCGTTGCTTTTGGTGCCTCAGCGGCCCTTGCCGCAACAAAACTCGCTGCGCTCGGCGTATTGATGAAAGCAAAATCGTTGGCGAGCCATGACAAGGCCGAGTAAGACCGCGCGCGCGCAAGCGCCTTCTGCTCGTCATCAAAGGTCGAGAGCAGAAGCGATGGCGGAAGGGATCCAATCACACCGCGAGGCGCAAAGATCAGCGTTTCAACGCCTGCTTTGCGAAGGTCTGAGTAAACCGGATCAAATACCCCCTGAAACAATATATGGGCCTGTTCGGCAGCAAAAGGCGGCGTTCCACCCGCACGTGCGCGGAGCGTAGAGCGCAGCCGACGCACAAGACGCCGCGCTTCATCTCGTCCAAGCTCCGTACCGAAGGGCATCACCTTGCCCGAGAAAACAGCGTACCCAAAACCACCGGCCTGGGTAGGCGCAAAGGCCACAAAAGCCTCATCCTCAGCAAGTGTTGCAACGAGGTCTGCCGTCTCCGCGCCACCATTCACCAACTGCATATATTGAGGCTGAGCCTGCCGAGCGAAGACCTCCGCCTCCAGCGCGGCTGTTTCCGCATTTTCCACAGCGAGCGTCAATCGCGTAAGCTCTTCGGGATCATCCGTGCTAGCTCCCTGCTGCAAAGCAAGGCGGGCTTCCTGAAGCGTGCGCTCAGCATCCTGCAGAGCTCTAATTTCATCAGCAGTACCCTCACTTGCCACCCGCGCAGCCGCCATTGCCATCGCCGCCGCGGCACGCGGTTCGACCATACCCTCAAACGCATCGACAAAACGGCGGGTGAGCACTGAAGCATCGCCAAGTCCCATCTCTTGCGCGCGCAACAAAACACCAAGATAGTCGCCCGCAATATCTGGCGAAATGCCGAATGACCCCTCCACACTGGAATAGAGATCAAATGAGGAGTTGTAGGAGGCAAGCGATGCAGAGACATCGCCATCGGTAATCTGGGCTTTACCGAGGCTGGCCAGGAGCCGGGCAGTCAAAAGAGATTGAGGCTGATCTTTGACCCACTTGGCCACAAGCGTCGACAAGCGTGACCGCGCAGCACCAACATTTCCTTCTTCCAGGTCATTGGCGGCACGCCGTTCTTCAATCAGTGCATCAAGCCACCCGGCCGATCCCGCAGGCGCACGCTCCACCAAGTTCGAGGCATCATCAAGCGCATCTCCGGCGCCTTCACGACCCAAAAGAAGAAGCGCAGACGCCCGAAGATAGGCTCTGTGCGCTTCAAGGATGAGCGCTCTGACACCTGGGCGAAGTTCCGCATCGGAATAGATGGGCGGCACACTATTGCCGCTGCGATGATTAACAAACTCAGCAGCCCGCGGTGTAATCACACTGTCGGAGCTGTCACCAGAGACAAAGGCATAGGCGCCGAAGGTCTCCGGCGCGAATGGCTGTTCAGCCAGTGCCAGTGCTTCCCGGTAATTCCCTGTATTGAGCTGATGCACGGCCCTGTAGTTGATCAGCTTGTCGCGCAGCCACGACGTCGTCTGCACCCCGGCGGAAAGGGCAGTATCATCAAGGAGAGCTTCCGCTTCGGCAAAGCGACCCTGGCTCGAAAGGTTGAGGGCAAGGTCGAGCGCAATATCGGCGCGCCGCACAGGGTCGCCACCAAAGAGCCCATCTTGAATGGCCACCGCTTTCGCATAATCTTCTGCGGCGAGGGAAAAACGAAAGGACACATTCCGTCGGTGTCCGCGGCGGCGCAGCACTTCCTGATCTTGAAGCGCTGCAACGCCCGGCAGCCCTGCCATTTCATCCGCACTGAGCTCAATAGGTGCTTCGAGGCCCGCAAGGGCAGCAGCACCGCGCCGCATGGCTGGAAGAGAACCGGGAATACCCCGCGCCTGCACAATCGTGTCAGATCCAGAAACGCTGACCGCAAGGTCCTGCAGCAATGTGCCTGACAATTGCCCCGGACATGTCAAAACGCCCTCAGCCAGCAAGGTTGGCTCGACCGAAGACCTGCACTCTGACAGCAAACCAACGCTTTGGGCAGCACCCTTGGGAAAAACATCCATTGTCGCAGCCGCCCGGCGCCATGTGCCGCAAAACACGTCGTACCGCGCGAGCGCGCCCACCGATTCCGTATCAAGACGTTTGCCTGCACGACAGGCATCACCCTCTGAACTGACACCAAGGTCGAGCGCATCAGGCAAGGATGATCCCATCTCCTGCACACAACTGGCAAGAAAAGGGATGACGAGGAGAGCTGCAAGGAAACGACCTGTCATCTGCTCCCCGCATCCCACAAGGCTTCATTGCCACTCGCGGCAACGCCACCGAGGTCCTCTTCCTGGTCGCGCTCATCATCTTCGCCCGTCTCAAAGACGACTGGGATCACCCCACCCAGGCCAGACGGGTCGCCATTGATAAAGCGGTTATTCCGTTCCATCTCTCGAAGGGAGTCCGCAGAACAACTCACAGGATCACCAATGAGACAGAAATTCATGTAGTACTGATTATTCTGGGTCAGAGCAGGCTCGGCAGATGTCGTGCCGCCACCAAAGAGAATGTTGTCTTCCAGGCTGGCGTTAAAGGCGGAGACGCGCGTGCCATCTGTCCGAATGACCTCGCCGAAAATCAACACCTCTTCAGGTCCATCGCCTGAGGGAAATAAGACTCCATCACCCTTCGACGGCACATTGAAGACAAGCCCGGCTCCTTCCACGCCCCGCCCGGTGTTCAGCTGAACGACCGACCCGGGCGCAAAAATTCGCAATTGATCAGCGGCAATAAACACATGATCGTCTACGCCACCGACAACACTGTTCGGCAATGCAGCCAGGCCAAGAACAGTGAGGGAGTCCGATTCAAATATCTCCAGGAACCTCTCAGTCCCAATCACAATGTCCTCTGCGGACTCAAGCCGAACAGTCCCGAGGCGCCCCGTGCTTGTATCCAACCCCAGCTGCCCGGAAACAAGGATGAGTTCTGGTCGACGATCAAGGCTCCCGGTTTGATATCCAAGCTGCAGCGACGTGAGCCCGGTAACAGTACCCGCAGCGAAGATACGGGATGTTTGATCCGTCCCGATCATCATCGTATCCAGGCTGGATGCGGTGAGTTGCGCATCCAGCAGCAGAACATCATTGGCACCGCCATCTATGTCAAAACGTCCAGCGGAGATTTTGGTAAGCTCTGACTCATCAATGATAAGGCCCGCGGTCCGCCGCAAAGTAACATCACCTGTGGTGCCATCACCGCCCAACACAATTGTCCGCCCGGTGCGATTAGTCTCTAGAATGAACTGATCACCGGCAGAGATCGACCCGGAGAGATCAAGGTCAGCGACTGTTAACGTGACATCACTCAGGGCCCCTATTCGATTGAGTAGCGCACTCCCGCTCGTGGCATCCAGAACCAGCGCGCCACCTGACGCTGTGACGGAGCCGCCCACAGACACATTCCCCGTAAGCGCCTGCAGAAACGCACTGCCATGCGCTATTGCCGTCCCGGCAACATTCACTGACGTACCGACCAAACGAATGTCCCCGGTCGCCTCCAGATCATTCACAGCAATTGGCCCGTTAGCCGCGCTTGCAACAATGTCGCCAAGCATCGCACTTATGCTGTCGGTGGACGAAATGCCACCTGTCAGCGCGGTCAAAAGAACATCCGTTACGGCCCTGACTCTGCCGATGAGCGAGATCGAGCCGGCCTCAATCTCCACATTTCCGGTTGACGAAATGTCTCCCACCGTTGCAGTCAGCATCGCGGTGGTGGTGGCATCCGCTTTGCCAGTCAGATCAATGTCCTGCCCCGATAGGGTGATCGACGTGCCCGCCATCGTGGCGCCCACATCAATATCGCCCGTGGCCGCATTGATCGAAATAGCACCCGCCGTCGCCGTCACCGCATCAAGGGTGGCATCCCCGGAAGTCGCCGTCACGGTGGCATCGGTCGCAGCCAGGATCGGACCGGAGACCGTGACCGCCGAGCCCTCAATCTCCAGCGCCCCTGTCGCGGACACATTCCCCGCCGTCGCGGTCAGCATCGCGGTGGTGGTGGCATCTGCCTTGCCAGCCAGATCAATGTCCTGCCCCGACATGGTGATCGACGTGCCCGCCGTTGTAGCACCCACATCAACGTTCCCAGTGGTGGCCGTAATATTGATGGCCCCGGTCGTCGCCGTCACCGCGTCCAGAGTCGCATTCCCTGACGTCGCTGTAATCGTGGCATCGGTCGCAGCCAGGATCGGACCGGAGACCGTGACCGCCGAGCCTTCAATCTCCAGCGCGCCCGTCGCGGACACATTCCCCGCCGTCGCGGTCAGCATCGCCGTGGTGGTCGCATCCGCCTTGCCAGCAAGATCAATGTCCTGCCCCGATAGGGTGATCGACGTGCCCGCCATTGTAGCACCCACATCAACGTTCCCAGTGGTGGCCGTAATATTGATGGCCCCGGTCGTCGCCGTCACCGCATCCAGCGTTACATCGCCAGAGGTCGAAGTGATCCCAATAGCACCAGAAGTTGCCGTTACGGCATCGTTGATCGACGCATCTCCCACAACCGCCGTAATGGCAGCCGATCCAACAGAGATATTCTGGGCGCTAGCGGCAATAGAGACAGAGCTACCCTGAACGGTCAGTGCCCCGGTCGCCGAAATGCCAAGATCAGCAATACGGAGAGCTTCTGTCCCTGTTGCGGCGACAACTCCGCCAACCAGGTTCGCACCGCCGAGCAACATCACTGACCCAGACCCGGTCCCTACATTCGTCGCCTCAACAACGCCGTCGACATTCAAGAAAGCGCCGCCTCCGGCCGAAGCAGCTGAAATAATGATATTGCTGCCGCTGGCGCTCCCCGCAGCCGTCTGTGTGATCGGGATTGTCTCTGCGGGTGCCGTGGCATTATCAACACCTGTATCAATGATGAAGTCTGTGACCAAAAGTTCTTTATAGACAGCGCCGCCGCCCGCAGGTGTCCGGTCTGCTTCAGCAAAACTGAGGCGGAATGCCTTCGCGCCCCCAAGAAGGACATCCCCATTGTCAGATGTGAGGGACCCTGAATTGGTGACCATCGGGGCCACCAACGCAATTAACCCTTGCGCCTCAAGGTTTGCGGCACTGGTAACCGCTCCTGTCGGGTTGCCTGTAAAGACGAAGGTGCCAGTAGCCGGGTCTGTCGCCATGAATGTAGCTGTATCAATTTCACTCGTGGTGGCCAGCAACCCACCAACATCAACGACCGCCCCGGCGCCAAACGCGACGCCAGCCGGGTCCAGAATCCAAACATGGCCGTTGGCCGAAAGTGCGCCGTCAATCATGGTCGGCGTCACAGCGCCACCTACCACCCGATTGACAGCAATCGCAGAGCTTGAAGGTTGGTTAAACTGAACAACGTCGTTGAGATCAATATTGAAGTCATCCCAATTGACGACCATCTGAGCGGAGTTTTGCTGGACCGTAACGTCAAACCCGCCGCCAGCGTTTGCAACTGAACCAATTGAGGCGCCAGCACCACCTCCAGCAATGATCGTCCCGTTGGTAGGCTCTGCCTGAGTCCCGGTTATCGTCCACGCCAGCGCGGCGGCGCTCAGAAGACCACCGGACAAAGCCCGACGCACGCTAACGAAGCTCGACATTTTAGAGGGACAGATCTTCACCTAACCCCCCAATAAATGTTGCTGCATCATCCCATATCTGGACCGCATCAGCGGTGATATTGAACAAAACTCGGGCGCCGGGACGCGGCTCGCCAAGACCGCGCGGTTGGTCGAGCGGATGTGCATAGGTGATATCGGCCCGCACTTGATTATTGAACAGGAGCCTCACGCCACCGCCAGTTGACGCCAGCGTGCGGGAGGGTGTGCCGGTCGCATCCTCATTCCAGTAACGGCCAATATCGTAAAAGGCGACCAGTTCGGTACCGATACGGTCATTCCAGAATTGCTGCTTAAAGCCGCTCACAGTGATAGCGGCCGCGATGGCACTATCACCCGCAGCCGCACCGGGATCATACCCACGACCGACCGTATAATTGCCGAACGAAAATTCTTCGATCGCCATTAGTGGCGCATTCGCCCACTGACCTCGAAAATCAATCTCTGCCTTCATGCCCCAAAACTCTGGCGTCTCCGTAAGAAGCTCCCCAGAGACAACCCGTGTGAAGGGATCTGCCTCAGAGCGCGCAAGATTGGCATCGCCACGGGCACTTGCATGAAACCAACGGAGTCCCTGGCGCGCCTCCACGTGTCCCGTAAAGCTCCATTGGTCGACCAGAAATTCACCTTCAAGGCCTGCATACACCGTCCGCGTCTCATCCTTGCTGAGCGGCACAGCCCCCTGGAACAGCTCGCCTTTGAGGTTTGCAGCCTCAAAACCAAGATATCCTGACAGAGATTCCTCTCGGCGCAGGTAGATCGGGTGCGTTGCCTCAATGCCTGCAGTCAGACTTTCCGACGTTGACCCCAATGTCGCAACAGCGCCAGTAGGTTCAGCCTCCGCATAGGATGCCCAGGCCCGTGCCGACAGCCCATCAACTGTCAATCCTCGTGAATAGGCAATTTGACCACTTACCTGTTCCCCCGACTCCCAGGTGTTAAAGGCGGCAAGTTCCAACTGGTCCCCCAAAGGTGCCCAGCCAGGAATATGTGCAAAAAGCGTTGTGCCTTCACGACCAAGGTTTTTCGATCCAAAGTTCTGAACATTTACGAGAACACGGGGGTTTTGCCGTTCCGCATCCGCAATCAGACGCATTGCACCAGGACCCTGTTTGCCACGTGCGATCGAAACCCGTGCTGCAAGCCCCGGGACATCATTCAACTGCGCGACAGTGCGTTCGACATCATCAAGCGAGAGCGGTCCCTTCCCGTCCAAGGCCGACAGTCGCGCCTCGGTTTGAGCTTTCGCAATGGCAGACGACCCCAAAACGGAAACGCCCTCAACCCAACCTTCAATGATTTGAAACCTTACGCGGCCATTCAGAATTTCCTGTGGCGGCAGCACGACACGGACGTAAGGATAGCCCGCTTCCCGGAAAATGCCCTCCATCTCGGTACCCAACGCCCGCAAGTCATCCAGGGAAACAGGTCGGTTGAGATAAGGTTCCGCTGCTGCTTCAAGCGTTGCATCATCGACAGCTGACGGCTCTGGAAGGGCACTCATGCGCTCCAGCAAAACAGCGCTGAACTCAATGCTCGGGCCACCAGACGTGCCGGTGGACGGATCCATGGCACCTGCCGCCTCAGTGCCCACCAGGCTCGGCTCAAACGTGCTGCATCCAGCCGCAATTAGACCGATGAATAAAAGCGCGATACTCCGCACAGCCGCCCCCACATTCCACATCCATTTTCACGCTTGGATGGTTGGAAAACCTCAGGTCTACCCATCGACCTGAAGGGCGGATAGTACAAAAGATTGCCTGCGGGAGTCGGCCCAAAGTTAACTTTTGGTTAATCAGAACGAGGCTGAGCTTTTTGCCACACACTTCTCCAGCGCCTGGGCCGGCGGTCCGGCAAACCAATCAAAAGCAGACGAACTCCTCGCAACATCACGAATAGGCGGAATCGCTCAGTTTAGAGACCAATCACCATCATATATCCGTCACCCAACAATGGGTTTCGTCGCTGAATCAAAAAGAGAATGTTAAGTATCTTTAAGACGTTCGACGCAACATGAAGGACAATATACCAGACAAAGTCATTTCTGATCCGTGTCCCGTAAGGCACAGGATTCCTAATCCTACCCCTGTGATTGAGGAATGTTTCGCATAAGTGAACGTTTTCCGCGCCTGCCGCGTACAATAAGACATGTAAGGTTGCCGTGAACCGGCCATCTCCTGTCGCAAGTAAGGCCGCTGCAACATGCAATCCCCCAAAGTGCTATCCCTAACAGCCGCAATCATTCTGTCAGGATGCACCCTTGGACCCGATTATGAGCGAGGCAGCTCTTTAACTTCTATTCTCGGATTGGATGGCGCTGGTGCCGATCCGATGAAGTACGCCGCAGCTCCCGATCCAGCAGCGATCGCGGCGGAGAGCATTTCGCACTGGTGGGAACGGCTGGGTGATCCAGACCTGGCCCCTCTTGTTGCGGAAATGTTGTCGAACAACAAGGACCTAGCCGTCTCGGTCGCCCGCGTTAGACAAGCCCAAGCAAGCCTGGAAAACGTCGCCGGCACGCGCCTCCCAAGCCTAGACCTCAATCCAAGCGCCAACCGTTCCTTTACGGCGAACAGCGCAGGCAACCGGACCTACGCAAACAGTTTTTCTATGGGCACGACGCTTTCATGGCAGACAGACCTCTTTGGCAGACTGCGACGAAGCGGACGCTCACAAGCCGCAAACCTCGCCGCTGCTGAGGCCGACTGGCAAGGATTGATCCACACACAAATTGCTACCCTGGTTCGCACGCGGGTGGCACTTGCAACCTTGGAACGACGCCTTGCTGCGACGCAAGCCATCGCAGAAAGCCGTCGCGCAACACTGAATGCAGTCGAACGTCGATACCGCGCAGGGCTTGAAAGCACCAACGCTGTCGATCTGCATGCCGCTCGGGAAAACTACACATCAGCTCTGGCAGATATCCCTTCACTTGAGAACGACATTGCAGCAACCACAACGAGCTTGCATGTGCTGCTCGGGCGCATCCCAGGCAACAGCGCCCTCAATATAGACGCGCTGGCAAACGTGCCCCCACCCCAGGACATACCCGTCGGAGTCCCGGCCTCTCTTCTTGATCGACGACCAGACCTGCGAGCCGCTGAGTTCAGGTTGGAAGCAGCAACGGAAAATGTAGGGGTTGCGATCGCTGATCTGTACCCCAACCTCACGCTAACCGGCACCCTGAGCTCCAGCGACGCGTCCACCGCAAATCTCTTCGATATAACAAGTCTTGCTGGCTCCCTCACGGCACAAATTGCTCAGCCCTTGTTTGACGGCGGGGCGCGACAAGCGACCGTGAGGCAACGCGAAGCGCAGATGGCCGAGCAAGCAGCCGCCTACGCCGACAATATTCTGACGGCGATTAAAGAAGTGGAAGATGCACTTGTGGCAGAGCGCAAGTCAGCCGCTCGACTGGTCCAGCTCGAGAGCACCCTTCGCGAAGTTCGGTTGGCGGAAGCCAGCGCCTTAGATCGGTTCCGCCGAGGCATCGGCACTTACGAGAGACTGCTGGAAATACAGCGGCGGCTGCAGACAGCTGAACAGACACTTCTGATTGAACAGCAAAACAAGTGGAATTCTCGCATCGATCTTCTGCTGACCCTCGGCGGCGATTGGCTGGGTACCGGCGCCGAACAAATATCAATTAACACACTCTCGCTTGAAACGGGCACACGGGAAAGTGGGACGCATGAAACGCATTCTTGATCCGATAACGAAGCGCTTCTCAAAAGACGCCGCGGATCCAGCTGATCGCGCTGAAAATGTCGGACGTCTGCAACTGATCCTCGTTGTCTCGTTCTTCCTCTTTGCTGTTCTGGTATCCAGCCTGCTGTCAGGAACGGACCGCACACCTGAACTCAAAGACGAGGAAGAGTTCGCGCCCCTTGTGAATTCGACCATTGTGAATCCCGAAACCCGGCGGATTGAAATTGTTGGCAGCGGGGCGGTCAGCAGCCAAGTCGACGTTCAAATCATCCCGCAGGTGCAAGGCCGGGTGGATTGGCTGAGCACCGTCATGCGCCCAGGCGGCTCTTTTCTGAAAGACGAAGTGCTGTTCCGCATCGAAACACGAGACTTCGAGCTGGAGGTTGAACGCCGACGCGCAGAAGTAGCGAGCGCCCGAACCAATTTACAGCTGGAAGAGGCAGAGGGCCTCGCCGCCACAAGAGAGTGGGAAGAAATCACGTCCGGCGAGCCCGTTCCAGCCCTTGTTGCGCGCAAACCCCAGATCCGAGACAGACGTGCTGCCCTCGCCTCAGCCCAAGCTCAGCTCGCCCGCGCCCAGCTCGACCTGGACCGAACGAATTTCTCTTTGCCCTTTAATGGAAGGGTCGTTTCCAGCAATGTCGAACTGGGCCAGTTCATGGCCACCGCGCAGTCCTACGGGACCGTCTATTCATTGGAAGGGCTAGAGGTCACAGTACCCCTGGCAGACAAAGACCTGAAATGGCTTCAACCACTGGACAATGTTGAGGCGATCATCCAGACATCTTACCTCGGCGTTGATCGGGTGATCCGGGCGAGAGCTGCGCGCGCGTCCGCGCAACTGGATGCCCAGACCAGATTTGCCTCCGTTATTGTCTCCTTGGGCGAAAACGCTGGCAGCAAAGGCACACTGCCGCTCGTTCCGGGTGTTTTCGTCTCAGTAACATTTCTAGGGCCAGAGTTGGACAATTTGGTCACCGTTCCCACAGCCGCTGTTCAGGAAAATGGGAAGATTTGGACCGTCGTCGATCAACGATTGAAGTCTGCCCAACCTGAGATTGTTCAAACAGGCCCCACTGCTTCCCTGATCAGAGGATTGGCCGCGGGCACAGAAATCCTGCTGAGCAACGTTCCAGGTGCTGTTGAAAACATGGCGGTGCGTACCCTTGTGACACCCTCGCCGACGATCAATACAGTCGAGGCACGATAATATGCCCAGTGACTTTCCCAGCGACTACGAAGATCGCGCTCCAGCACAACCAAGAGGCATCATCCCTTGGTTCGTCAACAATCACGTTGCCGCCAACCTTCTGATGATGTTCTTGCTCGGCGCCGGCCTGCTTGCGGTTTCCAATATGCGCGCAGAAGTCTTCCCGCAGGTAGACCTTCGCACCATTAGCATCACCGTTGCCTATCCGGGCGCGACCCCGAACGAGGTTGAGGACGGCATCACCCGGCGCGTCGAGGAAGCGATATCCGGCATTGAAGGGATTGATCGCGTGAGATCAACTGCCTCAGAGGGTGTTGGGACAATCACCGCGGAACTTGATGACTTTATCGATGCGAGCACTGTTCTCAATGACATCAAAGACGAAGTAGACCGGCTGTCAGACTTCCCGCCCGCAGATGCCGACGAGCCAGCCATTTCCAAGTCAAGCCGCGCATCAAGTGTGATGTCTCTGGTGGTCTTCGGTCAGGGCGGAGAACGGGCCATCCGCGAAAACGCAGAGCGCATCCGAGATGATCTTCTTCAGGTGAACGGTCTCTCACTGGTTTCGCTCAGCGGCGTGCGCGGATATGAACTTTCAATCGAAGTTAGTGAAGAGACGCTGCGACGGTATGGCTTAACGCTGCGGGAAGTCGCCAGCGCCGTGTCAAACACATCCCTCGACCTGCCTGCAGGTTCAATCAAGACGGATGCGGGTGAGATCCTGCTGCGAACAGCGGGCAGACGGTTCACCGGTCGAGAGTTCGAAGACATTGTGATCCGCTCCAACATAGACGGCTCCCTTCTAAGACTAGGCAACATAGCGACCATCAATGATGGTTTCGTAGAGGATCGGCTGGAGAGCCTCTTTAACGGCCAGCCCGCCGCTAAGATCAACATCTCTCGCACCGGCGATCAAGATGCCCTCGAGATCGAAGACAAGGTCAAAACCTATCTCCAGACTCTTACTCTGCCTGCAGGCCTGGAAATCGACATCTCCGAGAGCCAGACCGACATTCTACGAGACCGCATCAGCCTTCTCATCCGCAACGCTCTACTTGGATTCGCGCTGGTCTTTCTATCGCTCGTCCTCTTCCTCGATCTAAAACTCGCTTTCTGGACGAGCATGGGCATCCCCATTTCCTTCCTTGGCGGCCTGATGATTGCCTCCCTGTTTGGGGTCACCATTTCCATGGTGAGCCTGTTCGCACTAATCGTGGTGTTAGGGATCGTCGTCGACGACGCCATCGTTGCGGGCGAAAACATCTTCGCAGCCCAAGAAGCTGGGCTAAAAGACGAGAAAGCCTCGCTCGCTGGCGTGATGGGGATCGCAGCCCCTGTAACCGTCGGTGTGACCACAACGATGGCGGCCTTTGCGCCGCTTCTGTTTGCCTCAGGCATATTGGGACAGATCATGGCGCCGGTCCCCCTCATCGTGATCGCCGTGCTCTTGGTTTCGCTTTTCGAAGCCTTCTTCATTCTGCCCGCCCACCTGTCCAACTCAAGTCGGTGGAGCCGGGGCATCCTGGAACGCATTCAAACACGTGTAGGCGGCGCTCTGCATTCATTCACGGAAAAGGTCGTCCGACCTACCGTGACACGCTGTGTTCAATTCAAATATGCAACCTTTGTGGGAAGTCTCGGCCTTCTGCTTATTATGTACGGCCTCTTTCAGGGCGGATATGCCCGCTTCATTTTCTTCCCTCACCTTGAGGGCGACAGAGTGGCGGCATCCCTAACAATGCCGGAAGGCACCCCCTTCGAAACGACACGCGCAGCCACACAACAGATCATTGAGGCAGCAGAGCGCATTCGCAGAGAAATAGACGCCACCACACCAGCTGGAACCAACAGCGTTCTTGCCAGAACGTCGGTGACTGTCGGCGAGCAATCCTTTTCGGGCGGTCCCGGCGGCGGAAGCAGTTCCAATGGCGCAAACATCTCTCGGGTGATCCTGGAATTACCCCTCGGCGACGCACGGGTCATCTCGGCCCGCGAGCTGGAACAAAGATGGCGGAAAGAAATCGGCGAGATCCCGGGTGCTGAATATCTTGGCATTCAAAGCTCGCTCTTTTCCAACGATCCGCCAGTAGAGATCCAACTTCGACATGCAAATGAAGAGACTGTTCTTATGGCGACCGAACGGTTGAAACTGGAACTCGCCGCCGTCAGCGGCGTAGAAGAGATCCAGGACAATCTGGATGTCGGCAAGAGACAGCTGGATTTTGAACTCACTGCCGCCGGGCTGGCCACTGGTCTCACAACCAATGACCTTGCACGCCAGGTTCGACAATCCTTCTATGGCGAGGAAATTGAGCGCCTTCAGCGCGGTCGCGACGAAATCAAAGTCCTCGTCAAATACCCATTAGAGGAACGCCAATCCCTGTCAGAAGTCTACGACATGCGCATTCGTCTGACGGATGGATCCGAGGCACCGCTCCTCACTGTCGCGAGATTATCTGAATCGCGCGGTTATTCTTCCATTCAGCGCGTAGACGGGCGGCGCATTGCCTCCGTCACAGCCGAAGTCGATGAAGCTAGCACCACACCAAATGATGTTATTGCCTTGATCGAAACGGAAATTATGCCCCGCATGATGCGGGATATCCCGGGTCTCTCCTATTCGAAAGAAGGCGATGCACGCAACCAGTCTGAAGATCTCGCATCACTTGGCCAGGGTCTTCTGATTGCCCTCTTTATCATTTTCGTCATGTTGGCGGTTCAGCTTCGCAGCTACATACAACCATTGGTCATTCTGACCGCTGTACCCTTCGGATTCCTCGGCGCCGTCCTCGGCCACATGATCATGGGCCATGGCCTCTCCTTCATCTCCATCTTCGGGATGGTGGCACTGTCAGGCGTCGTCGTAAACGACAGCATCGTACTGGTGGACTATTACAACAAACTGATCAAACAAGGTGTAGAAGAAAGCCAGGCAGTGGTCGACGCGGCGGTACGGCGTTTCCGCCCCATCTTGCTTACGACGACAACCACTGCCTTGGGGCTTCTACCCATGCTGCTGGAGACAAGCGTTCAGGCGCAGTTCCTCATCCCAATGGCAATCAGTCTTGCCTTCGGAATCGTTGTCGCGAGTGTGATGATCATCCTGCTGGTGCCTGCACTCACCATGATTGCCGAGGAATGGCGCATTCGCTAATGAAAGCTGAGGGGTCGTACTAGTTCGGCGTTACACGCAGAACTTTCCCGCCTTCGCCATCTGTCAAAATATAGAGTGATCCATCCGGCGCCATCTGGATGGCGCGGATACGGCTTTCAAGTTCCGCAAAGAGGATTTCCTCGCCGACAATGTCACCGTCCTCAAGATCAATACGGCGCACATCACCTGGCACCAGCCCGGCTATGAAGAAGTCACCGCTCCATGCCGGAAAGAGACTGCCGCTGTAGAGCTCCAGATTGGCTGGCGCGATGGACGGCACCCAATATTTCAACGGCTGCTCCATGCCTTCCATTTCAGTGAACGGCGAAACGCGCGCGCCTGAATAATCAATGCCATAGCCAATCACCGGCCATCCGTAATTCTTACCGGCCTCAATCAGGTTAATCTCATCGCCACCTTGGGGGCCATGCTCATTCATATAGACACGCCCATCATCCATGATGAACAGACCTTGTGGACTGCGATGACCATAGGAATAGATTTCGGGCCTCACGCCCTCCTGGCCGACAAATGGATTGTCGGACGGCACGGAGCCATCATCATTTAGCCGGACGATCGACCCAAGCGTATTGGAAAGAACCTGGGCCTGCTCGCGATAGTTAAATCCATCACCGGTGGTGAGAAACAAAGTGCCGTCGGGCGCAAAGGCAATCCGCCCGCCATAGTGAACCGGCGTATCTTTGAGAGGTGTCACCTCATAGATAACCTCCAGGTCGCTCAGCGCCGTCCCATCAAATCTGGCACGAGCAACACGTGTTGCATTGGCACTTGGCTCACCGGCTGCGTAGGAGAGGTAGAGGAGTTTGTTTTCTGCGAAGTTTGGGTGCGGCACCACATCAAACAACCCACCCTGGCTTGCACGGTAGACATCCGGCACACCTGTGATTGGCTCTGGGTCAAGCACACCATCACGGATCGCGCGAAGCTGGCCATCAAGCTCTGTTACGAGGATCGTCCCGTCGTCCAGAAAAGCAGCATTCCAGGGGAACCCGAGACCCTCAGCGACTGTTTCAACCTGATAGGAAGCGGACGGTTCTGCGATGGCAGCCCCACCTCCGAAAGAGAGAAGCCCCGTAAGCGCCGCCAGACCGGTTGCAGCCCCCAACTTTAGGTTTGAGCGTTTCTTCATGACCGATCCCCTTCTCATCACGGGCAAGCTTGTTCTTTACGTCATTAGATCATGTGATCATACTCTCTCAAAGATCAAGAGACGAACACCAATAGGCGATGGGGAAAAATCATGAGCTTTGTGCGCCCGATAGGCAGTTTTTTTGCTGCAGTCATTGTCGCAATAATTTTGGGGTCAATCGCCTCGACACATTTTGTGTTGGGCGCTCTGTCAGACCTTGGGGTCGCCATTCCCTTCCCAGACCGCCTCGCCATGACCATACAGGACATTGTCGGCATTGCTCCCTTATATGGAGCGATCATCGGCACCGGTCTTCTGGTTGCCTTCGTCGCAGCGATATTCGTTTCAAAGCTTGCTCCGAATTTGAGATGGTTTGTCTATCTGGTCGCTGGCGGCACAGCGGTTGGAGTCACTCTTATCACCCTGCAAACAGCCTTTGGCGGCATCATGCCCATCTCAGGGGCACGCTCCACAGGCGGCTTCATTGCCCAAATCGCCGTAGGTGCCGTTGCCGGATATGTCTTCGCGACCCTTACCAGCAAATCCCAGACCGCCTGACCGTAACGAAAACGGCGGCCTCATGATAAGGCCGCCGCTATAGACTTCATAGCCGAGAACAATCAACGAGCAGAGAGATATCCATTGTTCTCCAGATAGTGGATGATTTGATCTGCCGCTTCTTCAGCAGAGACCTCATCGGTTTTGATTTCGAGCTCTGCAGCTTCCGGCGCCTCATAGCCTGAATCAATACCTGTGAAATTCTTGATCTCGCCAGCCCGCGCCTTTTTGTAAAGGCCTTTCGGGTCCCGCTGCTCACAAAGCTCAAGTGGCGTATTCACGAAAATCTCGATGAACTCATTTTCTTCCACCAGACGGCGGGCCAGACGACGCTCGCTGATAAAAGGAGAGATGAATGACACCAAGACGATTAGTCCGGCATCCACCATCAGTTTGGACGCTTCTCCAACCCGTCGAATGTTTTCCACCCGGTCAACATCCGTAAAACCAAGGTCCTTGTTCAAACCATGGCGGACATTGTCGCCATCAAGCGTGTAGGTATGACGTCCACGGTCATAGAGTTTCTGTTCTACTAGATTGGCAACCGTTGATTTGCCGGACCCACTTAGACCCGTAAACCAGAGCACAGCTGGCTTCTGGTGTTTTTGTTCAGCGCGCGTTTCTTTATCAACTTTCAGCTCCTGCCACACAACATTCTGCGCGCGCCGTAGAGAAAAGTCGAGCATGCCCACACCAACTGTTTCGTTGGTACGTCGGTCAATAAGAATGAAGCTGCCAGTATTCCTGTTATCAGCATATGCATCATAGGCAATCGTCTGATCAAGGCTGACGTTACACACACCAACTTCGTTGAGCTCCAGCGTCTTTCCCGCCTGATGCGCAAGCGTATTGACGTTGACCTTGTGCTTAAGTTCGGAAACCGACGCAGACACGAGCTTGTTGTGGATCTTCATATAATATTGCCGACCCGGCAGCATTTCCTCTTCGCGCATCCACAAGAGGTGCGCTGCAAACTGGTCCGAAATCAGCGAAGGAACCTGTCCCCCGCAGATCACATCACCCCGACTGACATCGACTTCGTCTTCAAGGGTCAATGTCACAGACTGTCCTGTCTGGGCCTCCTCAAGATCACCGGTTGCCGTAACGATACGCGCAATGTGGCTCCGCGATGCCGTAGGCATGACAATAACTTCATCGCCCACTTTGACGGTACCGCCCGCAATCGTGCCACTAAACCCGCGAAAATCCAGATTAGGTCGGTTCACCCATTGAACTGGAAAGCGAAAAGCTTGGGTTACAGCTTCGCCATCCACCTCAATTTCTTCCAGCTCCTGAAGAAGCGCGGGACCCTTGTACCAGGGCGTATCCTCGGGACTTGGGACAGTGATGTTTGCGCCTTTAAGGGCCGACACAGGAATACATATGATGGTGGAGAAGTTGAGCTGTGCTGCAAATTCCCGGTAGGCTGTTTCAATCTCATTGAAGGTATCTTGCGAATAATCAACCAGATCCATCTTGTTGATCGCAACAATCACATGCTTGATGCCCAAGAGAGACGCAATATAGGAATGGCGCCGCGTCTGGGTCAGCATGCCTTTACGCGCATCCACAAGAATGATGGCGACATCTGCGGTTGAGGCACCCGTCGCCATGTTGCGTGTGTATTGCTCATGTCCTGGCGTATCGGCAACGATGAACTTGCGCTTGTCTGTCGAGAAGAAACGATAGGCGACATCGATCGTGATGCCCTGTTCCCGTTCTGCCGCAAGACCATCAACAAGCAGAGCAAAATCAAATTCATCGCCCTGGGTTCCAAGCTTTTTACTGTCGGCCTCCAGCGCTGCCAACTGATCTTCAAAGATCAGTTTTGAATCATACAGCAGGCGACCGATAAGCGTGCTCTTACCGTCATCCACGCTGCCGCAGGTGAGGAAGCGCAAAAAGCTCTTGTTTTCCTGCGCGTCGAGATAGGCTTCGATATCTGTTTCGATGAGAGCCGATTGATGTGCCATCAGAAATAGCCCTCCTGCTTTTTCTTCTCCATGGATGCAGCTGCATCATGGTCAATCATCCGCCCCTGCCGCTCAGAGGAGGTGGTCAGCAACATTTCCTGAATAATATCCGGCAGCGTGGCGGCCTCAGATTCAACAGCACCAGTGAGCGGATAACACCCAAGTGTCCGGAACCGAACCGACTTCATCTCGGGCACTTCACCATCCGCCAGTTTCATCCGGTCATCATCCACCATGATCAGCTGACCATCACGCTCTACGACAGGGCGTTTTGCAGAATAGTAGAGCGGGACGATGTCAATTTTTTCTTTGTGGATATATTGCCAGATGTCGAGCTCAGTCCAGTTCGAGATCGGAAACACCCGCAAGCTTTCACCAGGATGCATGCGCGTATTGTAAAGGCTCCAAAGCTCCGGGCGTTGGTTTTTCGGATCCCAACGATGCTGTTCGGACCGGAAAGAGAAAATCCGCTCCTTAGCGCGGGACTTTTCTTCGTCCCGACGTGCGCCGCCAAAGGCAGCGTCGAACTTGTATTTATCAAGCGCCTGTTTCAGCGCATCGGTCTTCATGATCTGGGTATGAAGCTGCGACCCGTGCGAGAACGGCCCCACACCCTGCGCGACCCCTTCCTGGTTCGTATGAATGATCAGATCAAGACCATATTTCTCGGCCACACGATCGCGAAATTCGATCATCTGCCGAAATTTCCAGGTCGTGTCCACATGCATCAGCGGAAAGGGCGGCTTCGACGGATAGAAAGCTTTCATGGCCAGATGCAGCATGACCGCTGAATCTTTGCCGATAGAATACAACATCACGGGATTTTCACATGCCGCCGCAACTTCTCGGATAATGTGAATACTCTCGGCTTCTAGCCGTTCGAGGTGGGTAAGCGCCCGCATAAATTCAGGTCCTAATCACAAGGGTCTAATGTCGAAAGCGCCTCACGAACTCCGCAGGTGCCTTGCTGCAGACTATATGCGCCGATTGAAATCACACTTCAAGGGCGTAATCTATTTTTATTACCACATTTTGTGTGTAGATAAAGAAAATGGGCTGATCCTCTTACAAAATGGAGGCCGAAAGGCTATAGGGCGCCCATGGCACTTCCACTTTTGACACTACAGAACATTCACCTGACTTTTGGCGGAACACCACTTCTCACCGGCGCAGACCTGACGATCGAAGCAGGCATCCGCTTGTGCCTCGTTGGCAGAAACGGCTCGGGAAAATCGACCCTGCTCAAGATCGCCGCTGGCCTGGTTGAACCAGACGAAGGGGAGCGCTTTATTCGACCCGGCGTGACAATGAGATACCTGCCACAGGAGCCGGACTTTGCGGGTTTCTCCACCACCTTGGGATTTGCCGAAGCGGGCCTAACCGACGGCGATACCCATTATCGCGCACAGTATCTGTTGAGCGAGCTGGGTCTCAGCGGAGACGAAACCCCCGCAAACCTGTCAGGCGGGGAAACACGCCGAGCTGCGCTTGCGCAGGCATTAGCGCCAGAACCCGACATCTTGATGCTTGATGAGCCAACAAACCATTTGGACTTGCCCGCCATTGAATGGCTTGAAAAGGAATTGGCGCAGACACGCACTGCCCTCATCTTGATCAGCCACGACCGCCGGTTCCTAACAACACTTTCAACATCAACCACATGGCTTGATAGAGGAACCACGCGTCGCCTGGGCAAAGGCTTCGGGGAGTTTGAAGCATGGCGCGATCAGCTTCTGGAAGAAGAAGAACGCGATGCCCACAAAATGCAGCGTAAAGTCGCCCGCGAAGAACATTGGCTCCGCTACGGCGTCACCGCCCGGCGTAAGCGCAATGTGCGCAGGCTCGGCGATCTGCATCAACTGCGCGAAGACGCCGCCAAAGCCAGAAGTGACCTCACCAGAGGCACGGCGAAGGTGGACCTTAACGCGCAGGAAGGCCGCCTCTCTGGAAAGCTCGTGTTTGAAGCAGAGGACATATCCAAAAGCTTCGGCGACAGGCCCATCATCAGCAATTTCTCCACACGTATCTTGCGGGGCGACCGAGTAGGCATTATCGGTCCCAACGGTGCGGGCAAAACGACGCTGCTCAATCTGTTGACCGGCAAGCTGGCACCCGATTCCGGCACCGTGCGCCTGGGCACGAACCTTGAAACCGTCACCCTCGACCAAAAGCGCGAGAGCCTTCCAGCAGGTACGACGCTAAAGGATGCGCTGACCGGCGGCGGCAAAGACATGCTCATGGTGGGCGACACCCAGCGTCACGTCATCTCTTACATGAAAGACTTTCTGTTCTCACCCGAGCAAGTCAGGACCCCCATTACGGAACTCTCCGGTGGCGAAAAGGGTCGATTGATGCTGGCCCGCGCACTGGCAAAACCCTCCAACCTGCTCATCCTCGATGAACCGACAAATGATCTCGACTTGGAGACATTGGACCTCCTCCAAGAGATGCTCGCCTCCTATCAGGGTACAGTTCTTCTCGTCTCCCATGACCGCGACTTTCTCGACCGCTTAGTGTCATCCGTCATCAATGCAGAGGGCAATGGGCTGTGGCAGGAATATGCAGGCGGCTATTCCGACATGATGCACCAACGGAAATCAGCCGGGGGGATGCTGGAAGAACTCGGCACCAAGGCCGCTAAGCAAAATACGTCCGCCGGAAAATCAACGCCTCCGCGCGCCAAACTCTCCTTCAAGCACAAGCATGCATTGGAGACATTGCCAAAAGAAATGGCAAAGGTCGAAACGCGCATCCAAGAACTTAAAGACGCCCTTGCAAAAGCTGACTTCTTCGCCAAGGATCCAGAAGGTTTCCAAAAGACCGCAGCAGACCTGGAAGCCGCTGAAACTTCCCTCGCCGATATGGAAGAGCAATGGTTAGAGTTGGAGATGAAACGCGAAGAGATTGAAGGAAGCGCATAGGCCGCACTCCAACCAGACTCGGAATACCACTCATCTTGTGAAAGAATGCCTCCAACCAAATTCGTAGTCCGGGAGGTCTCATGTCCAACAATGTCAATCGCCAATTCCGCCTTAAAAGCCGTCCAGTCGGAAAAATCAAAACCACAGACTTTGATCTCGTTGAAGAACCGGTTCCCACACCAGGCCCAGGCGAAGCTGTCATTCGCAACCTCTATTTGAGCCTCGATCCGACCAACCGCATTTGGATGTCGGACATGGATCAATATATGCCCCCGGTTGAAATTGGTGCCGTCATGCGTGGCGGTGGGATTGGCAAAGTGGTGGCCTCCAACTCCGATGCCTACAAGGTAGGCGACACCGTGAGCGGCCTGCTCGGATGGCAGGACTATTATGTCGCTGGCCCCAATGATGAAATTCCTGTGGGGGTTCTTCCGGCCGAACTGCCTGTTGGACTGCCAACCATGTTAGGTGCCTGCGGCCTTACCGGCCTCACCGCCTATTTCGGACTTCTCGAACTTGGCCAACCCAAGGCCGGCGAGACCGTTGTCGTTTCTGCCGCCGCTGGAGCCGTGGGTTCCGTTGTCGGCCAGATCGCAAAACTCAATGGGTGCCGCACTGTCGGTATTGCGGGCGGTCCGGAAAAATGCAAATGGATCGTCGAAGAACTCGGCTTTGATGCCGCCGTTGACTACAAGGCCCCAGATTGGCGCGAGCAGTTGGAAGCCGTAACGCCGGATGGCATTGATGTGAACTTCGAGAATGTCGGCGGCGAGATCATGGAAGCCGTAATGGCCCGCATGAACCTGTTCAGCCGCATGCCCCTCTGCGGGATGATCTCTGGGTACAATACGGATGAGCCGATGCGCGGCGACTTCTCGCCGATCCTCATGCGGCGGATCAACGTTCGTGGTTTCATCGTGACCGACTTCATGGAGAAATACGCCGAAGCAACCATGGAGCTAGCGACCTGGGTCGCAACTGGAAAAATCAAAAGCCAGGAGACCATTGTCGAGGGGTTGGAAAACGCCCCAACAGCCGTGAACAAGCTGTTCGAAGGCGAAAACCTGGGCAAGCTGGTCGTGAAGATCGCCGACGAATAGAGCAAAGCCGGAACAGCTCGAAACCAGCCGACCTCCAGGGGGTGGCAAATATCACCGTGAAAAAATCTCTATTTTTTTCATAGATGGCGTGATATTTTCACCAGATGACAGAAGCCGGGGAAATTGAGCGGGAAACACAGCAAATCGCAGAGGCAATAGGCAAAGATGTCCGTGCCCTTCGACGTGCCCGAGGTCTCACGCTGCAGGCGCTCGCGGACGAGATCAACCGATCTGTGGGCTATGTGAGCCAGATCGAGCGTGGCATCTCAAATTTGGGTGTCGATGACCTTCGCAAATTGGGCGCGGCGCTGAACGTGCCCATCGGTTTTTTTCTCGAACATCATGATGCCGATCCAGCCGACAGAGGCATCGTTGTCAGAGCAGGAGCCCGGCGGAAGGTCGGCACCCGCGA